>DATGIG010000855.1:0-18120 GCA_035295825.1 Chthonomonadaceae bacterium | reverse complement strand
TGCAGTTCGACCACCTTGCGGAAGAAGCGCACGCCGAGCAGCGTCGGCTCGCCGCCCTGCCAGGCGAAGCTGATTTCGGGGATCTCCTGCTGCTCGATGTACTGCCGGATATAGCTCTCCAGGATCTCATCGGGCATCTGCCAGGAGGGGCGCGCTTTGCGCTCCTCCTGATACAGGCCCTCCTTCTCCAGGTAGAAGCAGTATTTGCAGTCGAGGTTGCAGATCGGGCCGATCGGCTTCGTCATGATATGAAACGCGGTTGGGAGCGTCTGCTTGGGCGCGCTGCGTAGCGGCGAGGCGTGCATGGAAACCTCCTGGAAACGATCTACCCCGGATTGTTCTTCGGCTCCGGCGGCAGATCCTTGCTGGCCAGCGCGATGTCCGCCTCGTACTGTTGCGTCCAGATGGCGGCCAGTTCCCGGACTTTCTCGGGATAATCCTGCGCCACGTTCCGGGTCTCCGAGCGGTCGGTACGCATATCGTACAGCTCCCATTCACTCTCTTTCCCCGCCGCGACGATCTTCCAATCGCCCATGCGGAGGGCGCGATTGTCCTCATGGAGCCACCAGAGATAGTCGTGTGCGACCGTGCCATCCTTCGCAAAGAGCGGGACCAGGCTCTTGCCGGGCGGCGTGGGGACGGGCTGACCAGCCCACGTTTCGAAGCGCTGACCGCCTGCCGCTTCCAGGATCGTGGGCGCCAGGTCGATGATGTGCCCCTGGGTATGCCGCAACTCGCCGCGCGCCGCGATGCCCTTCGGCCAGTGGACGATGAGCGGGGTCGAGATGCCGCCTTCATGGACCCAGGTCTTGTGGCGGCGGAACGGCGTGTTGCACATACTCGACCAGCCGGGGCCGGCGCAGAGAAAACTGGGACCGCTGCCGGGATTGGCGTGGGGATCGTGGTCATCGCCCCGTACCATCATCTCGGCGCTGGCTCCGTTGTCGGAGAGGAAGAAGACGAGGGTGTTGTCCAAGGCGCCCATCGCCTTGATCTGGGCCAGGACGCGCCCGACCTCGTGGTCCATGCGTGCGACCATCGCCGCGTGGACGGCCATCTTGCTCGCCTGGAACACGTGCTGCTCCGGGGTGAGTTCCGTCCAGGGGAGGGGGCGGTTCACCTCGTCGGGGCCGAGCTTCTTGATGTCCTCCGGAAACGCATAGGGCGGCCCCAGGTCGCGCTCGATGGCGGAGAGCGCCGACCCTCCGATCTTCATCCGCTTCATGCGATGCCACCGCGCATCGCGCATCGCGTCCCAGCCAGGGAGATAAGTCTTACGGTAGGGCGCGATGTTTTCGGGGGGCGCTTGCAGCGGAAAGTGGGGTGCGATGAAGGCGAGGTACTCGAAAAAAGGCTGTCCGGGATACTTTTCGGCGTGCTCCTTCAGGCAGCGGATGGCGTGGTTGGCGATGGCCGTGCTGGAGTAGTAGCCGGTTCCGGGTTCGACCGGCGGGAGGGGCTTATCGTCCTCCGTATGCTCGCGCGGATAGAAGTGCCGGTCGTGGTCATTCATACTGTAGGAGTGGTCGAAGCCGTTCTGCAGCGGCATGCCGTCCACATGCCACTTGCCCGAATGGTAGGAGCGATAGCCCAGAGGCTGCAGCATCTCGGGTAGGAGCCTGGCCCAGGCGGGTCGGGTTCCCCCCGCACCGCTCTTGATGCCGGGGAGCGTATCGCGGCGGACCTGGTGGGCGTAGTAGCCGGTAAGGATCGCCGCGCGGGAGGGCCAGCAGCGGGCTGTGTTGTAGAACTGGGTAAATCGGAGGCCATTGTGCGCCAGCGAGTCGAGGTGGGGCGTGTGGATCTCGCTGCCGTAGCAGCCGAGGTCGGAGAAGCCCATGTCATCCACCAGAATGAGCAGGATATTGGGGCGGCTCGGCTCCGGTTGCGCTTCCTGCGCTGCCTGGGCTTCTTGCGCCTCGGCCTTGCCCAGGGCGACCAGCCCAAGCGCGGCGGCTCCCAGCGACGTGACCACATGGCGGCGGCTCATCCGGCGGAAGGAAGTTTGCGACATAGCGATCTCATCCTTAATCAGGGGTATAGACTATTCCAACATCCTCAGCGTCCTTTCTCAGCAAAATCAATGTACCCTATTCTCACGCAAAAGAGATGAAAACAGCAGGGCGGTCGTCAAGCCTGACCGCCCTGCATTTGCGTTAAGCCCGCGTGCCGATGACCTCGATATACTCGGCCAGGACATAGGTGCTGCCATCGGTGGCCCGGTTATTGCGGGTCCAGAGCGCGGTCAGCTCCTCTTTGAACAGGTTTCGGCACGATTGGGCGAACCTGTGTCGCAGCATACACCACTTTATTATGCTGCGACACAGCGTTGGCGGACGAAACCACCTATACTGGGGATAGCCGCAGGGCAGTAGGCAGCGGATACGCTTCTATGGAAAGGCAAACCAGGGAGGAACGTCCATGCCGTACATTCTGGCTACTTCGACCGCAACGCCGTCTTACTACTACAAACAGCAGGAGCTTGCCGATGCGCTCCGCAACTATCTGGTGGATGTAAATCTCGACTTCAATGATGCTATCATAGATCGTCTGTTCTGCTCCGCTCAGATCTACGGGCGCTACTTCGCCCTCCCGCTAGTGCACTCCGCAGAGCAGCCTGCCTTCAGCGCCGCGAATGCCGCAGGGATCGAGGCCGCATTGGATCTGTGTGAATCCGCCGTCGGCACGCTGCTCGATCAGGTCGGGTTGGCTCCGAAGGATATCGCCCAGATCGCTTCGGTCTCGATCATCCCGACGCTGGTCGTTCCTTCGCTGGAGGCTCGCCTGATGAACCGCCTGCCGTTTCGCCCTGGGACCAAGCGGATCTCCTTCGGGGGCATGGGGTGTGCGGGGGGTGCGTATGCGGTGGGGCGGATGGCGGACTATCTGAAAGGCCATCCGGAGGAGGCCGTGATGATCCTCTCCTGCGAGATCGTCTCCGTATGCTGGCAGGGGTCGGTGCAGCGCGAACTGGCCGATCTGATCCGCCGCCTGCCGAACAAGCCCGGTCTCCGGAGCCGTCTGATGGGCGCGCTGGTCACGATGGCTCTTTTCGGGGATGGCGTCGCCGCCGTGTTGATGGTAGGAGATCGACATCCCCTGGCGGTCAGCGGGGGCTATGAGGTGGTGGAGAGCGGTTCTCTGCTGACGCCGGATACGGGGGGACTGTTGGGAGCGGAGATCGTAGAGACGGGGATCCGGGGCAACTTGCACCCCAGCCTTCCGGAGCGGGCTCGCCACGGGCTACGCGCGGCTGTGGATGCGTTGCTGGAGGCACAGGGGCTTTCGGAAGACCGCGTGGACGAATGGATCCTGCATCCGGGCGGCCCGAAGGTGATGGATGCCCTCCAGGAGGAGTTCCATCTCTCGCCGCTGGCGTTTCAACGGGCGCGTGCGTTGTGGGCGCAGGGCGGCAACGTCGAGAGCGCTTCGGTGCTGCTCATCCTGGACAGGATCCTCGCCGAGGTATCGCCCGAACCCGGCTCCTATGCGATCCTGGCGGCGATGGGGCCGGGGTTCTGTCAGGAGGTCAGCCTGCTGCGGTGGGCCTGACCGTTGCGGAGGGCGCTTCCGCTGTGTGATACTATTGTCAACAGGAAGAGTACGTAGCTCCGGATGGACCTCCGTAGGAGATTTTCGGAGCGGATTTCCATAGGGAGGTTATGATGAGCATCGCACCGGAACAGATAGAAGCCGGACAGGCGGTTTACACCAGGCGCGTCCTTACCATCTACGATTTTTGGGTCCATGGTCTTTCCAATCGGTTTGTGTGGAAGTGTCCGACCCAGAAGATCGAAGCGCTGTATCATCGGCATATCACGCCGAACCACCTGGACGTCGGCGTCGGGACGGGTTACTTCCTGGATCGCTGCCGCATGCCCTCCGAGACGCCGCGCATCGCCTTGATGGATCTGAACCCCAATACGCTGGAGTTCTGTTCTCGGCGGCTTGCCAGGTACCGCCCGGAGACGTACCGTTGCGATGTCCTGCAGCCAATCTCTATCCCGGCGGCGAAGTTCGATTCGGTCGGGATCAACTATCTGATACACTGCCTGCCCGGATCGCTTGAGGAGAAGGGCGTAGTCTTAGACCATCTCAAAGCGCTGATGAACCCCAACGCCGTGCTCTTCGGCTCGACACTCCTCCAGGGTGGCGTGGTACGCAATGGCGCGGCAAGCCGCCTGATGGAGATCTACAACAAGAAAGGCATCTTCTCGAACCGGGACGACAGCCTTGAAGCGTTGAAGCGCGCGCTCACGCAGCGGTTTCACGACGTCTCCATCGAAGTAGCCGGGTGTGGGGCGCTCTTCTCTGGCCGTGCCTGACCCATTCCCGGCTCTCGTTACGACTTCGCGGGGCGAAACAACTCTTCATAGATGGGATTGGGAAACGGCGCGGTATACGCTTCCGTGCCATCCAACCCCAGTGCGAAGTAGAGGGTCGTAAACTGTCCATGTTTGTAGATGGTGTTCTGGATCATGTGGCACACAAAACTGCGAATGTTCATGGGAAAGTTCCCATTGAACTGCACGCGATCCGTCTCAAATTGCTCCGGTGTCAGCCCGCGTAGCAGCGCGCGCCATTGCTCCGTCTCCTCCTGCATCGCATCGCACATGGCCTGGGGATCCGCAGGCGGTTCCGGAATGCGCGTATGCTTGGAGGCATCCGGTTCGGCGATGTGCTGGCGATCGCATTGTAACCACTGCCAGGTATGCGCGGCGAGAATGCGGGCTGTCGGGGCCGCTTGATCGGGCGTCCAGTCCCATTTGTCCGGTGGAAGCTGGCGCAGGCGAGCAACGAAGGACTCCAGATGTCCACAAAGGACTAGTTCGTACGCTTCGTTTTCGGTATGCGGTTTATAGGCCATCAGAGTTCCCTTTCATGAGTGTGTGGATCAGGATCAGCAGTCTCCTTAAAGCCTGATCGTGGTTTTTGCCACGGGGTTTTCCGTAGCGGGTTAAGCCGTTCGTCACGGGAGTGCTTGCTTTATTCCCGGACGAACGGGTGGATTCCTGCCGGAGCCAGCGCGATTCCAGAGCGCTGCGGAGAACCTGGGAGATCCCGCAATGTTCCCTTTGGTTCAGGCCGCGGCGGAGAGATGGCGCAAGGCTATGAAACCGGGAGAGGAGTTGCACTCCTATATCGTCTCGGCGCTGGAAGCGCTTCAGAAGCTATAGAAAGGTAGGACGACATGGCAAATGGAACGATCTATGAACTGAAGCCGGGATGCCGCTACCGGGTTCGGAAAGACTTCACCGATTTCTATAAAGGTCATTTTGCAGCAGGGACGATCCTCACGTTCCAACATCGCAACTATCTGCCCTATCATGGCGGGAACACGATCCAATTTGCAGAAAAGACGCTCTCTCTGCAGGATGACGAGAACGCCGACATACTCGATAATCTATGGGACTATCTGGAAGAGGTACGTTGAAGCCGCCTCACGCGGGTAAAATCGGTCCGAAGGGAGCAAGGCCGTTATGCAGACCCAACTCGAAACCCTGATTGCTCAGGGTGGATCCGCGTATATCAGGAACCTGGCTGCGGCGGAAGCGGCGATCCGGCGGGGAGAGTTCAATGTCGCCAAGGTCCTGCGTGTCGCGGCCTGTGTGCAACGGACCCTGGCCCTGCGGCTCGCCCGTATGCAGGAGGGCCTCGATAACCCCGAGGAACTCCTCGAAACCATCCTTTCCGAAGTCGAGGAGCTGGACAGAGCGCTCCCTGCTGACGAAGAAGCGGATCCGGAAACCCGCCGTGTGTTGGAACAGATCGCTGTGAGCCGCAAGCAGTTAGAGACCCTCCTGCGGCAGAGTGTGCGGAGCCTGCAAGACCAGCCGGACATCCAGGATACGCAGGTCGCTCAGATCTTATGGGTCTGTCTGCACTGCGGATTTGTGGCGGAGAGCGACCGTCCGGACCCGTGCCCTGTGTGTGAGGCGCTGGGAACCGAATTTGCGTGGTACGGCCCTTTTTACGTGGAGACATCGGAGCGTCTGGGGCGGTTATCTCCGGCGCAGATCCTCGCCACGTTAGAGACGCTTCCCAGGGAGATGGCTCTCCTCACCGCCGGCGTTTCCGACGCCGTTCTAAGCGCCTGCCCCTCCGAAGGGCAGTGGTGTGCGAAAGAGATCCTGGGCCACCTGGTCGAGACCGACCGGCTGTTTCTCAAGCGTGCCGGGGCCGTGTTGGAACGGGACGATATTCCCGATCTGACCTCCCCGAGACCGCCCTGGCTGATGCACGAAGGCAAGGGCTATGAGCAGATGCCCGTCGAAGCGCTGCTGGAGCGACTGCAGGAGGCACGCTCCGCAAGCCTGGCCCTGGTGCAGGATCTGAACCCGCAGCAGTGGTCGAAACACGGCACGTTGCGGGGGGATAGCGTGTCCCTGCTCGATCTGGGCATCTGGCTGGCAAACCATGACCTGGGACATAAGGCTCAGATCCGGCGCTTGTGCGGTCAGTAGGGCGGGCCGCCCATGCCTGACCCGGATAAGAGCAGCACAGGTCGAAGTAAGCCCTCTCGCAGGGAGCTATTCTATTATGGTGGTGATAACAGAATTGCCTCTTCGTTATAATAGCCCTGAGTCGTGATGCGCTTTCCCACTAATACTCCTCGGCTATTCCCACTGTATATCTCCAGATTGTACGTATCCTGTCTGGTGTAGGGCAAGCTATGCCGCTGTTTCAAATGGAACGATAACGCATCGGCTGCGTCGATTCGCCCGATTCCTTGCTCCCGGCCAAAGCAGTAGATCATCCCCGCATCTGTGATGGTGACTGCCCGCTCGTCTTGCTCCGTAGGTGAGGAGAGATCATAAATCTGCCCGTGTGCATACAGGAAAGCATGCGATTCCAGGTTGTATGTCATGCTATGCCCCACAATGAAACCATTTGCGTTGATATGAAGCGCACAACTGTGCAGCCCTCCGAGAGTTCCAAGATCATACATCCTTCCTCTCTCCCACAGGAAGGCATGGTTGATGGCGGTAGGGTCTTTGGATTCTCCGACGATCTGTCCGAGATCGTTGATACTGTAGGCTATACTGAAGGATCCGCCAAGTGTTCCAAGATCTATCATTTTGCCCTCTTCAAAGAGAAAGGCATGGTAACTTTCACTTCCATCCGATGTCTCTGACCATCCAACGATTTGCCCGTGATTGTTAATCGCATAAGCATAACTATTTTGACCGCCCAGTGTTCCCAGGGGCTTGCAGCCTCCATGCTCCCAGAGAACAGCCTGCGGGCGAAATAGAGACAGCGCCGCCGGACGCAATAAGCTGCGTCCGGCGGCGCTGTCAGATTCGATCCCACATAACGGATCTACGGCCCAGTCGAAATCCATCCTGTGGGGTCGATTCCGGTCGCTTTGAGAAAACCGTTGCCGGTTTTCACGTTTGTGTAAAGAGATTTGAACGGTGCGGAGAGGATCCCTTCCGGGTCACCGTAGAATGCAATATCATAATAGCCCGACACCGCCGCAGCCAGGGGATCATCGATGCCATCGAGGGCGACCGTCGTTACCGACTGGGTGAGCCCCGTCAGGAAATCAACGCCCGTGATCTGGATCTCGCTGGGGCTGGCGAAGAACGTTGTGTCGCGGTACAGCCCGACCCCATAGATCTGATTGCGTGTGGGATCGGAACGGTATATCTTGCCGCCCGATATCGTTACGTCATTGGCGGCGACCAGTCCAATCCCCGGTACGTCCACCCCGACCAGGCGACCATTATCGCCGATTTGCACGTTCTGTATCGCGATGTTCTGCGTCCGCACCGCGTAACCCGGTGAAATCGGGATGTTCTCGATCCATATCCCCGCGCTGCCGCTGCCTCTGACCTCTCCACCCTGTATGGTCAGATTTTCCGCAGCCTGGATATAGTAGCCGACGCCGTCGTTGTTGTTCAGCGTCAGGTTGTCCAACTGGATGTTGGAAGGAACAGCGCCGTCAAATTGGCTCACCAGTTCGATGCCGTTTCCACCGTTGTCGTATATATCGCAGTCGCTCAACTGGATGTCCACGGGAGCGGGATAAACGATCCCTTGCGTGGGGTAGCCATTCGTCGTAATCAGGACGCCCCGGAGTTCATTATCATGGGAACGGCAATGGAGAAGCTGGATGTGGCTTCCGGTGAGGGAGAATCCCGTGCGTCCGAAACCAGGCTGAGCATTGAGGAGGGGACCTTTCGCATCCATCACTTCGCAGTCCTCGATGGTGAGATCGTGCGTGCCGGCGGAGGCGTAGATGCCTGCTTTGGGAATGCCGTCAACGATACAATCTTTGATAAGGCCGCTGGTTCCCTGAGAGGTGCCGATCCCATCCAGTTCGTTGGGTTTGGGCAGGGCTCCCGTATAGACCACATGGACGCGCTCTACCAGGCAGTTAATGCAATTGTTCAATTGGATGGAGGCGGTTGAAATCTGCGGGTCACTGTTTCCATTGCGTACTTCTACCGTAAGATTCTGGATGGTCAGGTTCGACACGGGTTGCGGCGGGCCGGGATAGCCGCGGTTCACCAGGATGGCTTCGGGAAATGAAGGAGGGGGGACGCCCTTACTCTCTCTCGGATCGGCGATAAGGACCGCCCCTTCCTGTCCCTCTAAGGTCATCCCATCATACTCCGGTCGTATCGCCTGGGTGACTCGATACCTTCCGTTAGGGAAAATGACGATGGAAGGCCGCGACTGCGCCGCCATATTGATGGCGCGCTGGATCGCGGGGCCGTCGTCGGTAATGCCGTTGCCGAGGGCTCCGCAAGACTTTACATTGACGGCGGCTGCCAACACGGAAGACGCGCTGCAACACAGAAGGAGAAGCGGTGTGATTCTCCTCAGGGCGCAGGCCGTCAGCGCACCCCACTTCTGTGTGTGTGCGCTTGCTCTCACTCTCATCTTCCTATTCCACTTCCACATCAATGGCGGAGAAGTGTTCGTGGTCGTGCTCCTGGTGGGTGTCTTCGCTCTGGACCCGGACCAGGTAGCTGCCCGGATCGGTGAACTTCAGCCGCAGTGCGCCGGTGGCCGCCGCGTTCGGCTCGAAGTCCATGACGAAGCTGTTGTCCACGATGCCCGCCGCGCCTGCCGGGTCGGGGACGGGCTTCTGGCCGGTCTTCGCCTCTTTCACCACGAAGAAGTGGATGGTCACCTTTTTCATAGTGCCGTGGGGGAAGGCATTCTTCATCTTCCAGGTGATATGCACGTCCTCGCCAACCTTCGCCTTCACGACCGGGCGTGGGTTGACGCCCCCGAGCGGGGGCGTGGTATCCGAACCCGCTTCGCCCTGGGAGTGGGGCGCTTCCACACGCAGTATGCAGTCGAAGTGCTCGGCTCCGGCAGGGCGTAAGGTCAGCGCCGCCAATCCGACGAGCGAACAGGATAGCAGAAGACCGATTTTGACCCGATTTTTCATGTTTTTCCTCCGGCATGTAGGGGCGCGGCTTGCTGCGCCCTCCACTGGGATGCCCTATAGGGCAGGCACGGGGGCCTGCCCCTACATGTGCTATTCTGGCCTCCAGGGCATGGAAGCGTACGCAACACGGGCTCAAGGCCGTTTCAAGAAGACCAGCTTACGGACGATGTCCGTGCCGGGCAGGGCGACCTCCGCGATGCGTTCGATCTTGCCGTCAAGCCGCATAAGGGTGGGGCGGCTCTCCTCCAACTCCTGGGCGATGTCACGGCTCTTGTACGCGATGGCGGTCCCACCGGGTTTGAGGAGGGGAAGCATCCAGCCCGCAAGTACGCTCATTTTTGCGACGGCGCGGGCAGTGATGAGATCGTAGGCCGCCCTGTGCGCGGGGAGGCGGGCCAGCTCCTCGGCCCGGCCATGCAGGGTAGAGACGTTGGTCAGGCCCAGCGCAGCAATCGCCGAATCCAGGAAGGCCAGGCGCTTGCGCGTTCCATCCAATAGGGTGACGCGCAGTTCAGGGTAGGCGATGGCTAAAGGGATACCGGGAAAGCCCGCGCCGGTGCCGAGGTCCAGCAGGCGCGCGCGGGGTGTGGGAGTGAGCACGGCTGCCGGGGCCAGCGAGTCCAGAAAGTGGAGGGTGGGGACGTCCTCCCGGGCGATGCGCGTCAGGTTGAACTCCCGGTTCGCCTCTTCGAGCAGGGCCGCAAAGTGCGCAAACCGATCCAGCGCGAGGTCATCCAGGGGCAGGCCCCATTCCGCCGCGCCCTGACGGATCGGTTCCCACGATGCTTTCGCGGAGTTGGGGGTGGGAGCGAATTCCATAGGACGCTGCCTAACGTGGCACCTCGACCGCCTGCAGCACTGCCTCCAGGATCCGGTCGCTGGTGTAGCCCTCGATCTCCGATTCGGGCCGCAGGACCAGGCGATGCCGCAGCACCGGGCGCACCATGGTCTTGACATCGTCCGGAGTGACAAAGTCCCTTCCCCGGATCGCCGCCAGCGCCTTGGAGGTCATGAGCAGCGTGATGGCGGCGCGGGGGCTGGCCCCCAGGGTGAGATGGCGGTTTTCGCGGGTCGCGCGGGCGAGCTGGACGATATAGCGCTGCACCGTCGGGTCTACCCGGACGCGCTCGATCTCGGCCTTATAGTCGGGCAACTCCGCCCCGGAGAGGACCGGCGTGATCTCCGCCGTGTCCAGGTTCTGCGCCCGAAAGCCGCCCTGGACCCGCGCCAGGATATTCTGCTCCTCATCGAAGGAGGGATAGGCCACGTTCACCTTCAGCATAAAACGGTCCAGTTGGGCCTCCGGGAGCGGATAGGTCCCCTCGTACTCGATAGGGTTCTGCGTGGCGCAGACCAGGAAGGGCTCCGGCAGGGGGTGCGAGACCCCATCGATCGTCACACGGCGCTCCTCCATCGCCTCCAGCAGGGCGGACTGGGTCTTCGGCGGGGTGCGGTTGACCTCGTCGGCCAGCACCAGGCCCGCGAAGAGCGGCCCCTTCTTCATCTGAAACTCCTGGGTGCGGGGATCGAAGATGCTGGTTCCCAGGATATCGGAGGGCATCAGGTCGGGAGTGAACTGGATGCGGGTGAAGGAGACGTTGAAGATACGGGCCAGCGTGCGCACCGAGAGGGTCTTCGCGGTGCCCGGCACCCCCTCCAGGAGAACGTGCCCGCCTGCCAGGACGGCGACAATCATCATCTCCACCAACTCGTCCTGCCCGACGATGGCCTTATGCATCTCATCGGTGATGCGTATAGCCAACTGTGCGGCGCGTGGAAGCACACCCAGGCTCTGCGGATTGGGAATGGGCGGATAGGGCGTTGGGAAGGGGGCAGGCGTGTAGGCAGCAGGCTGTGCGGGCAGCCCGCTATTGATGTCCGACAAGGTCGAAGTCCCTCCTGAATTGGTCGAGTTTGCGGGTCAAGCTGAGCATTTCCGGCTCCCGGATGCGCGTGCCGGCCACGATCTCCTCACAGCGGATCAGCGTCTGACGCAGGTCGTCTACATGAACATACTTCCGCCGGGCGGCCTGCGCGACGATCTCCGGCGCGGTCGCCTCCGGCGCGAGATCGAAGCTACGGCGTAGATCGCGCGCAAAACTCTGATAGAGCGTCAGCAGGGCGATGTCGGACGCCTCCGCCTTACGCAGGAGCAGGCCCATCGAGTTTACAAAATCGGCCCGCAGGCGATAGTTGGAGCGGGGGACAGCACGCGGCTGGCCGAAGCGGCGATTGCCGTTGTAGAGGAGCAGCGCCCCCAGGCCCAGCAGGTGCCAGAGCCCCAGGCGCATCGGGATCGGCATGGAAGCGATAAGGCTCCCGCTCCTGTCACCCGCCTGGTGTTCAAAGCCCACGCCGTGATGGTACTCATCGAAGACGATCTCGCGATGCGTGGAACCCACGGCGGTCCACGCGATGCTGTTCAGGAAATCCACGTTATCCGCGTCTGTTATGCCGGAGTTGCTGGCGAGTTTGTCGTTGGCGACCACCAGCACATGGCCTCTGCCCAGCGGTTTATGGATGGCGACGATGCCGTCCTCGTCCTGAAACAGGGTCTGGTACTCCGACTTCGCGGGCACCTTCAACCGGACCGGCGAAGAGACCGACAGGTAGCTAACATTGCGGACATAGGGCGATTGGGCCGCGACAGGCGCAACGAGGCGTGTGACAGGATGAACCTCCGTGATGTCCACGTCCCCCGTAATGGTGTCCTTCTCCTGAGCGCTCTCTTCATCCTGTCCACTCTCACCCTCTGCGTTCCGCTCGGCGGCATTGCGCTTGGAGACGATAAACAGGGCGGTCCCTCCGGCCTCGATCCAGCGCTTTAGCGCCGGGATCTCCTCCTCGGTGGGTGGGCGGGACTGCGGCTCGATGATAAACGCCAGGCCCGCATCGGGGCTGATGTGGTTCCAGGGCTGCCGCAGGCGATCCACGCGATAGGGGGGATCGATCTGCTGGTACAGCAGGTAGAGCGCCTTGACGCCCTCCGGTTGGGCTGCCAGGGAACTGGGCTCCTGGAGTGCGCTGGTCTCCTGGGCGATCTGCTCAAAATAGAAGCTTGTGGCGAGGAACAGGCCGAACAGTGCGACCAGGCCCCAGATCTCCGGACGGATCTTGCCGCGTGTTGCCATGGGGTCAGGCCCTCCCCGGAACGGCGGAGGGGGCCGTGGACAGCCCCGCACTGGAGATCATAGCGCGCAGCCGTTCGTATTCGGTCAGGCAATTGCGGTAGTCGTTCTCCTGGGTCGCCCGGTCGCCATACCAGCGGATCTCGAAGTCCAGGACAAAGGGGCGAAACACCTGCACCAGCGTATCGTAGCCCTGGCTTCGGAGGAGACGCAGGTAATCTCCATTGGTGCGATAGCGCTGATACTCGATGGCGCCGGCCTGGTCGAGCTGCAGCAGGATCGCCAGAAAGAGCGCGCGGATCGCACGGCGATAGTCTCCCGTGTCGGCGAAGCGCTGCGCCTGCTGGACCCAGACGTCCGGCTCCCGCACCATGTCCGCGTCGGCGTTGTCGATATCGAAGACCGTCTTCTTCTTGGAGGCGCGGCTGTCCCGGTCCTCCAGGCGGCGCAGCACGAGCAGGACCAACCCCCGGATGAGAAAGGCCAGGAGGACTAGGCCCAACAGAATAAAGGTCCCGATCACGAGCCATTGCACTCCCATACCCGTCGCCCCCATGGGGAGGCGCTGCTGGGAACGCTGACGGTCCAGTCCCAACGCCTTGCGAACCCATTTCCAGAATGCATCCCACTGATCCCCGATCCATTTGAAGAAGCGTGAAATCACGTTCTCCTCATGCGTTTCGGGCTGAAACTCCGGGCTGGCGAGGATCTGTTTGAGCTTGGCCTTGACCTGGGGCGGGTTCTGGACCGGGGGTGTCTCCTGTGCCCGGACGGAGAGCGTACCGCCAAGCCAGAGGCAGAGGAGCAGGGTCAGATAGGGGAGGAGGCGTCTTATCATCGCATGCCTCCCGGTCGGATCGGCGTCCCCGGCGTATACGGCGGGGTGGGATCGCCCGGATGCCAGCGGCGCGCAATGGGGGCATCCATTCTCGGCGGGATGGGCGGCATCTCCTGAAGTTTCGCGGAGAGGATGCGGACATCGAAGCACTCGCGCTGTACCCGATAGTTGTAGTAGAGCAGGGTAACGAAGATCATCCAGTAGGGCTGGATGAAGCAGAACGCCGCCGCCCCGGCGCAGGTCCGGATGAGGAATTGCACCGCATCGGGCAGCATAAACTGCGCCATCGACGAATCCACCGAGTAGATGAGGATATACTGAAAACCGAAGGTGAGGAGCGGCAGAAAGACCATGGCCAGGATGGTGGCGCGATAGCGCAGCCGCCCCACCAACTGCGAGTTGCGCCCCGTGACATAGAGGGTCGGCGCGCCTTCCAGGACCGCAACGGGGGTGGTCAGCGCGAAATAGCGGGCCATAAACGCCGCCGCGACGATATAGGGGACCAGAGCGAGCACCAGGGTTGTGATGCCCCAGACTTCCGGCAGGACCCAGGCGAGTGCCAGGGCGAGGAGGGATACTACTACCGAGATTACCATAGCCCCGCCCGCAGCAACGGCGATACAGGCCAACCCGGCCAGCAGATAGGTGCCGATCAGGCGGGGAAGATAGCCGGACATGGCACGATACGCGGCGCGCATCGAAGGCTGGCGTCCCAGGTAACTATCGGAGACGGCGACGGAGATTGGTCCGCTGATGAGGAAGGGGGCGCAGAAGCTGAAGATGCCCGGGATCCCCCGGCGCGGATCGCCGATAAGGAAGTAGCCGAACCACACCAGGAGCGTGCCGCCGTAATCTTCCGTGCCGGACTGGGTGTGCGCGGCGACATCGGCAGCCAGCTTCTGCAGCCAGACGGCGTGGAGCGCGTAGCAAGCTAACTGGATGGGCAGCAGGATCACCGCTGCAATCATCACAAAGACCCCGAAGTGGCGCTTGTAGAGATCGAACGCCTCATCGAAGATGCCGGTCACGCTCTGCGGCGCCAGCTCCTCATCCGCCGTTTCGGAGCCCTGCAGCAGGCTCAGTGTGGCGACAAGGCGCTTCCGCTCGCGTACCGGCCTGTCTCCTTTTGCGTCGAGTATCCACTCGTTGGCAGCCATGCATTCTCCCTGCGTTACGGATGGGTGTCGGTTTTGCCGCTGGACTGCGGCGCGTTCGTGTCCGGATGGCTCGCAGGCTGGCCGGATGTGGTCGGAGCGCTTACCTTCCCGATGGTGATCCGGACCTTGACCTTTGAGATCGCGTTGCCTTTCAAGTCCCGTATCGTCACGCCGTTGGCCGGTGTCAGTCGCGCCTCGATGGTCTGATCCTCCGTCAGGTCGTGCACCGAAATCGGATCCGTCGTCAACGTCGTGATCGGATTGACGTTCTCGGGCCGCCCCACGATCCGGACCTGGCTCGGCTCCGCGCGCACCTCGACCAGCCGATAGGGCGGCTCAGGCAGATCGAAGAGGTTCGGGCTGATGCTGACGATCTTGGAGTAGTCATCGATCTCCAGCGGGATGCGCACCTGGGCTTTCTGCGCGCTCAGGGTGACGCCGATAACCGTGTTGTTATCCCGGTCGCGAGCGGAGAGGGGGAATTCGCCGTCAATCTCCGTACCTGGATCGGAGGTGCTGGCCTCCACAACGACCCGCTCCACCCGTGCAATACGGTCCGCCCGCCCCGTTACCTTCACCTTATCCGGACGCAGGATCGCCCGCCCGTACTTTACGCCCACAGGCGTCTCCTTGACAAAATGGACCTCGACATTGCGTAGGATGGTGAGCTGTGGATAGAGCTGGACTTTCAATGGGGGCAATGGGTCCGGATCTCTTCGCAACTCGCGCTTCAACTCCTCGGGGAGTCGAATATCATACGTCATAGGAACCCGCTCCGTCGTCACTTTATCGGTGGGCAGGTTGCCCAGGTCCGCCACCAGGCGCACATCGCCGTCTTTCAGAGAATCGATGATTGGGCGCGGGCCGGAGAGGGTGACCTCAAACTGCTGCATGTCGCGCTCGACCTCCACATCCTCTCGCCCATTGACCAGCACAATCTGGGCCATAAAGGTTCTGGGCACGGTGGGGTTGCGCTCCTGCTGAACGAAGAAGTAGAGCAGGATGGCGGCAACCAGCGAGATGACCTTGAGCCAGAAGTTCTGCCGGATACGCGACCAGAGCGCCAGTCCCTGCCGCTCTATCGCCTGTTTCTCTCCGAGGGTAGGTCGAAATATGCTCATAGGGCAACTCTCAACGGCTCTCGCGCCTGCGTCCAGGCAGAAAGTCGGGGGGCTGTACCAGTTGGGTCAGGCGCTCTCGAAGCGAGGTTTCGCTCTGACCGCGCAGCAGTTTGCCCTCCACGGCGATCGAAATGGTCCCGGTCTCCTCGGAGACGACCACAACGACCGCATCGCTGTTATCCGTCATTCCCAGTGCGGCTTTATGCCGGGTATGAACGTGCGCGTCCACCTTGGGACGATCTGTCAACGGCAGAATGCAGCCGGCGGAGACGATACGCCCCTGCCGGATGACGACCGCGCCGTCGTGCAGGGTCGTGCCTTTGTAGAAGAGGGTCTCCAGGAGCTCGATGGATACCGCCGCATCGAGGGCAACTCCCGTTGCGATTACCTCGTCCAGGCCGGTCTGCCGCTCGAAGACGATCAGCGCGCCGATGCGCTTGGCCGAGAGCACCATCGTCGCGGCGACGACGGAGGAGATCATCTCGCTGAAATCTTCCCGGTTGAGCAGGTTCAGCCCGCGGGTCCAGAAGCGCGGACCGAACTCTTCCAGGGCATGGCGCAGTTCGGGATAGAATAGGATGACGATAGCGACCGGACCGAGCGGGACGATCTGTTTGAGGAGCCAGTTCAAGGTATCGAGGCGGAACTTGTCGCTCACATAGAGCGCCAACAAGAGGGTTCCCAGTCCGCCGAGGATCTGCAGCGCGCGTGTGCCGCGCGCCAGCAGCAGCAGGCGATACAGCAGATACGCGACGACCAGAATATCGAGGACGCCCAGCCATAAGCCGATTCCTCGTAGAGCATGTAATGCCGGCTGGTCGCCCATAAAACCCGTGCTCCTGAACCACTTTTCATCGAGTGACAGCGCGATCCTGGCGGACGGTCGGATCGTTTGCGCCCAGTGCGCGCACCCTGCGATCCCTGCCGCCGGAAGATCGAACTCTCTGCGAGAACCCTATCTCTAACCGGAGTTAAACTGCATTTAAGTATATCATACCCACAGGGCAGGGTCAAGCGAACCGGTCCGGCCCGAGAGCGCATTCGCAAACTTTCCTGAACTTTTTTCGCCGAAGGGGTTGACAATGCCTGCTCGAATCCGTTATGATGTGCGTCAGGAACCCAATCTTGTGAAATAGTTCACATCGCGACGCGTGAACCGAATGCATGCTACGGCGAGTTGCTCCACCCTCGCCGAACTCGAACCTCTCCACTGTCAATTTTTTTCGTCGAGCCGCTTTGAAACCCAACAGGACGATCACTGTGAGCCAAAATGCTCGCCAGTGCGTTACTGTCGAATGCTCATGAGAAGGAAGGAAGCGCAGCGTTGAATAGAAATGGATTCCGCTGGACGCACCTCTGCGTCTCTGCGACAACAGCCCTCTTTGCCGGAAGCGCCTGGAACGCCGCTGGCGCCTCTCAGGTTCATGTACTGCAGCACGGGGAGACCCTCTCCGCCATCGCCCGCAAATACCACATATCCGTACAGGACATCATTGCGGCCAATGCCCTGTCTCACCCGGATTCGGTGCCGGACGGGCGCAGGCTGGTGATCCCCGATCCGCCCAAGCGCTTTGTGTTACCGACGACCATGCATCGCACCACCCTCGCCAAGTCCGACCGTGTCAATGTGCGCCTGGGGCCGAGCGGAGACTATCGCTCCATCTGGATGTTTGACCTGGGGGCGACCGTTGTCGTGACGGCGGAGAGAGACGGCTGGGCGCAGGTGGCGCTGCCGGATGGCCGCAACGGTTGGGTACGCCAGGACTTTCTCAAGACTGGCGGTCATAACGAGCCGGTGCGTCAGGCGAATACTCCCAAGCCGAACCATGGGCCGAAGCCGGCTCCGGTCGTTGCGCTTGCACCGGAGCGCTCGCGGCGGGGCGCTTCCACCCGGCCCGCCGGCGCCTCCGCCGGGACCTCGCGCAAATCCCATGAGACGCAGCTTCCCCCGAAAGTTGCACACCACTCCGTTTCCAGCCATGCCAAGGAGCAGGCGTCGCATCATAGCCATCCTTCCAATCATGTTGCGCAGGCAGCCCACCATAGCCACCATGCGGACCATATGGCCGCGCACCATAGCAGCCACTCCAGTCGCCATGGCGGACACTATGTTCCGGAAGCCGATGCGCCCGATAGCGATAGCGATATCGTCCGCACGGCCTATGCCTATCGCGGGACGCCGTACCACTATGGCGCTTCCGGGCGGGGCGGCTTCGACTGCTCCGGCTTCACCAGCTATATCTATGGCAAGAAGGGCGTCTCCTTGCCCCACTCCGCCAGAGGGCAGTTCGAGGAGGGCCGGAAGGTCTCCCGTGATGACCTGAAGCCCGGCGACCTGGTCTTCTTCCATACCGTTACCAGCGGCATCTCCCATGTGGGAATGTATGTCGGCAACGGCAAGTTCGTCCACTGCTCCAGCCGCCGCTCCGGCGGCGTGCGTGTGGACAGCCTGGATTCGGGCTACTACAGC
>DATGIG010000854.1:0-10594 GCA_035295825.1 Chthonomonadaceae bacterium | reverse complement strand
CGGCGGCGTACGTCATCGAGGCCATTAAGGCATTGGGAGATCGGGGCACGGCCACCACGGCGTCGCTGCTGGTGGTCGCTCGCAGTTCCCATCATGAGGTGAGCGCTGCGGCGCTGAAGGTGCTGCGTGATGTGTCCCGGCCTGGCGACCTGCCGAAGCTGGTGGATCTGGCCCTGGCGATCCCGCCCGGCCAGCGCGATGAGGCGATAGACACGGTCGCCGAGATCGCCCGGCGCGGCGCGGACGAGGACCAGCGCACCGGCCCGATCCTGGCGGCTCTCAGCGCCAAAACCGCTTCCGCCGACCGTACCGACCTCCTCACCATCCTCGCTCAGGTGGGTGGGCCGAGAGCCCTGGAGGCGCTGCGCAAGGGCGCTGCCGACCCCGTTCCGGAGGTCCAGACCACCTCGCTGCGCCTGCTGGCGGACTGGCAGACCGACGAGCCGATGGAGGATCTCCTCCGTATCTCGCAAGCTGCGCAGGATTCCGCCCAGCGCGCCGTCGCCCTCCGCGGCTATCTGCGCATGATCTCCCTCAGCGAGACCCGCCCGCCGGATCAGGCCCTTGCACTCTATCGAGATGTGGCGAAGAGTATCCATACCGCCGACGAGAAGCGCCTGGTGCTGGCCGGCGTCCAGAAGCTCCCCGCCCTGGGAGCATTGGAGTTCGCCTCCGGCTACCTGGCCGACCCGGATGTACGGCCCGAGGCGGAATCCGCCCTGGTCCAGATCGGGCGCGGGACCCTGGGCGCATGGCCGGAGGAGACCCGCAAGGCGCTGGAGCCCATCGCGCAGAACTCCGCCAACGACAGCGCCCGCAACGGCGCAAAGGAGACCCTGGCGCGGCTGAGCAAATTCGGGGACTTTGTGATGGCGTGGGAGGTCTCGCCCGTCTACCTGAAGGAGGGCGCGGACTATAGCCGCCTGTTCGATATTCCCTTCCCGCCGGAGGAGGCGCAGGCGGATCGCGTGGCCTGGCGGCTGATGCCGGTCGTCACCAATCCCGACCAGCCCTGGCTGCTGGACCTCCTCGCGCTCTGGGGCGGCGAACAGCGCGTCGCCTACCTCCGGACCGCCGTCTACTCCGAAACCGCCCGCGACCTGATCCTCGAACTGGGCAGCGACGACGGCATCAAGGTCTGGTGGAACGGCGAGGTTGTCCTGGCGCACAACACCCAGCGGGGCGTCGCACCCGGCCAGGAGAAGGTGACCGTCCACGTCAAGTCCGGCTGGAACCCGCTCCTGCTCAAAATAACCCAGAACGTTCTGGGGTGGGGTGCCTGCGCCCGCTTTACCAACCCGGATGGCTCCCCTGCGACCGGCCTCCGCTACCGCATCCCCTCCGCCATCCCTTCCAAATGAGAGGTGGGGCGTGGTAAAATGGAGAAGCGCAAGCAGGAGTTCCAGGTGAGGCAGAGGAGTGGGAGATAATGGAGAGACAACGCATTCTGGCATCTCATATTCCGGACCGGATCAGCCGGCGCGACTTTCTCTATAAGGCCGGCGCGGGCTTCGGCGCGCTGGCGCTCTCCGCACTGCTGGCGGAGGAGGCAGGAGCGGCGGAAGTTGCTGGGCATGAGGCTTCGCCACTGGCCGGCAGAATACCCCACTTTCCGGCAACGGCGAAATCCGTCATCTGGCTCTTTATGGAGGGCGGGCCGAGCCACATCGACCTGTTCGACCCCAAGCCGGAGCTGGTCAGGCTGGCGGGGCAGCCGCTGCCGCCCTCGTTCGGACGCCCCATCACCGCGATGGGCACCGCCAACAACGCCCTCATGCCCACGAAACGCACCTTCCAACCCTACGGCCAGAGCCGCATCCCGGTCTCGGATTGGTACACCGAGATCGCGCAGCATGTGGATAAGATGACCGTCCTGCGCTCCTGCTGGGCGGATGGCCTGAACCATGTCGGCTCCGTCTGCCAGATGAACACAGGCGCAATCCTGGCGGGGCGGCCCTCGATGGGCGCGTGGGTGCAGTATGGCCTGGGCACGGCCAATCGCGACCTGCCCGCCTTCGTGGTGCTGCTGGACGATAAGGAGCCGATTGGGGGGACCAAGAACTGGAGCAGCGGCTTCCTGCCCGCCGCCTACCAGGGCACCCAGTTCCGGCCCGGAGGCGCGCCGATCCTCGATGTCAAACCGCCCGCCGAAATCAGCGACGCACGGCAGCGGGGCAAACTCGACTTCCTCGCCGAACTCAACCGCCGTTACAATAAGGATCGCGCTGACGACACCGAGCTGGAAGCGCGTATAGATACCTATGAACTCGCCTTTCGCATGCAGTCCGCCGCGCCCGAAGCCGTGGACCTCTCCAAGGAGACCGAGGCGACCAAGCAGCTCTATGGCCTGGACAGGGAGATCACAGCGAAGTTCGGCGCGAACTGCCTGATGGCGCGGCGGCTGGTGGAGCGGGGTGTCCGCTTTGTCCAGCTCTACTGCGGCACGGGCAGTCAGTGGGACGCCCATGCGGACCTGGAGGGCAATCACGCCAAGATGTGCGCCATATCGGACCGGCCCATCGCCGGGATGCTCACCGATCTGGAGGCGCGGGGGCTGCTCGATTCCACCCTGGTCATCTGGGGCGGCGAGTTCGGCAGGACGCCCATGACCGAGGGCACGAAGGGCCGGGACCACAATCCCTGGGGCTTCACGCTCTTTATGGCAGGCGGCGGCGCGAAGGGCGGCCAGATTATCGGCGCGACCGACGAGTGCGGGCTGCGCGCTATCGAGAAACCGATCCATGTCAACGACATCCACGCGACCATCCTGCACATGATGGGCCTGGATCACCGGGCGTTGACATTCCTGCACAACGGGCGTCATGAGCGCGCCACCGTCAACGGCGGCAACGTCGTCACAGAGATTTTCGCCTGAGCCGAAGGGCCGCCAGGCGTAGCAGAGAGAAGCAATGACAGTATCGGGCGGACGCGTTCTCAGTATGGCGATTGCCGGAGCCATCGCCGGGTTCGGGGTCTTTCTGGTAGTGGACCCCTCCACACGGGCCGAAGAGATGGCGCATCAGGGGCTCGACCGTGGGAACCTGCAGGATCTTGGCCAGACGATAGTATCGGCCTTTGCGCACATGCTGCTTATCGGCGTGGTGGTCGGCATCCTGATCGGGGTCGCGCTGATCATCGCTGAAGAGCTGCAGTCGTTCAAACTGCTCCGCTTACTGCGCGGCATCTTCCTGGGCGGCCTGGTGGGCGGCGTGGTGGGCGTCGTCGGCACCTTTATCGCGCAGTGCGTTTTCGGCGCCTTTGCGGCAGTCGGGCACATTTTCGTCCCCATTCTCATCATCGGGCGGGCGCTGGGCTGGGGCCTTATGGGGGCGGCGGCTGGATTGTGCCCCGGCATCATCGCGCAGTCGCCGCAGCGGATCCGTCAGGGCGCTATCGGAGGGCTGATCGGCGGCGGGTTGGGCGGCCTGCTGTTCGATGTGCTGGCGTTTGCCCTGGGGCAGGGCAGCACCAGCCGCCTGGTGGGCTTTGTGCTGATGGGCACGGCCATCGGGATCGCTGTCGCCCTGATCGAGGAGTTCGGCAAAGAGTACTGGCTGACCATGCTGACCGGGACCCGCGAGGGGCGCTCGTTCATCCTCGCCAAGTCCCGAACGCTGCTCGGGCGGGATGAACTGACCGATATTCCCCTGTTCGGCGATAGCAGCGTACAGAAGCGCCATGCTGTGGTGGTTACCGACAATGGGACCGTGATGCTCCTGGCCGAGCCGGGACTGAGCGTCATTGTGAACAACCAGCCGGTTTCACAGGCCGGCCTCAACGACGGCGATATCATCGGCGTGGGGCGGCACCGGATGCGGTTCGGCTCCCGCCGGGCGACGAGCGCCGCGCCGCTGATGCCGCTGAACCGGGACCTGGGCCACGCCTCCCTCCCTCCCATCGCAGAGGCCGCTCCCTTCGGCTTTACGACCCCCGCAGCCTCCCAGTGCGTGGTGATTGCCGGGCCGCACGCGGGCGCAGTCTACCCGCTCTTCTCCGGTGCGATCCTGGGGCGCGACCCTCGCTGCGACATTCCCCTGGTGAACGACGGCAACGTCAGCCGTCAGCATGCCCGCCTCGTGCAGGAGGGGGGCGTCTGGGTGGTCGAGGATGGCAACAGCACCAACGGCCTCTATGTCAATGGGCAGCGCGTGTTGCGGCAGACGCTCTCACCTGGCGATCAGATCGGAGCGGGGGACAGCCTGATCCGCATCTCGTGAAAGGGAGGAAGCCGCCATGACGCAACCCTACAAAGTGTGTCCTCAGTGCGGGCAGCCCGCCGTGCTGGAGATGGCGCAGTGTCGGCGTTACGGATACGCCTATCCGCCCTCCGCTCCCTCTTATGCTCCGTTCCCGGTACAGGGCGTTCCCCTCTCCGGGGTGCAAGAGGAAATGCATAGAGATGGATAATACCTTCGTGCCTTTTCTAAGGTCGCCCCTTCGGGGCAGTCCCATGATCCCTGCGTATCTGCCCTCAGTAGGTCGGCGTCACACCCAGGTTGTAGAAGAGGAATGCGTCGATGTCTACGGTCTCCTGGATCCTCTTAGCCAGGCTGCTGCCTCCATGGCCGGCGTTGGTATCGATGCGAATCAGGATCGGGTTATTACCGCTGCTCTTCGCCTGCAGCGTCGCTGTGTATTTGAACGAGTGCGCGGGAACGACGCGGTCATCATGGTCTGCGGTGGTAATCAGAGTTGCCGGATACTTCACACCCTCGCGAATGTTATGTAACGGCGAATAGCGATAGAGATACCTGAACTGCGTCTCGTCATCGCTGGATCCATATTCCGAGCGCCAAAATGCGCCTCCCGTGAACTTCTGGAAGCGCAGCATATCCATGACGCCGACCTGTGGGATCGCCACCTTGAACAGGTCCGGACGCTGATTGATCACAGCGCCCACCAGCAGTCCGCCGTTACTGGCGCCCTGGATCGCCAGGTGTTCCGGCGAGGTATATTTGTTGGCAATCAGATACTCTGCTGCCGCAATGAAGTCGTCGAACACGTTCTGTTTATTGAGTTTCGTGCCGGCCTCATGCCACTTCTCCCCGTATTCGCCCCCACCGCGCAGGTTGGCAAATGCGAGGACGAAACCCTGTTGCAGCAGAACCAGGTCCGCCGACGAAAAACCGGGGCTCTGAGTGTCGCCGAAGCCGCCATAGCCGTAGAGCAGCGTCGGGTTGGCGCCCTCGCGCTTCATCTCTTTCCGGTGAACTAGAAACATCGGAATTTTCGTGCCGTCCTTGCTGGGGTAGAAGACCTGCACGGTCTGGTAGTCGTCCGACTTGAAGTTCGGGATCTCCGGGGCACGGAACAGTGTGGTCTTGTGGCTGGCGAGGTCGTAGCGATAGAGGGTAGCTGGAAAAACATAAGAGGTAAAGGCAAAAAAGACATACCCGTCTTCCTTGCGGCCGGAAAAGACCCGCACTGAGCCGGGAGCCGGCAAGGTCACCTCGTTTTCCAGTTTGCCGTCCATACGGTAAATATAGACGTGCGATGTCACGTCCTTGGAATAGGTAACGAATAGCTTGTTCCCGGCGATCCCGAAGCCCTCCATCGGCTCGGGCTTTTCTGGGATCACCTCTTTCCAATCCTTCTCTGCCAGGATCTTCGGGTCGTACAGACAAACCTTTGCATTGGACGCGTTGTGGTTGGTAATGATGAGGAACCTGTCACCAAGATTGTCGAGGACGGCGTACTTAGCGTCCCCGACGGTATCGATGATGGGTTTAAAGGTGGTATCACTTCCGGCCAGGTTGCGGTAGTAGAGCGCGTTGCCCTGTTTGCCGACTGTCCGACCCTGGACATACAGAATCAGGAAGCGCTCGTCCTCGGTCGTAACCGCATCGACTAACAGATTGGGATGCTGCCGATCCTCGTAGACCAGGGTGTCTTGATCCTGCGCGGTACCGATCTTATGATAGTAGACCTTGCGGTTTGAGTTGGCGGCTGTTAACTCTGCACCCTTGGCAGGCTCGGGGTAGCGACTATAGAAAAAGCCGTCGCCCTTCCAGGACGGACCGGAGAATTTGATCCACTTGACAGCGTCCGGAAGCGTCTTCCTGGTCGCCAGGTCCATGACGTGCAGTTCCTGCCAATCCGATCCGGCGAGCGAGATTCCATAGGCAGCATACTTGCCATTCCTGGAAAGCGTGAAGGAGGTCAGCCGCGTGGTACCGTCCGCAGCCAGTGTATTCGGATCGATAATCACCTCCGGCTTGCCGTTCAGGCCGTTCTGAACATAGAGTACGGGCTGGTTTTGTAGGCCGCTGTTTTTGTAAAAGAAGATGTCTTTGCCGTGTTTGAACGGCGCGGAGTAGCGCGGATGGTTGCCCAATTGCTCCAGTCGTGTCCGGATTTGCGATCGGTAGGGGATCTTCGCCAGATAGTCGTTGGTAACCTGATTCTCCTCCGCCACCCAGTGGTCCGTCTCGGCGGAGCGGTCGTCTTCAAGCCAGCGGTAAGGATCGGCAACCGTGGTACCGAAATACGTGTCGGACTGTTCACTCTGCCTGGTGTGAGGGTATCGAATCTCCTGCGCCGCAGTACCGGACGATGCGAAGACCAACGTCCCTGCAATAGTGGAAAACACCGCCAGCGTTGCAAGCGCCGGGAATGTGGAGGACATTGCCATGCAAACCTTTCTAAATGGATGCTTGCAAGAATCTTTGCGTGCTTGACCAGTGTGACATCAACCGCCGAGCTGGAATGGTGACCAATGAAGACGAGCAAGTTAAACGGAGACCACGGCGCAAAACGTGAGTCGCCTTAGCGGGTATTTTCCCAGAAAAATGTAGGGACCCCTACATAAATGGGGCGGGCATCGGCGCCGATGCCCGCCCCATATGCACATCAGAATAGCACACGGGATGCCGTGGCGTCAATCGCTTATTTTGCGGGGTGGGGCCGGAATCTGCGCCGTCCGGGGGCGGGGGCGTTTGGCGTTTCGGGGGCCTCTTCCGAGAGGGCGACCAGCGGCGTCTCTTCGGCAACGTCCCATTCGCTGCCGGCGTGCTCCCTGTCCAGCAGGCCGTCGGAGACCTTACGGGCCTCGAGGGCGCGGTGCACCATCGCCAGCAGGACGCCGCCCACTGCGATCAGGACGCCGATCCAGACCAGGTTGACCCAGGGCTTGTAGGTCACCTCCATCGGAACGGCCCACTCACCCCGATAGTCCGGCAAGCTGACCCGCAGCGTGACCGCGTCCGTTCCGGGCTGCAGGCTATCCAGATAGATCACGCCGGGGAGGCCATTCTTGTCCTTGAGCTCCGGAATATCGATATTCATGGGTTCCATGCCATTCGCGATGTCCAGGCCGGGCTGCGCCTGAATGACTTTGCCTTCGGGAGTGCTCAGGGCGAGGATTGCGCCCATGTACTTGCCGGGCTGCTTGACGGGTTCAAAGTAACCGAGGGTGTACGGGCCGAGTTGGATCTTCTCCTTCGGCGTCAGCGTGATGCCATGGGTCTGGCCGGTGGGGTCGTCGGCGTCGTGCCGGAAGATATAGATGGGATCGTTCGCCAGTCCGACGTAGAGATCGTGGGCCCAGTATTTGCGGATGTCCGGCCAGCGGACGTGCTTGAACTTGTCTTCGGGCGCGGTATTCAGGTTAAAGACAAAGCTGCGTGGCTGTACCAGGAAGGTACGTGACCCATCCGCCGAGGAGACAGATTCCCCATCGGGTGGCGTAACCCGCAACTGGACGGCGTTGTTCTTGTCGTAGTCCGGGTTGAGCGGACGGACTTCCAACGGGTTGCCGGTCTGCTTCTCATACGCAAACGTATAGCCGAACGCCTCCTGGTGCGCCGCGACCTGATCCGCGCTGGCGCCCTCGATCACCACGAAGCGCTTGGTCTTCTCATAGGTATTCGAGACGATGACGCCGATGATGAGCACGCCCACACCGACGTGGGCCACCCACCCGCCCGCTGCCAGCGGCTTGGTGCGGAAGACGCGGAAAGCCAGCATGGTATTGGAGAGCGCCGCCAGGAAGCCCAGTGAGGCCAGCGAGACGACCGCCATCCGCTCAATGGAGGGGTTGATCCAGGCCTTCGCCGTCTCCTCGATATTGGGGTCCTGCATCTCCGCAGGGACGGGCTCGGTCGGGATATAGGAGCGTTCGGCCTGCAGCGTCCAGAGCAGCATAAAGAAGCCGAAGGCCAGCATGATCATCCACGGGATGACCAACTTCCGGAGGAACGTGTCCGGATTGGTCTTGCGCCAGGCCACCCAGGGAACCGTGCCCAGCAGGAAGGCCGCCAGCAGAGTGACGAAAAACATGTACCGGTTATAGAAGACCGGCTGCGGCGCGGCCTGCGGCCTGTGCAGGATCTGTTGGAAGAGCGGGGTCGTCGTTCCGAGCGTCACAAAGATACAGGCCAATACCATCAGCGTGACGGCGAGGAAGAAGGCGAAGTCGCGGGAGAGCAGCGTGTCGCCGGTCGTCTTGCGGCCCGGAATGGAGGGCAGGCGAATGGCCCAGAGGATCAGCCCTCCCAGACCATAGACTGCCAGCATAATGATCATCAGGATCAGGCCGCTCTTGCTGATGTTTTGGAACGAGTGGACCGAGAGCTCCTCCCCCAGGACGCCGGAGCGCGTCATAAAGGTGCCGACCAGGAACAGTGTAAACGCGAAGACACCCAGGAAGGTATTGGTCTTGCCCATCCCGTCGCGGCTCTTCTGCACGACCAGGCCGTGCACCAGCGCCGTAACGGCCAGCCAGGGGAAGAACGAAGCGTTCTCCACCGGGTCCCAGGCCCAGAAGCCGTGCCAGCCTTGCGTCTCATAGGCCCAGTAGCCGCCCATAAAGAGGCCGATGCCCAGCGTGGCGCAGGAGAGCAGCGCATAGGGCATTACGCGGGTCGTCCAGCCTTTATAGTCCTTCCAGATCAGGGCGGCGATGGCGTAGCAGAAGGGGACTAGCAGCGAGGAGAAGCCGAAGAAGATCGTCGGCGGGTGGATGGTCATCCAGTAGTTCTGCAGCGAGGGGTTCAGCCCCTGCCCCTCCATGGCCGGATAGTGCCACATGGGGTTTGCGGCGAGGTCCGCGGCGGAGGGCATAGGGATCATGTCGAACGGCGACTGGCGCAGCAGGATGCCGCACAGGAAGCCCAGCACCGAGACGAAGAACGGCATCACTTTCGCCTCGTACTTGCCCGCCTTGGCGAAGACCAGGAAGCCGATGACGGAGGTCCACGCGCCCCAGATCAGGAAGCTGCCCTCCTGTCCGGACCAGGTCGCCGCAAAGCGATACCAGGGGCTCATCCCCGTGCCGGTATGCTCGAAGACGTACATGTACTCGAAGTGGAGGTTATAGACCAGCCAGGCCAGACAGCCGAAGGTCGCCAGCACGCACAGGGCCGTCAGAGTGTAGAAGAGCCGCCCGATCTGCAAGGGGGCGCGTCGGTCCGGGCGCACCAACGACAGCACATAGGCGACCATGGTTCCTGCGCAGGCCAGCAGCCCCACGAAGAGGGCGATCTTGCCGACCCACGCGGGCCAGGTAACGATTGCCGCATGATCTATCATGAAGTTCCTCCGGGGGACTTGCTATTCGTCTTATATGGCGACTTGCTGTCGCTGTATTTCGACGGGCACTGGATCACCATGCTGTCCGAAACGAAGACCTCCTGCCCGTCCACGTCTTTGCGGATCGTCCCGTGTGCGGCGGTGCCACTGGCTTCATCGAAGGCGTCCGGCTTTGCGCCATGGTACACGACCTGGATGCGCTCGTCGTTTTTATCTTTGATCCAGAAGCGCAGGGCGTTCTGCCGGGTGTCGTAATAGGCGGGGTGGTCCGCGTCTCGCAAGATGATCCCTCGCAACTGGACCGCCGAGCCGTTTGCCCGCGCGGTCTTCAGATCCACGTAGGGGCTCATGGCGCTGCTGAAGGCCCAGAGCGTAAAGCCTGTCGCGATACCGATGATAATGAGGCCGATCAGATAGGCTTTTTTCATAGTTCATCCTGCTCTCTCTCCGCATGTTCCAGGCGGCGCAAAGAACGGTCTATCAGGAGAAGATAGGCGAAAATGCCGAGCCAGGTGACCAGCGTCACCACCATTACCAGAACGAGTCCAGAAGTCATGAAGTCCTCATTTGCTTTCGCGCCAGGATGCGATAGGCGCGGAGACGCAGTTGAAACAGCCACACAAACAGCAGCGTAAAAGCCAGAAACGAAATCGAGAGTACGATCTTATAGGAGAGACTGGTGCTGCTGGCGTCGGTCAACACGGTTTTCGGGTGCAGGGTGCCGTTATCCAGGCGCGGTACGACCCAGATGAGAAAGAGGCCGGGAATAAGGGCGACGATGGCAAAGACCGCCGCGAGCTTTGCCCGGCGCTGAGGATGCTCTGCGAGCGCGCCGCGCAGCACCAGATACGCCGCATAGAGCAGCAGCATGATGACGATGGAGGTTTCGCGTGGATCCCAGTTCCAGAAACTATTCCACTCCGCATAGGCGAAAATACTGCCCGTAATGGTAGCCAGGATACAGTAGACAAAACCCAGCTCCATGCAGATGGCGGATTTTGCGTCCATATCCGGCGTCTGCCAACTTGGGGAGAGCAGGTACATAAGCGCGAAGACAGCACCGACA
>DATGIG010000853.1:0-3988 GCA_035295825.1 Chthonomonadaceae bacterium | reverse complement strand
TCGTTGTGTGTCCGTTCTTGTGAGCGGGGTTCATCTGTTTGTCCGAGAGGGGCAGAAGCATGAGAATTTTCCTTCTCCGCCCTGACGATCTACATAATTTCCCGTACGGGAATTTGTCTCACCCTATTGTGGCACACAGGGTAGTCTGGGAAATGCCCAAAACCACATCTTCCCATTGCCCTCAGAGAACATAGCGTCTCCAAAGACACCAACAGCAACCTGCAAGCTCAACTGCACGACGATGCATGGAACGTTCGACGAAATTCCCCTTAGCGGTCGTAGCGCAGTAGCCTCGCATACTAAAAAGGAGAAGTAGTTGGATAGGCCTCCACCCCCATCTTCAATAATCCGAAGCGCGAGCCGGTTATCAGATGAAAGGCGATCCAGGATCGGGCGCATACGTGCTTCGATGTTCGAAGCGTTCCAATCGAACCCCGGCGCTACCGGAATCCAGGCAGCGATCTGCTTTAATTCTTCATCGGTGAAGCACATATTATTGCCCCGAGGTAATCCCATGCATCGCGCGAACCTGTATTATGCCAAGATCGCCATGGTAACGTTCCCATCAGTGCGGCAAGATCCATTGGAGTAATTGTTGATGCGTGTGCCCAGGGCACATGATAGTCTGAACGACACTACCATTATAACCGGCTTATTGGGTGCTGTCAATCTGAAATCACCAGACGAATATTTCTGCGAACAACAGATAAGGTTCCCAACCGGGTATCGCGCGTGGATGTGATGATTCTAGGGGCGTTGGGTGTAGATAGTATCCGGAGAATGTCTGAAAGTTGCAATTGCCAGGCAAAGGAATTACCACGTGGGATGGTTAACAACACGCCAGCAATCGTCCATCTTTTCCGAACGGGGGGATATCATGTTTGCAAGACCCATTCGCCTTCTTACTTCCACCATGACAATGTGCATCATGGTTTTGTTTGCAGGGGAACTGCAGGCGCAGGATGCGCTGGAGGCGGGGTTCAAGAACCCTCCTGTTTCCGCTCGACCGCACACCTGGTGGCACTGGATGAATGGGAATGTTACGAAGGCGGGGATCACGGCGGACCTGGAGGCGATGAAGCGTATCGGGATCGGCGGGGCACAGATCTTCAATGTGGATGTCGGGCTGCCGGATGGTAAGACCCCCATGATGTCGCCGCAGTGGCAGGACGCCATGCAGTTCGCGGTCAAAGAGGCTCATAGGTTAGGCATGGACCTCTGTGTGCATAACGGCGCGGGGTGGTCCAGCAGCGGCGGCCCATGGATCAAGCCGGAACAGGGGATGCAGTTCCTCACCTGGTCGGAGACCCCCGTACATGGCCCCAGCCATTTCGAGGGCGTCCTGCCACAACCGAAAATGCGTGAGAACTTTTATCGGGACATCGCCGTGTTTGCTGTACGCAAGCCATCCGCCGAGGAGGGCGCGCCGCTGCGGCTGGAGGGCATTGGCGTCAAGGCAGCGTTCGAGCGGGGCGATCACCAGGTTCCCAGCGATGCGGCGACCCCGGAAGGCAAGGCGACCCCGAAAGACGGCGTCCGCCTAGTGTCCGAGAAGATCAGCCCGGAGGGTAAGCTCACCTGGGAGGTTCCGGAGGGCGACTGGACCCTCCTCCGCTTCGGCTATACTCCCACCGGCGAAACCAATCACCCGGCGCCGGCATCGGGACGGGGCCTGGAGTGCGACAAGCTGAGCCGCGCCGCCCTCGATACCCACTGGGCCGGGATGATGGGGCCTCTGGTTCAGGGAGCGGGGCCGCTTGCCGGAAAGAGCCTCAACAACTGCCTCATCGACAGCTACGAGGTCGGCACTCAGAACTGGTCGCCCACCTTCCGCGAGGAGTTCCTCAAACGTCGAGGCTACGACCCATTGCCCTACCTGCCCACCGTGAGTGGGCGTGTGGTGGACAGCATTCAGACCAGCGAGCGGTTCCTCTGGGATCTCCGTCGCACCATCTGCGACCTCTTTGCCGACAACTACTACGGCTACCTGGCTGACCTCTGCCATAAGAACGGTCTCCTCTTCTCCACCGAACCCTATGGCAACGGAGAGTTCGATAATCTGCAGATCGGAGGTAGGGCCGACATCCCCATGGGCGAGTTTTGGGTCGGCAACGGCGCTATCGAGACCACCAAGCTCGCCTCCGCTGCAGGTCATACCAACGGTAGGCAGATCATCGGGGCCGAATCCTTTACCGCCGATACCCCGCACGCGCGCTGGACCATGGATCCCTATGGTCTGAAGGCATTGGGCGACCGGGTCTTCAGTCTGGGTGTCAACCGCTATATCTTCCATCGCTACGCCCACCAACCCTGGCTCGACCTCAAACCCGGCATGACGATGGGGCCGTGGGGCACCAACCTGGAGCGAACAATCACGTGGTGGGAGCAGGGGGCGGCCTGGATGCACTACATCGCCCGCTGCCAGTATCTGCTGCAATCCGGCCATTTCGTTGCGGATGTGCTCTATTTCACCGGTGACGACGGACCGAATGACCTGCCCTACCTGCGCGGCAACCTGGTCCCCAGCGGTTATGACTACGATGGCTGCGACGCCACGGTGCTCCATAAGGCGACCGTGCGCGATGGCTGGGTAGTCCTCCCGTCCGGGATGCGGTATCGGATCCTGGTCCTTCCGGACAGCGCTTGGATGACCCCCGAAACGGCGCACAAGATCCAGGAACTGGCGGAGGCAGGCGCGACCATCTTCGGCCCGAAACCCTCCCACTCCCCTAGCCTGCAGAACTACCCCAACTGCGATACGGAGGTGCAGGGTATCTCCGCAACGGTCTGGGGTGACCTGGACGGCACGACCGTTACCGAACACGCCGTAGGGAAAGGCCGGGTGGTCTGGGGTAAGCCTCTCAAAGCGATACTTCCCGCGTTGGGCATCGCCCCCGACTGCGATGCCTCCGGGAACACGGAGCGGTCCTTCGTCTGGATTCACCGTGCAATCGCCGACGCGGACCTCTACTTCGTCGCCAACCAGCGTTACCGCCCTCAGACCCTCGACGTTGCCTTCCGCATCACGGGGAAAGCCCCGGAGATCTGGCATCCCGACACAGGGCTGATCGAGCCGGCCCCGGTCTGGCGGGCGGAGAACGGGCGCACTGTGGTCTCCCTGCGCTTTGGGCCGGCGGAATCCGCTTTTGTGGTATTTCGGCATCCCGCAGTTGCCGACCATCCCAGCGCGATCCGACCGCTCACCGGCCAGACCGCTGTGCATGCGGAGCCGAAGATCGAGATCCAGAAGGCGACCTATGAGGCGGTGGATGGGGCGGGAGGCGCGGATGTGACCGCCAAGGTTGCCGCACTGGTTAAGGAGGGCGTCACCGAGATCGAGGCGACCAACGGTATGTTCGGCGATCCCACGCCGCTCCATGTGAAGCAACTGCGCGTTGTCTACCTGCTCGATGGCAAGCCGATGCAGGCCGTGGTAGGGGAGAACGACACCCTCTTGCTGGTCTCGCAGACGGACGATACAACGCCGCCCGACTTTGAGCTGGTGTCCGGTAAGAAGGGAAATGAATTGCGCGCCTGGGCCGCAGGCGATTACGAGGTAACGTTCGCTTCCGGGTTATCCATCCAGGTCAAATCGGAGGGGGCGAAGAGCCTGCCGCTCTCCGGAACCTGGACCCTGAAGTTCCCGCCAAACCTGGGCGCGCCGCCCCAGGTCACCTTGGACCACCTGATCTCCTGGACGGAGCACTCCAACCCCGGCGTGAAGTACTTCTCCGGCTCCGCCGACTACGAGACCACCTTCGACGCTCCTGCCGACCTCTTCGCCAAAGGACGGGCGCTCTATCTGGACCTGGGTACGGTGAAGAACTTTGCGGAGGTCTGGATTAACGGCGTCAAACGCGACGTGCTCTGGAAACCGCCCTTCCGCCTGGACGTCACCGGACTGGTCCATCCCGGACGCAATACCCTGCGCGTCCGTGTCACCAACCTCTGGCCGAACCGCCTCATCGGGGATGAGCAGTATCCCGAT
>DATGIG010000852.1:0-3792 GCA_035295825.1 Chthonomonadaceae bacterium | reverse complement strand
CACAGCGGAAGAGGTCGAGCGGGCCAAAACGCTGCTGGAATCGACCCAACATGAGGGGCTTACCGCGCACGCCGCCTGACGAAAGACTTCTGGGGTGAGTTTTGGGGCGCATTTGCGCCCCAAAGCTCACTCCGCCTCTTTTTTTAAAGACTGAACCGAAGGTCGCCAGTACTCCTCCAACGCCTGGTTAATGTCCGAGGCATCGTCTTCATCCATCGCCCGGTATTCCAGGTAATGAATGATCGCTATGCGCTCCGCAAGGTTGAAACGCTCCCAGCGGCGCAGTTGAAAGTCGTGCAAGCTGGCATCGGAGGAGAAAGTAAGTTTGAACACCGGTTCCGCATTGGACCAGTAGCCCAAAGCATCGCCCATCAGATCCGCTAAAAGATAGGCCGGCAGGAAATACCGCAGTCCGGCTTCAGAAAGAAAACTCAAGGCGCTATAGGAACGCGCAAGCAGTATAGGATGCGCCGACTGCCACTTCAGACCCCGGAACTCTATCGCATATTCTGCGCCTTCCCAGCCCGGTTCCGCTTCGCATAACGCGTTGTCACCGGGATACGGAGTGGCGGCGAAAGCAGTACGGATCTCCTGACAGAGCGCCTCAATCTTTGGATCTTCCGATCCAGGATAAGAGAAACTTCGCATTTCCTGGTAGTATTGATTGGCTGCCGCCAGTGCCGGGGTATCCATCTGGTTCCACCCCCAATGCAGCGCCTGCATCGCACGATAACGTAAAAAGGGTAACTGGGCGATCACCAGCCCAAGAAATGCGCATACAGCCTGATACTGAACTGGAGTGAAAACCGCTTGTCGAGCGCGCAGATCGAGATCATCGCCTTCATGATACACGAGCCAGAAAAATGGGCAAAGTTTTAGCAACAGCCTGTGTAGGAAAGAACTATCATCGGAAAACTCCTGTAAAGCTTCGATCAAGAAGGCCGGCAAATAGTAACGATACCCCTCGGGACTCAAAGCGTTTAATTTGCTCTCCCACTGGGAGGGCGATTCCAGGATAAGACTTCGCCAGCTTTTTCCTCCAAACTCATTCCGAATCGCCTCTGTGCTCGAGCCGTCACCAGTTTCAGAGAACTCAACGATTGTCTGCGGATCCGGGATAGGAAATTCTGGAAACGCTGCATCAATGGCGGCCAGGACTTCTTCTTTCTTCATATGGGCGATCTCTTCGATTTCCTCGCTCTAGTCGGCGCTCAGGTCCAACCCTTGCTTTATGTAAGGCGGAAGAACTCGTCGATGGTAAATGGGGAAGACGCTCATTCCGGATGTAGTTCGAAGCATCCTCGGCTCTCATTCCATTTTAGCGTGTCGGCGTGTTCTTGTATCCAGGTTCGCACTGCTTCGGGATCCTCTACTATTGCCAGTTTACCCGGTAGAGGAATAAGCGAAGATACACACCTCTTGAGGTTCCTGATCTTTAGATTCGGAGGCGGGCTCCATGACTTTTTCTAAACCCTCTCAGGCCCAGATTTCGCCCAAACAAGCGCCAAATTGCAGCAGGCAAGGGGCGCATGGTGTCGGTCGTAATGGAACGTTATGTAGCCACTGGAGCCTTCAGAGATTCAAGGGCCCTGTCCATAGAGAAACTATGGAGATTGGCTTGTCATAATTGTCTGCACAGTGTACAATACGTACAATGCAGAATTGAGAAAGCGAGGAATCCGCAATGTCCCAAACGATAAGCCTGCGGTTGCCCGATGAACTGGCAAGTCGCCTTGATCGCTTCGCCCGAATGCTCGGCAATGGTATGACGCGCACCAGAGCCAGCGTTTTGCTGCTAGAGGAAGCCCTCCGCGAAGAGGAGTTTGCCGGGATCGAATTCCGCAACACGTCTATAGGACGGCAGCCCTTTGTGCAGCAGTCGGGCATGGCCGTCTGGGAATTCATTATGGTGGCCAGGGGCTTCGACATGGATGCCGAGCGCACTGCGGAGTACCTGCAATGTCCGGTCGAGCACATTAAGGCGGCATTGAACTATTACCATGCCTTCCGCACGGAGATAGACCAGGCGCTGGCCGATAATGATCTCGGCGAGGAGCGGCTGAAACGGATGTTCCCGAACCTGCAGGTGGTCACCTTTCCCTGGCAGGAAGCGGAGCAGCCTTCCTGATGCTGGCTCTTCTGACGGACGCACACATCTCGCCGATTGTCGCCGTTCAGGTAAAGGCGAAGCGAGCGGAGATCGTCATTCACAGCTTGCGAGAATGGCGCGAGGGCGCCTTACTTCACGCTGGGGACGATGTGATTCTGACGGCAGCATTGGAAGAGGGGCTTACGTTCGTAACCTACGATCAGCGCACCATAACTTCCCTGGCGATGCAATGGGCAGTTGAAGGACACGGGCACGCCGGGATCATCTTCATTGACGAGAAGAGCATTGCTCAGGAAGATGTCGGGGGCAAAGTACACGCCCTGCTCACTCTCTGGGACAAGACGCACTCCCAGGACTGGCAGAACGTCATCAGTTACCTGAGACCCGACCCTTAGCCAGTTTGCATCCACTCTATGTTGAGACAGCAAAGTAGCTGAGAAGGTCACTCCCATTCGCACAGGGACTCGACGTAGGCGGCGGAGCCGTCCCGGAGCCAGCCGTCCAACTGCGCCTGCTCCTTGAGCTGCTGCCCGCGCAGGCGTGAGACGGCCACGAATCGTGTACTCAGTTCCGGCAGAGCCGTCATGTCGCCCCACAGCTTTTCAAACTGGGCCACCGGAAAGACATCCTCCTGCCCGTGCCCCCACCGCTTCTTGACCTCTTTGAGGGTGATGTAGGTGGGCATTCGGGTCGCCAGCGCCCGAACCGCCGCCCCCACCGCCGCCTCATCTCGCAGCGTCTCCCGGGTCAGGCCGAAGGCAGCCAGCAGGGCATCGATCGTGATCCAGACTGTCGCCGAGTTGTAGTAGGTCAGGGCGAACTCGTCCTCCTCGCGCGGCATCGCCAGGCCTTCCACCAGCCGCAGCCGGCCGTCGACGCGCGCCAGCCCGCCGCCCCGATCCTCCAGCCGTCGGGGCGTCACCTCCACGGTCATCGCCGCATTCTGCAGCCGATGCAACCCCAGAATGCCGGGATCGACGTCCGCGCCAAGCGTGTCGATGTTATGTACCATCAGGTACTGGAGTTCCGGCCGCGCCTCCAACAGCTCCGCCAGCACGCCGTTCTTGAGCAGATTGGGAATCTCGTACCAGTGACCGACCGGGTGCAGACACTGGCTCGGCAGGTTGTCGGTGTAGTCGGTCGCTTCCCCGGTCGTATGCGCCCAGTCGATCAGGGCGGCATGGAGGCTCTCCCGCACCTTCTGCGCCTGTTCGTCCAGCATCTGCTGGGGCATCTCCTCCCAGGCGAACCGCAGGTCGCGCACGGTAGGCACCAGCCGGAGCCCGATGGAGCGGCCCGGCGAAAGCAGCAGCGGTCCGGCGTAGCCGTAGCGGTTCTCGGCGGCCAGAAACGCCTCGATCGGTTCGTGAGTCAGGTAGCTGGTCGTGAAGAGATGCGGCAGGTCGTGTCCCGCCTGCCGCCCGACGCGGCGACTCTTGGCGAGATGCGTCTCGATAAAGGTGCGGTGCTTGCCGCCCATCCGCGCGAACGGATGGAGCGCCTTGACCACGCCCGCGCCCTGGGTCCAGCGGCTGCCGACGCCCGCAGCCAGCGAGATGACGGCGACCTGGCCGGCCGCCAGCGCTTCCCGCCCGGCGGCGCGCATCGCCTCCGTCAGGCCGTTCACCCCGTCGAACACATCGCCCGGCTCCACATCGCGAATATCGCTGCTGACCGGCAGG
>DATGIG010000851.1:0-9669 GCA_035295825.1 Chthonomonadaceae bacterium | reverse complement strand
CTACCTCCTCATTGCACACTACGAACGCCAGCAACAGCAACTCGCCCTCCAACCGGGGACGGAGCGCGAACAGGCGGAACACGTGGTCCATATCGCCCGCATTTTCCAGCGCAGGGAGCGCCCCCAGGAGGCCGTTACCCGCTACCGGGAAGCCCTGCAACTCTACGCCCGCGCAATGCCTACACAGGAGACGCTGCTGGCATGCGCCGAATGTCATCACCGGATCGCCGGCCTGATGGCGCGCTTTCTGAACGATCCTACGGGCGCCGCGCGTCACTATCGTGAGGCGGTTACGCTCTATGCCGCCCATGAGCCGGTAGTGCATGGCCGACAGGCAGGGTACGATCTCTGCGTTCGCGCCCTACGCGAACTCGAATCCCAATAAGGTCGATAAAGCATCACCCGAGGAATCTGTATCATGTCCGCAGAAACTCCACATAGCATCTATACCTTGCCCCTCTTCCCCCTGAACTTCGTGCTCTTCCCGGAGTTCACGGTGCAACTCCACGTCTTTGAGGAGCGTTATAAGGCGATGATCTCCTCCTGCATCGAGCGCAACGCTCCGTTTGGGGTGATCCTAATTCGTGAGGGGGAAGAAGTCGGCGCTCCCGCCATACCCCATGATGTCGGCTGCACCGCCCGTATCCTCGCCGTGAAGCGCGAGGACGATGGACGCATGCATCTGCTGGCAATCGGCGGCGAGCGATTCCGGCTTCTGGAGGCGATGCTGACCGACCAATCCTATCTTATCGCCCGTGTGGAACCGTTAGAGGACCTCCCGGAAGCCCCCGGCAATCTCCACTCCGACGTCCAGGAGATGACCGATCTCTTCCGCCGTTACCTGCGTCTCCTGGAAGAGACCTCTCAATTCGAACTCCCCGAATTCGATCTGCCCACCGACCCGACCCTGCTCGCCTTTACCATTGCGGCGATCTCCCAACTTCCTCCGGTGGACAAACAGCGCCTTCTGGCCATGACGAACACTCGCAGCCGACTGGAGGAGGGGAACCACTATCTACGCAACCAGGTAGCCGAATTGGAAGCTCTACGTGCCGGGAAGCAATCTACGTCCCTCGAAGAGGCTCCCGAAATGCATGTGGTAATCGCCAAGCCTCTCAATCTCTCCCATCCGGACTGGCAGCGCTATCGCCAGAATGCCCGCAACTGAAGCGCACGCATGAGTATTCTGCGGAACAAAGCCCGTATAAAACTCCGTCTGATTCTCCAACTATCTTGCCCTTGCGTTGTGTATGGCAGCGCAAAACGCGCATTTACGCCCGTGGTGTCCTGTGCGCAGGGATAGCAGGACTGCAATGAAGCAGTCTGTCTATGAAGGAGATAATGATGGCAAATTTGATCACCGGTTTGTTTGATACCGAAAGCGGTGCGGAGAGCGCCGTGGCACAATTGAAATCGAGGGGATATACCCAGAACGAGATCAGCATCATCATGAAAGATCAGGGAGCGGCGAAGGAGTTTGTCGCCGAGACCGGTTCCAAAACGATGGAGAGCGTCGGCACGGGGGCGGCCATTGGCGGCACCATCGGCGCGGTGCTGGCAGGCCTGCTCGCGGTCGGCTCGATCACGATCCCAGGCGTCGGCCTGATTGCTGCGGGATCCATCGCGGCACTGCTGGCAGGTGCGGGCGCAGGCGGCATCGCCGGCAGCCTGCTCGGTTGGCTGATTGGCGCGGGCATTCCCGAAGATGTCGCTCCCTACTATGAGCGGGGTCTGGGCGAAGGCGGTGTGGTCGTCGCAGTGGCTTCCCATCCCGGTGATGAGGCCGCGGTACGCCAGATCCTCGCGGGCGGTGCCGTCGCCTATGGGGGCTACAACACTCCATCCTATGTGTCGCCTAGCTATGCGTCACGTTATACCGACCTGAACCCGCCGCCCAAGACCTACGACACTGCTAACAATACGGCCTATAGCACGGCGACAACCGCCAACGAGGCGAATCGTACCGCCAACTCGCTGGGCGCGGAAGCGCGCTCCGCGGAGCGCACCCAGGCGGAGCATGAGCGCGAAGAGCGGCGTGATGTCAATCCGGGAATCGGCACCGCGTTCCAAAATGAAGCCGACCGTATCAAAACCGGTTTGAAGAACCAGGAAGACAAGGTCTCCACCGGTATGGAGAATACCACGGATCGCATCAAGAATCCGTAATTTGAGAGGTCCGGGTACATTCTGTACCCGGACCTCTCATTGTTCTGTGATGTTCTACGGGGCCAGGGGTTGAGTTTCGATCAGCGTCAGTGGAACGGGCAGCGGCCCGGCGTTCAATTGATCGGCAGCGGTCTGCGCCGTTTCGAGTGTCAGTCCACCTTCGATCATTCCTTTTCCCTTGATAACGCCATTCACGGTGAGGGCCGTAAGCAGCTTCTTGTCCAGAAAGATCCCCACACGCTCTCCTATATGGTGGCGGGTAAATGCCTTGAACGAATCCGCTCCCTCCTTGTTGAGCTCGAACTCGATCACGGGACCGGATAACATCCGCGCGCGACACTTGGGAAGCAGGTCCTTGTTGCTGATAATCGGGGGCTGGCTGAAGACGTTTCGCTCCAGCTCGTCCGCGCTCACAGGACTGCCGGTCGTCATATCGGTCAATTGCGGCTCCGTCCCTTTTCCACCCGCCGCCGGGGTCGCGACGACACGCCAGACTGCCCGGCGTGTGCCGTTCTCATTCCCCAGTTGCTGCAGCCAGATAAATTGCAGGCTGGCCGTTGTCTGCAGCTTCTGTAGCGCCTGCTCCGGGTTAGCGACCCCGTGCGCCTCGACAACCAGTCTATCCGGCTTCTGCGCCGTCACTTTCATGGCACGGGCATTCAGGAGGCGCGTGCGGTTCTCCAGCACCTTTCTCTCCTGTTCCAACGTGGTCGCCGTCCACTTGCCGTGGTAGGCCTCCTTTTGAGCACGAAAGGTACTGACAAAGCTTCCGGGCGCAGGGCCGGCAGGAGGCGCGACCTTCTCAGGCGCAGGCGGAGGATGGGAGCAAGCGGTCCCGAACCCCGCGCAAGCCGACCCCGTCAACAACACCAGCCCGAACCGAAGCAGCCCGCATATGCGTCTCACCTTTGTCACCTCACCATATTCGATGCCAACCATGCGCTATGGAAGCCCTCAAGGGGGCGGAGAGAGTACCCAGCCCTACCCGAATTTGCGCTCAAGCCAAACGGATCTAGCCCCCGGTCCTTGCAGAACCGGAGGCGAAACGATGCCGAAGCGATCCCGCCGCTTATCTGCGCGCGGAAAGGTAGATCCGTTGATACAGAGATTCGCTCAAGCGGCTGATAACGACGCTGTGATTACCGGAAGAGGCGTGAATGAAGTAGCCGTTGCCGATGTAGATGCCGGTATGTGAGGCGTGACCATTGGAGCCAAAGTAGATACGGTCTCCCGCCTGCAGTTGATCCATCGAGACCGGCATTCCAACGCCCATCTGCTCCGCCGCCGTGCGGGGCAGAGGATAGCCGTTGGCGGCATAGACGTTCTTGACGAACCCGGAGCAGTCAATGCCATCGGAGGTATTGCCGCCCCAGCGGTAGGGCACGCCGAGGTATTTGTAGGCTTCCCGAAGAAGCGATTGCGGATCGCTCCGGAAGAACTCCGATCCGGTACGCGGTGCGATCCCCCCGCTACCGAAATCGGGCAGCGCGTTCCCGCTCCCGACCACCTGATAATCGAGCAGGTGGACGTTCTGGCGATGTACCCAACCTTCGGAACCATCCGACATCAACACGCCACACCAATCGCCGCTCGTCTGCTGAATGGCCAGATAGGTTCCAGGGGCGACGCTCGTCAGCCGCTGGGTCCGATTGCTGCGGCTGCGATAGATCGCCGCCTGCTGATCCACCATCGCCAACTGCCCCATGACGCGCTCGCTGCTGTTCTGGCCGCGCGAGACGAGTGATCCGCGTGAAGAAGACGAGGGCTGAGAGCGGATGGAGCTGCCGGCGCGGGACTGGGCCGCCTCGGCCTCCGCCTGCGCCTTCGCTGCAGCTTCCGCCTGAGCCTTCGCGGCACGGGCGTTCAGCGCATCTTGAGAGGGTGGCAGGTCCACGGTCAGCGTATCATCCGCGCGAACCGAGCTGCCGAGCACTAAAAGCAGAAGCAGACTGAACGAGGTAAAAAACGGGGAGCGCATGACATCCTCCTGGAACAACGAACAGGATTTCAGATTTTCGTGTGATGGACAGGATTTCGCTGCGGGGGAACATTTCTCCTCCTGCTCTATCCTGCCCTACCGGAAAAAATCTGGAAATCCTGTCGTTATTATCGGTTTAGCGCTTGGAGAACTGGAATCCGCGCCGTGCGCGCTTGCGCCCATACTTCTTGCGCTCTTTGACACGGGGGTCACGTGTCAACAGTCCGATGCGCCGCAGGCGCGGTCGCAACTCGGGGTCCGCCTCCAAGAGGGCTTTCGAAATACCGTGCCGGATCGCTCCCGCCTGCCCGGAAAGCCCGCCGCCTTTGCAGCGGGCGATCACGTCGAAGCGGCCCAGCGTATCCGTGACGTCGAAGGGTTGCTGTACCATGCGCGAGAGTACCGCGCGGCCCAGATATTTGTCACCGGGGCGATCATTGATCGTGACGGCGCCGGTACCCGGCGCGATCCAGACGCGCGCCGTCGCATTCTTCCGGTGCCCCGTTCCGTAGTAGCGATTCCGAATCTCTGCCACCCTTACTCTTCTCCTCTATTCTGAACGCCGCCCGTAAAGACGACCGGCTGCTGCGCGGAATGGGGATGCGCCGGCCCTTTATAGACCTTGAGCTTCTTGATGATCGCATCTCCGAGTTTGTTGTGCGGGATCATCCCACGCACCACACGTCGGATCGCCTCCTCCGGTCTCTTCGCCAGCTCCTGCTGGCGCTCCACGGATTTCAGCGCACCCGGCCAACCCGAATGGCGCCGGACCGGTTCATTGGCCTTGCTGACCCCCGTCAGCACGACCTTCTCCGCGTTGATGATAATGACGTGGTCACCCGTGTCAACGTGCGGGGTGAAGATGGGCTTATGCTTGCCCCGGAGGATCTTGGCTGCATCCACCGCCAGGCGTCCCAGCGGTTTGTCTGCAGCATCCATAATGTACCAGACGCGCTGCGCCTCCATATCCTCGGGACGGGCCGAGACTGTTGTTTTTTTCATCCTAATCCCTCGCCGCGCCTTCGGCGGCTATTCGCAGGCGACCGTACTGTTTGCGTTCGCCGTAGTGTACTCTTAGCAGGCACAATCCCTGCGCCGGAGCCGATGGCCCCGCCATTTTGCGATCCCGTGTCGCCAGCAGCGCCGGTATGTCTCCCGGGGCACGTCTCCCCTGTCCGACCTCCAGCAGCGTTCCGACGATGGTCCGCACCATACCACGGAGAAAGGCGTTCGCCTCGATCCGCACCAGTACAAAATTCCGGATCCTTCGGACCTGACAGCGCATCACGTCACGGAAGGTAGGCTCATCCGCCTGGAGTTCATTGGTAAAGGCGGCGAAATCCTGCTCACCGAGCAGTTGCCTCGCCCCCTCCTGCATCGCCTCCACATCCAGTGGCTCGGAGCAAAAAGCGCTGTAACGCCTCCAGAGCGCCGAGGGCAGGCTGCGGTTCAGGATCAGATAGGCATAGACCCGTGATGAGGCGGAGAAGCGCGCGCTAAACGCCTCCGTTACCTCCTCCACACGCCATATGGTGACATCCGGCGGCAGCGCACTGTTCAGCGCCAGGGCCATACGGTCCAACGGAATGCGGGTCTCGATACCGAAGCTGATGACCTGTCCCAGCGCATGCACTCCGGCATCCGTTCGTCCCGCACCGGTCAGGCGAACCGCCTGCCCGGTACGCACGGTGATCGCCGCTTCCAATACGCCCTGGACCGTGCGCGTTCCGTGCTGCCACTGGAACCCGGCGAAGTCTGTTCCGTCGTATTCCAACGTCGCCTTGAAGTACCGCATGCATTTACTCACCACAGAGGACACAGAGAGGCACAGAGGAGTACATTCCAAGTTCGGATTGCTTTGAGATTTCTCTGTGGCTTTTCTCTGTGTTCCTCTGTGACCTCTGTGGTGAAAATTTACTTCCGGCGGCGTCCCAGGCCGAACAGGCCGCGCCGTCCCTCCATTGTCTGCTCCACCTGTGGCTCCGGAGCGGCGCTCTCGATGCCTTCCACAAACTCCAGCAGGACCAGCGGAGCGCCATCCCCACGCCGAAATCCAACCTTGGTAATGCGCGTATAACCGCCATTACGGTCCAGATAGCGCGGTGCGATGACCTCGAACAGGCGCGGAACAACATAGTAGGGGTTGCGGGCGATTTTCGTGCCGCGCTGCTTGCCCTCTCTCTTCTCGCCAGGAACCCGAACGAACTCATCCACATTGCTGTCCACATAGCGGCGTACCTGACGCCGGGTATGCAGGCGCATTTCTACCGTCGCCGCTTCACCTCCCTTGCGCGCCATCGTGACCAGCTTCTCTACAATAGGACGAATCTCTTTGGCTCTTGTTTCGGTGGTGATGATACGGTCGTTGAGCAGCATACTGCGCGTCAGCCCCTTGAGGAGCGCCCGGCGCTGATCGCTCGGCAACCCAAATTTTCTGAGCGCCTTTCGGTGACGCATAACTCTCTCCTCCCTGCCCCCTACCGCTCCCTCAGTGGGAGCGGCAGGAGTGGCAATCATTCGTTCTCTTCGGCTTCGATATCGCCCTCGTCTTCGTCCACATTCACCGTAGAACCGCCCTTAAGCGTCAGCCCCAGCATCCCGAGCTTCTCGCGAACCTCGGTGAGTGACTTCTTACCGAAGTTGCGGATCTGCATCAGGTCGGTTTCGGTATATTGGACCAATTCGGGGATCGTCAGGATATTGGCCTTCTTCAGGCAGTTGTAGGTGCGCACCGAGAAGTCCAGCTCTTCGATCCGAACGTTGGGCGCATCCGAGACCACCAGGTTGCCGGCTTCGGGAACGGCGGGCAAGCCGCTGAGTTGACCGCTCTCGATACTGGCGAACAGGCGAAAATACTGCATCAGGATGCCGGCGGCTTCTCGGATGGCCATCTCCGGAGAGATGGTCCCATTCGTCTCCACTTCCAGCACGAGGCGCTCCAGGTTGGTGTTCGACTGGACGCGCGTCGCTTCCACGGTATAGTTGACTTTGCGCACAGGAGTAAACGCTGCGCCCATCGGGATCGTGCCGATCGCCATCTGGCTGCGCCGCTCCAGTTTATCCGGGAGCACATACCCCTTGCTGATCTCGACGGTCATCTCCATCGAGAGTGTGGCGTCGTCATCGGAGATCGTGGCGATGTAGGCGTCGGGGTTCACCACCTCGACATCTTCCGGGCACTGCACGTCGGCGCCCGTTACCCGTCCCTCGCCCTTCACGTCAATCCGGATCGTCTTCGGCTCACCTCGGTCGGAGCCGTTCCGATGCACCTTGACGTTCAGGTCTTTCAGATTGAGCATCAGTTCCGTCGTGTCTTCCTTTACGCCGGGGATCGTCGAGAACTCATGCAGTACTTTATCAATTTTCACGTAGGTGATGGCTGCGCCCGGAATGGACGACAGCAACACCCGCCGCAGGGAGTTTCCCAGCGTCACGCCATACCCACGCTCCAGGGGCTCGACCACGAATTTGCCATACTTGGGTCCGGTTTCGAGCGTCTGGATGCTTGGCAGCGTTGGTTCCATCGTTACACACTCTCCTTCGTGTCTCCCGCAGCGTTACAGCGCACGGGACGCAATCTCGACGCTGCAGACACATACATATCCGAACCGATCAGCGCGAATAGAATTCGATGATGAGCTGCTCTTTCACATTGGTATCGATATCATCCCGGGTCGGCAGCGCGACGATGCGCCCCTCCATCGCCTGCGCATTGAACTCCAGCCATTGGGGCAGACGGTTTTTGGTGCGCAGGACGCCATCGCGCGCCTCTTTGATGTTGCCGTTTTTCGTCATGCTCTCATGCACACCCACGACATCGCCGGGCTTGAGGACATACGAGGGGATGTTGACCCGATGGCCGTTGACGGTAAAATGTCGGTGCGTCACCATCTGCCGCGCCATGGCGCGGGAGGGCGCAAAACCGAACCGATAGACCACATTATCCAGGCGGGTCTCCAGCAGTTGCAGCAGGTTCTCGCCGGTAACGCCGGGGCGGCGCAGGGCCTCGTCCATATAGTTACGGAACTGATTTTCCAGGATCCGGTAGATACGGCGCAGCTTCTGCTTTTCACGCAACTGCACGCCATATTCCGTCAATTTCTTGGAGAACGCCGGGGCGCCGTGCATCCCAGGGGGCTTATCGCGCCAGCGCGTTTTGCCATCCCGGCTCATCTTTTCGAGGGTACAACTTCGGTAGCATTTGTCGCCTTTGAGGAAGAGCTTGACACCCTCCCGGCGGCATTGCCGACACCGAGGATCATGATTCGCAGCCATACTGAATTCGTCGCTCCTTGTGGTTTCGAGTACCACGAAGTCACCGGAAGGGGGCACATAAAGCAGCCCGATGCCTTCCGGGGTGTTTACACGCGGATCGGCTCCGCGCTTCCTCCACCATTGCTGATGTCGAACGGATGAAAAAAGTTACACGCGGCGGCGCTTGGGTGGACGGCAGCCGTTGTGCGGGATCGGCGTCACATCTTTGATGAGGACGACCTCCAGCCCAACGCCCTGCAGCGCGCGGATCGCGGTCTCGCGTCCCGCGCCCGGCCCTTTGACAAAGACCTCGACCCGTCGCAGGCCATGCTCCATCGCCTTGCGCGCGGCATTCTCCGAAGCGATCTGCGCAGCGAAGGGCGTCCCTTTGCGCGTGCCTTTGAACATCCCTACGCTCCCCGCGCTTGCCCAGGAGATCACCGCCCCCTGCATGTCGGAGATCGTCACGATCGTGTTGTTGAAGGTGGACTGGATATGGACGATACCCGCCACGATATTTTTCTTCTCTTTGGCCTTGGGACGCCCGGCCCCGGCCTTGGTTGTCTGCTTATTCGCCATGCTCTCTCCCCTACTTCTTCGCCTTCTTCTTGCCCGCAACCGTGCGCTTCGGTCCTTTGCGGATGCGCGCATTCGTCTTGGTGCGCTGTCCCCGCGTGGGTAGGCCGCGCCGATGCCGCATTCCGCGATAGCAGCCGATCTCGATCAGGCGGCGAACGCTCAGCGCGAATTCGCGGCGAAGGTCTCCCTCCACCCGATACTCGCGCTCCAGGATTTCACGCACCTTGGCCGTTTCGGCCTCGGTCATCTCGCGCACCCGCGTGTTGGGGTTGATGCCCGCCTGGACGACGATCTTCTGGGCGCTGGGCAGGCCGATGCCATAGATGTAGGTGAGCGCGTATTCGATCCTCTTGTCGCGTGGCAGATCCACGCCCGCTATACGTGCCAAACCGCTCCTCCATTTAGGGAAGAGGGAGTAGGCGGTAGGCAGTAGGCAATAGGAAAACCTGTCTGGTATTTCCCTACTCCCTGCTCCCTACTCCCTACTGCCTGCTTTTCACCCCTGTCGTTGCTTATGCTTGGGATTGACGCAGATGACACGCACCACGCCCTCCCGTTTGATGACTTTGCACTTCTCGCAGATCTTTTTCACTGAAGCGCGTACTTTCATGGTCTCAACCTCCACTCCGGCTTGTATCGCAATCAAGCTCAAAGTATGCCAGAGTATTATACACCCGGTTCGCCTTTTTTGG
>DATGIG010000850.1:0-6214 GCA_035295825.1 Chthonomonadaceae bacterium | reverse complement strand
AGGGCAACTGCGAAAAAAGGCGAGTGTGACGGAGCATTTGCCCAAGGGAGTGGAGGCGCATCGCAGACAGAAAGCAATCCCTGAGCCACTCAAGAAACGCCGAAAGGCGGCATGAACCGTTCAGTTACCGGAAAGTAGAGTTAGAGAGTAATAGAGTGTAATATTAAAGAAGGACCAGGCTGACACAAGGAATGTTAAGACGCTGCTTCTTTCACTCTCGTTTTTCTCTGTGCATCCTCTGTGTCTCTGTGGTTCAAATGTGGGTGGTGAATAATTTTATGCCGGGGAAGACTGTTTTAATAATCGGGGGAGGCGTTGCGGGGATTGCGGCGGGCGTGGCGCTCGCCGAGGCCGGGCTGCGCGTGGAGTTGGTCGAGAAGCGCCCGCTGCTGGGAGGCAGGGCGTCCTCGTTTGTGGACCCCAAGACCGGGGAGCGGATAGACGAGTGCCAGCACGGCACGATGCGCTGCTGCACCAACCTGGCGGATCTCTATGAGCGGTTGGGCGTGCAGGAACAGATCCGGTACCACGATACCATTCACTTTTTGGATGGGGAGGGGAAGCGCTCGGTTATCACCAATTGCGGGCTGCCTGCCCCAATGCATACCGCGTTCTCGTTTCTGGCGTTTCGGTCGCTGGGAGTGAGGGATAAGATCGGGATCGGGCAGGCGATGCTGGCGATGCTGCGCGTCCGGCCCGATCCCAGATACGATGCGCTGGACATCGCGACCTGGTTTCGGCAGCGGGGCCAGACCGAGCGGGCCGTGAAGCGGTTCTGGACGCCTATTCTGGTGAGCGCTTGCAATGAGGTCATTGAGCGTATCTCGTGTACCCATGCGTTCAAGATCTTTCGGGATGGCTTTCTGATGCATCCGCAGGCATTCCACTTTGGGGTGCCGCGCGTACCGCTGGCCTCACTGGTCACCGAGCCGGCGCTGGCCTATCTGCAGGCGCGGGGCGGCTGTGTGCGGCTGCGCACGACCGTGGATCAGATCCACTTTGAGGGCGGCCCGAACGGGCGGGTGGCGGGCGTGACGCTGGTGGACGGGGAGCGACTGGAGGCGGACTACTATGTGAGCGCGCTCCAGTTCGACCTGCTGCTAAAACTGTTGCCGCCGGAGGTGACGACCAGTGTGCCCTACTGGGAGAACCTGCGAGGGATCGAACTTTCGCCCATCATCGGGGTGCATCTCTGGTTCGACCGCCCGATAGACTGTCCGGAGGCGCTCGCCCTTCTGGATAGAGAAACCGAATGGATCTTCAATAAGACGAAGAATTTCGATAGGGTGGATAAGGAAGGGACCTATCTGAGCGCGGTCATCAGCGCGTCGCACCGGTATAAGGACGTCCCCAACGATCAAATCCTGGCGACGGTCCTGGCGGATGTGCATGCGTGCCTGCCGGAGACGCGGGAGGCGACGTTGGTGCGGTCGCGGGTCATTCAGTGGCCCAAGGCAACGATCTCGCCAAAGCCGGGCGTGGATGCGCTGCGACCCGGACAGCGCAGCCCACTCTCCAATCTCTATGTGGCGGGCGAGTGGACACAGACCGGCTGGCCCTCGACCATGGAGGGCGCGGCCCGCAGCGGCTACCTTGCTGCCGAATACCTACTCGAACGCGAGGGAACGAAGCCGCAACGCATTCTCGCCCCTGATTTGCCGCCTTCCGGCCTGGCCGGCCTGCTGGATGGGTATCGGGGACATCGACGTTGATTCACATCTCATCACGATCCGTCTACTCCTGGGGCTAACAATACATTGTTCGTGGCAATACTCTCCTATGAGAATCCTGCGCTACTCACTTGTGTTTTCAATGCGGCTGTGGCACAATGTCACATAGGAGAATGGACTATCAGATCGCTTTTCAAGGAGAAGGGCGAATGAATAATGCAGTGGCAGTTGAAGCTGTTGTCCGCGTGAGGAGAATTGAAATGGAAGCACATACTTATCAAATATGGTCCCAATTGCATCTGCGGGTTGCGCGCGGCGAGACGCTGACAGCGGAAGAGAAGGCAATCTATGATATAGGCATAAAGGAGCTGGATCGCGAAGAGAAGATTGAGGGGGATATGGCCCGCTTGCGGCAGTTGAAAGCCAATCTTGCACAGTTGGAGGCAGAAAATACCCACCTACGCGAAGAGCGTCAGCAATTGGACGCGCAAATCGCTGCCGTCGAAGCGCATTTAAGCCAGGAAACCCGGCAGGAGTTGGGTATAGGAGCGAACTAAACGGTGGCGCATCCCAAACATGAGGCTGTGCGTCAGCGCTTTGGGTTTTGCTGTGGCTATTGCGGTGTGACGGAAGTAGACGTCGGAGGCGAGCTGACCGTAGACCACTTTCATCCTGTATCAGCAGGCTGGGATGATGGCGACGATAACCTTGTCTATGCCTGTATGCGCTGTAATCTGTACAAAAGTGACTATACGCCCAATGAGGCTGACAGGATACATGAAAGGCGCTTGCTTCACCCTTTGCTGGAAGATACGAGCCAGCATCTCCAGGAAGATCGTGAAAGCGGGCGGCTGCAAGCCCTGACAGAAACCGGACGGTTTCATATCACCCTGTTACGCTTGAATCGCCCTGAGTTGGTAGAGCATCGCCTCCGGAGCTATCTGGCAGCACTGACTGAGCGTAAACTGCAAAACCTAACTGACGAGAATGCGCTCTTACGAACAGTCCTATTGATACAGCGCGCTTTTCTGCCAGGTCGTAAAGAGGAGTGAATCCGTTCGGAGGAGATCATGAGCTTTCACTATACGGAACGGAACCGCGAAGAGTATATCACGGACGGTTTCACGATCCTGCGGGATCTGATCCCGGCAACGCTGCTGGCGGATCTCCGCCGTGAGACGGACAAGGTGCGGGAGATCGCCCGTGCCAAGTATGGAAGGCAGACGCAGCGCCTGCAGCCGGTCTATGCCTATGAGGAGTTAGACTCCCAGCCCTTCCGTGATTTTCTCGGCCTGCCCGAACTGCGCGCTACGGTGGAGGGCATTCTGGGGCCGGAGCATACCACATCGGACATCATGGGGGTACTGCTGGAGCCGGCGGAGCGGGCCTGGTGTACCCATTGGCATCGGGATTGGGGCTACAACGCGGCCCATGTGGACCTCGAGGAGTTCTTCCAGGCGATTAAGAATTTGCGCATGTTCAACCAGCTCAACGGCGCGCTCTACGACGACCACTCGCTCTGGGTGGTGCCCGGCAGCCATGCGCGCCAGGATACCTCGGAGGAGCGCACGGTGTTTCCCTCCGTTCCTCCGCCCGCGCCCGCGTTTCCGGAGGAGCTCTCCGCCGCATCGCGCGAACTCACCTGCCTCACCTATGTGCGGTGCATGCCGGGAGCTATCCCTGTGATGCTCTTCGCGGGGGATGTCGCCTTCTATCGGGCCTGCCAGTGGCATATCGGCAACTACGTGCCCTATATCCGCCGGGCCACCCTGCACGATGGCTTCTATGGCCCGGAAGACCGCGCCTGGCAGGCGGAGGTCCGACGGCGGCAGCAGGCGGCGAAGGAGAACCCGTAGGTCCTTTTCACGCAAAGTTACCGCAGCACGTCGGCTTTCTCTACAGTAAACGGTGGGCCAGATAGGTTTCGTACACGCGGCAGCGCAGATGCGGCTGGTGGTCGGCGTTTGCAGCCAGGATGCCCGCGCTGAAGAGGCGGTAGTATCCGACTTCTGAGGGAAGCGCTTTGCCGCGCAGCACGGCGCGCAGCAGATCGGTCAGATCCGAGTCCTGCACCACCGAGCGGTAGAGCTGGTGCAGATGGCTCCCGTAGATCCCATCCTCACGATCCGCCTGCGCCTCGACCCGATCCATGTCCAGGCCCGCCGCGACCATGGCGTCCAGGCCGCGCCGTACAAGGTACGGGTGGCCGCCCACCAGCGTATGGAAGCGGGCGACCTGCGCCTCGCTCTTAAGCGGGCCGCCGTACCGGGCATTGAGATCCCCCACCTGCTCCCGCGTGAAATCCTCCAGGGAGAGGCGGGTGCCGACGTTGAAGGGCGACTGGTTGAGGTCCGTGATAAACAGATGGGCTTCGGTGGTGTAGGAGAGTACCAGGGTGAGCCGCGCCCAGGCGCCGGTGGGGTCCATCGCGCGGCGGTCGTGCCAGGATCGAAAGAGGGCGAAGACCTCGTTACGGAAATCGCAGGCGAACAGGCGATCCACCTCGTCCAGCGTCCATACGAGCGGCCTCTCCAGGCTGCCCAGGATCTCCCGCCGCAGGTAGCGGTCCAGATTGGTATTGGCGGCGCGGCCTGTGTTCCAGATTTGTTCCGGCGGTACATCCAGATCGAGTTGATCCGCCAGTTCTCCCATCAGGGTGCGATAGAGCGCCTCGCGCGACCCCAACACCGCCGCATCCAGCGCGTTGACGTTCGTGTAGGCGACGACGGCGCCCATCAGGCGCGCCGCCTCCAGGCCGCGCACCAGCAGCGAGGTCTTCCCCGTCTGGCGCGTCCCCTTGACCAGGATCACGCTGTGCCGGTTGGCAATCGCGGCCTCCAATCGCGTATCGGCGGGGCGAGGAATGTAGAAGGGGGAGTCCAGCGGAACCGCGCCTCCCGCAGTCTCCAGCAGCACAGGCGCCGGCGGGTCGCCTTGGGAAGCGGTCCCCTTCCCGGCGTGGGCGGAGGGGGGATGGCTCTGCCCATCCTCCTGCGCCCCGGCCCGGATCCGACGGTAGAGTTCCACGGTCTCGGGAGCAGGCGTCGTGTTCAAGTCGCGATGCAGCAGCAGGCGCAGTTCGCGATAGAGGTGCGTCGCTTGGGCATACTCCCCTCCCGCCACATACACCTGCATCAGGCTCCGATACGCTCCCTCACGCAGGGGGTCCGCCGCGATCACCCGGCGCAGATAGCCCGCCGCCGCCGTGTGGTCGCCCGCATGCGCAACGTGCTCCGCCAACTGCTCCAGTGCCTGCAGGAAGGCGTACTCCCGCTCATGTCGGGCGGGAAACACCCACTCCTCATCACACCCTTCGAGCAGCGGGCCGCGATAGAGCACTACGCTCGCACGCCACCCCTCCGGCCCACCCTGCGCCAGGGCGACGTCAAAGGCCATAACGTCCACCACGGCGTCGCGCACATCCAGGCGGAGCGTATGCCGCGTCGGGGCGGTGATCCGCCCTGCCTCACTGCCGAGCGTCTGGCGCACATGCAGGAGCGTCTGCCTTAAGTTGAAGAGCGCCTTCTCCTGTTCGCTGTCCGGCCAGAGCAGCCCTGCAAGATAATTGCGCTCGATTTCGCGTTCATGCCGGAGCGCCAGCAGCGCCAGAAGATAGGCGCTCTTGCGGGAGGGCAGGGGCGATACCTCCTTGCCATGGACCCGGACCGTAACCGAACCGAAAAGCGCGATTTCCAGGGGCGGCGTCTGCGAACGCTCGTCGCTCAAAGATGACACTCCTTCCCATCCTACCCATTACGACACACTATTCCCTGCCTATCGGCACGCTTCCTGCCCCCACCCCAGGCAAAAACCTGCGCTGCAACGCAAATTCCTCCGATCTATAGACGCTACTATAGACGCTACGCTGCCATACTGACACATTCCGGCGTCCGGAGGAAATCGCCTCCCGGCTGCCGAACTTCCCTGCGCAGCCTCCGGAAGCGCGATTTCCGGGATTGGAAGCAACCGGATGATCCCAGCGCAAGCACAATCGTTCTATATCTCGGGGGGAACCCTCCCCGCCGACGCGGGCTCCTATATCGTGCGCCAGGCCGATGCCGAGCTCTTCGAGGCGCTCCGCAACGCCGAGTTCTGCTATGTCCTCACCACTCGCCAGATGGGCAAATCCTCCCTCATGGTCCGCACCGCCAACCGGCTGAGACGCGAGGGCATCGCCGTTGCGGGCCTGGACATCACCGTGATCGGGCAGAACCTGACGCCCGACCAGTGGTACGATGGCCTCCTCGCCCTGCTCGCCGAACAGCTCCACCTGGAGGCTCCCCTGGAGGATTTCTGGCAGCGCCACACCCATCTCGGCCCGATGCAGCGCTTTATGGCCGCGCTGCAGCAGGCGGTGCTGCCGAATGTGCCCGGCCCCATCGTCGTTTTTGTGGATGAGATCGATGCGGTGCGCTCACTGCCCTTCTGCGCCGACGAGCTCTTCGCCGGCATTCGCGCGTGCTATAACCGGCGTGCGCTGGATCCGGAGTTCCGCCGCCTGACCTTCTGCCTGCTCGGAGTCGCCACACCCGCCGACCTGGTAA
>DATGIG010000849.1:0-18928 GCA_035295825.1 Chthonomonadaceae bacterium | reverse complement strand
GAGGCCAGTCTACAATATCCTGGAGATGCAGGTTGTCGGCATGCAGCGCAGCCAATAGGTCCGGCGTGGGCGGGGGATTGGTGGTGCTGATTAGCCCATCATCGCGAGCCAGCCCGATCAGCGTCTTCGCCTTCAGGTCGTCGTAGAAGGCAGCGATACAGCGCGTGTCTCCGGTGTAGAGATAGTCTGCCCAGGCCATGAGCAGGGTATGCAGGCACCATTCGGTGGGCCAGGTGGGTTCCAGAATAAGGGTTTCGAGGCTATAGCGCGCTAACGTGAACTCGCGATCACTACCGTAGTGACCCAACTGGTTGATATAGGCGTCTGCCTCGTAGGGCGTCCGCTCACGGTCGCCATCCACATAGACCCCAAAGCAGCTCGTCGCCTTCATGCTGTAGCGGCAGAGGTCCCAGACAGCATTGAGACGAGGATCGGAACTGGTAAATGCCGCTGCCTCGTCGTCGAAGGGGTAGTGCGCCGTCACCTGCGTGATGGCGCGCTTATCCGGCGTTGCAGGGTAGTTCTCCAACTCAACATAGCGATAGGGCATGACAGGTCCGATAGCGTCCGGCATCCGGCGTCCATCATTGCTGCCCAGGGGAACGATGTAAGTATGCTTGCCCACCTGCAGGGGAAGGTCTACCCGGAGATAACGGCGCGAGCCGCCTGGATTGCGGTCGATATGATCCTGCATATCCAGCGCTTCGCCCAGATGCACCGTCAAGGTTTTCCCACGGTGAGCGGCCGACAACGTCAACTTCAGCCCGGCGAAGGCATCTCGCCCGAAGTCCGCAAACAGGTGTCCGCTGCCGATGGTGACAAGGCGGACGGGAGCAACTTCCGTCTGTACGATAGGATACCGGTCAACGGTAATACGCTCTCCCTGCGTCATAGGCGCGAGTGGATTGCGCAACACGCCGGTCTGAAAATGCTGGGGCGTCGCCCAGTCGCTGATTGCCCCGCGCCCGTTGCAGATGCGCACCGTCCACCAGTAGTTATGGCGGGATTCCAGAGGGTGGCCTGCGTAGACGACTGCCAGGTTCTGATCGGAGGGAACTCTGCCCGTAGTCCAGAGGCAGGCTTTGGGGTCAGTCAGGGCCAGCACGGACGCCGCAACACGAATTTCGTAGGCGCGCTGGACCTCGTTTTGCTGGGAGGAGCGGACAACCCAACTGAATGCCGGGTGGGGGTCGGTGATCTCCGTAAGTTCCGGCTTGGCCAACAGGTTGCACATGAGCCCGTCCGGTGCAGGCAAAGGCGCTCCGGCAACTGCGGGTTGAAACGCATCCAGCAATAGGCCGAGCGCGACAAAGAGGAAGAGATGACGGTTCATGATGGCGGCAAGCTCCCATGTGATGCGGACCGGCGATCAGGCCGTCCTGCCCAGGAAATCGTGTTTCCCATTGTCGGTTTGTTCGGGAAGTGGCTGCACTCTGCCGGATGCCGAACGTAATACGGGGAGAAAGGGAGGAATTCGCCTATGTCTCTGTTTACGCCGCTCACGGTTCGGAGCGTGACTTTTCGCAATCGGATCGCCGTTTCGCCGATGTGCCAGTACTCCAGCACGGACGGATTTGCCACGGACTGGCATCTGGTCCACCTGGGGAGCCGCGCTGTGGGCGGTGCAGGGCTGGTATTGACCGAGGCCGCCGCGGTCGAGGCGCGGGGACGGATCAGCCCGAATGACCTGGGGATCTACGACAACCGCCATACCGAGACCCTCGCGCGTATCACCCATTTTATCCATGAGCAGGGCAGCATCGCCGGCATCCAACTGGCGCATGCGGGCCGCAAGGCGAGCACTGCCCGCCCCTGGGAGGGCGGCAAGCCGGTCTCGGAGGCTGAGGGAGGATGGCAGCCCATTGTCGGACCGAGCCCGCTCGCTTTCGATGGCGACTATCAGACGCCGGAAGCGCTGGATGAGGGAGGCATCGCCGAGGTGGTGGAGGCGTTCGGCAGGGCGGCGGAGCGGGCGCTTGCCGCCGGGTTCCGTGTGATCGAGATCCATGCGGCCCATGGCTATCTCCTTCACTCGTTCTACTCCCCGCTCACCAATCGGCGAGAGGATCGCTATGGAGGCGATTTCCACAATCGGACCCGTCTGCTGCGCGAGGTTGCGGAGGCGATCCGTCGCCGCTGGCCGGAGGAGTTTCCGCTGTTTGTCCGTATCTCCTCTTCTGATTGGGTCGAGGGCGGCTGGGACATCGAACAGTCGGTTGAGCTCGCCCGTCAACTCCAACCGCTGGGGGTGGATCTCATCGATTGCTCCTCCGGAGGCGTGATCCCTGGCGTGACCATCCCTCTCGGTGCGGGATACCAGACCGCCTTTGCCGAACGGATCCGTCGCGAGGCCGGTATCCTGACCGGGGCGGTGGGGTTGATTACGTCCCCACAGCAGGCCGATCACCTCCTCCGCACCGGCCAGGCGGATATGGTGCTGCTGGCGCGGGAACTGCTGCGCGATCCCTATTGGCCCCTGCGAGCGGCGAAGGAGCTGCGCCAGGAGGTACAGGCGCCTGCGCAGTACAAACGCGCCTGGTAAGCTACACATTGGGGGCAGAGCCAGTATTTTTTGGCTCATTGACGAATCCTGGGGTCAACCTTTCGACACGGCACTTCAGTGCCGTGAAACCAACCCCATTATTTGTCAATGAGCCGGTATTTTTCCCAGGCAGACAGAGGACGGGATATTCGCCCTGCACAGCGAGGTGCAATTGTGCGTATAATATAGGGAAAGGCGCAGGGCAGCGTCGCCCCGTGTAACTCTGACCGATTTTATGTGACCTGCCTGCAGCGTATAAGGAGAAGTTTCCATGACCACATTCGCCGAACCGGCTGTCGTTCCGGAGAGCCTCCCATCGCTGGAGCAGGATCGGGAGGAAGCAGCACAAACCTCGCGGATTTCGCGAGATGAATTGGGCATCGAGGCAGTGGACAGCGTGCTGGATCTGATCGGCGAGACTCCGCTGCTACGCCTGAACCACCGGCTGGCCCATGGGATCAAGCCGGCCCTCTATGCCAAGATGGAAGCCCTGAACCCCGGCGGCTCGGTGAAGGATCGCATCGGCCTGCGGATGATCGAGGCGGCGGAGCAGGCTGGATTGCTGAAGAAGGGCGGCACGATCGTCGAGCCGACCAGCGGCAATACCGGCGTAGGGCTGGCGATGGTGGCTGCCTTAAAGGGCTACAAGACCGTCTTTGTGATGCCCGACAAGATGAGCCAGGAGAAGATCAGCCTTCTTAAAGCGTATGGTGCGGATGTTATCGTTACCCCCACCAACGTCCCCCGCGAATCGCCGGACAGCTACTACAGTGTGGCCGAACGCCTGGCGCATGAGATCCCCGGCGGGTTTCAGCCGAACCAGTATTTCAATCCGAACAACCCCCAATCCCACTATGAGACCACCGGCCCGGAGATCTGGAGACAGTCGGGCGGAAAGATAGACTGCTTTATCGCGGGCGTGGGCACAGGCGGCACCATAACCGGCGTAGCGCGCTACCTCAAGGAGCGCAACCCCCGTATCACCATTGTGGGCGTAGATACCGAAGGGTCGCTCTACACCAACAAAGAGGTGAAGCCCTATAAGGTCGAAGGGGTGGGCGAGGATTTCATCCCCGGCACGGTGGACCTGAGCCTGATCGATGCCTGGGAGACCATCAGCGACCGGGAGGCGTTCCTGATGGCGCGCCGGATGGCCCGCGAGGAGGGCGTCCTGATCGGCGGGTCGGGCGGATTGGCGCTGGCCGGTGCGGTGCGCTACGCCCGCAAGGTCAAGGATGAGAAGGTCATGGTCGTCCTGCTTCCGGACAGCGGGCGCAGCTACCTCTCCAAGATCTTCAACGACGACTGGATGCGCGATCAGGGCTTTATCGACCGCTTCGGCGACCGGCGCGAGGTGGGGCACCTGCTGCCCGCCGCGACCCGCATGATCTGTGCTGCCGCCGGGGAGAAGGTCCGGGAGGCGATCGATCGCATGCACCACCATGGGATCTCCCAGATGCCGGTCGTCAAGGGCGGGGTTCCTGCCGAGGGGTGCAAACCTGCGCTGGCCTCGCTGGTGGGCGTCATCGAAGAGCGGAGCCTGCTGGAGAAGGTGTTCCGGCATCCCGAAACGGTGGACGCGGCGGTGGAGACTGTGATGGAGGATCCGCTGCCCCTGGTGAACGCGGAGGCCGACCTCGAATCGCTCTTCCCCCTGTTCACCGACGGCGGCAATGGCGCTGTAGTGGTGCGGGATGGGGAGCCGGTCGGCGTCATCACGCGCAGCGACCTGCTGGACTTTGTCGCGCACCAGCGCACCAGCCAGAAGAGGTAAATCATAATGAAGGGTGATGCCACTAACAAAGGCTTCGATACACGGGCGATCCACGCCGGGCAAGCGCCGGACCCGGTGACGGGGGCTGTCTCGGTGCCCATCTTCCAGACCAGCACCTATGCACAGCACGCCGTAGGGGAGACCTACGGCGGGTACGAATACTCCCGCACCCACAACCCTACGCGCAAGGCGCTGGAGGAGTGCATCGCCTCGCTAGAGGGCGGCGCCTACGGGCTGGCCTTCGCCAGCGGAATGGCAGCGATCACCACCCTCTGTTATCTGCTGCGTCCCGGCGACCACGTGGTCTTGAGTGACGATGTGTACGGAGGCACCTACCGCCTGTTCTCCCGCGTGTTGAGCCGCTACGGGATCGCCTTTGATCTGGCCGACCTGACCGATCCTGAAAAGGCCCAGGCGGCCTTTCGGCCCGAAACGAAACTGGTCTGGCTGGAGACGCCCACCAACCCCTGGCTGAAGACGATCGATATCCAGGCCGTGGCGGACCTGGCGCATAGCCGGAAAGCCTGGCTGGGAGTGGACAATACCTTCGCCTCTCCCTATCTGCAGCGCCCGCTGCAGTTGGGTGCGGATTTCGTGGTGCATAGCTCCACCAAGTATCTCGGAGGGCATAGCGACGTGGTGGGCGGGCTGATCGTCCTGAACGATGCCGACCTGCGCGAACAGATCGCCTTCCACCAGAATGCCGTAGGCGGCGTTCCCGGCCCGGTGGACTGCTTCCTGGTTCTACGGGGGATCAAGACGCTGGGGGTGCGGATGCGGCAACACGGCGCGAATGCGCTCCGGGTCGCCGCGTTTCTCTCGGAGCATAAGGCGGTCTCGCGGGTGTTCTATCCAGGCCTGCCCGGTGACGCCCACCATGCAGTCGCACGCAAAAACACCGCCAGCGGTGGCGGCGTGGAGGGAACTGCCCCGTCAGAGGCTGCGATAGACCGGGCGGGCTTCGGGGGCATGGTATCGTTTATTGCACGCGGGGGCGAAGCCGTGGCGCGCTGTATGGTCGCCCGCACACAACTCTTTACGCTGGCGGAGAGCCTGGGCGGCGTGGAATCGCTGATTGAACATCCCGGTGCGATGACCCACGCGAGCCTGGCCGGTTCTCCCATCGAGATGGATCCGGCGTTGGTGCGCCTCTCCGTCGGCATCGAAGAGTGCGACGACCTGATCGCCGACCTGGCGCAGGCTTTGGGCTAAGGGGGTACGAGCACTCTTCACTGCTGTGAAAATAGGCCGTACCAGTCAAGGTCAGTCTACACAAATGCGCCTATTTTCATGTCTGCATGGTGCCCTGAAGGGGCATGGACAACTTGGATCAAGGGAGTAAACTCCCTCGCTGCGGGCCTCCGGCCAAGTGTCCCCCTACGGGGACACGAACTATCTGGCAGATAGTACGTGTCGACGAAGGCCGACACTTGGCGCAAAGCGCCCGCAGCGAGGGAGTTTACTCCCTTGTACCGTTTGTAATCACAAACCCGTACCAGCTATCGGTTCGGAATTACGTTTAGTGCGCGCCGGCACCCTTCGTGTCGGTAGCGCTGGCGCTCGCTTTGGGAACCTCGACGCCCAGTTTCTTCAGGGCCTCTTCCACGCGGGTATCTCCATCACTATAGCCGACGATGGTCGCGGCGACTTTTCCGTCCTTATCGATGATATAGGTGGTCGGAATGCCGCTCACCTTGTACAGGCTGGACGCAATGCTCTTGGCGTTGTCTTTCCCCGCCGGGTCGAATGCGAAGGTGAAAGTGTACTTCTCCTTATTCTCAGGAACCCACTTCGTGTAGGCTTCCTTCTCGTCCCAGACGCAGATGCCGACTACGGCGATGTCCTTATCCTTGACCGCCTTGTAGACTTTCTCGATATGCGGCATAGATAGCTGGCAGGGGCCGCACCAGGTCGCCCAGAAGTCCACGATGACGATCTTGCCCTTGTAGTCGGAGAGCTGCAGTGTGCCGCCGCCCCACTTCTCGGCATTGAAGTTCGGAGCCTCGACGCCGGCTTTGAGCAATTCCGGGCGTGGGGCGGGCTTGGGGGTCAAGGTGGCGACGACCTTGGTCGTGGGCATGAGCTTGAGGATCGCTCCATCATCGCTCACACTGGCCTCATAGGTTTTTCCGGCCAGTTCAAACGGCGCGCGGATGTCCGAGGCGGGGTTCGTGGGGGTGAGGCCGAACTTGCCGTCGTCATTGACGTCCACCAGCAGCCAGACCGGACGCGTGGCAGGCGGCTTGACAGGGCTGCCCTTATCATCCGTCTCGACCGGTTTGTTGTAGAGCGCGTTCGCATCGTTCTCGATCAGTGCGATCTTATGCTTCTTGCCATCGAGGGTGATCGTGCCGACCCGCTCCGTCTCCCGCATCATGAACAGGTTGCTGGTCGGCTTGCCGTTCTGGTCCTTGCCGACAAAATAGTAGAGCCCCACGCCATACTTGCCCGAGGATTTCTCCCGCTTGTCCGTGCCCCAGGAGGCGCGCAGCACATAGGAGTTGGGGCCGTATTGGGTCCGGGAGCCTGGGGTTTTCTTGCTCCACGCGCCGTCCCCGTCATCGGTCAAGTTGCCGTTGTGGTTTGTGTCCACATAGATCTTGGCTTCGCCGTCCGCCGGTGTGTCCAGAGCTACCACGGTATCGGCTTTCGGGCCGTTGCCCAGATGAATGATCGCATATTGGGGCGTGCCCTTATATACCGGCTCTTTCTTGACGGAAGCTGGCTTCTGGGCAGAGAGCTGAAGCGGAATCGGGTAGTAGCCCACCAGCATGGACTTGCCGTTGATATCCAGGGCGCTTGGGTCCAGGGTCAGTTTGACCGTGATCGGTTTCTCCTGAGTTTTGGATGTTTCATCGGCGTGGGCGCGCACGACGATCCCGCCGACGCCCAGTGCCAGCACTGCCAGACCCAACAGGGGAGCAGCTGTACGATTGGGGGACGATGACATTGAGGTCTCTCCTTTGTATGAACAAACAGTTGATCGGGCATCATTGCTACAACAGGATACCTCGTTTTGCCCGGATTCGCACGCATTGTTAGAGAAAAATCCCTCTCACCAACGGGCCGACGCGCCTTCGCGGATATGCTATACTGAAACCGATGCGATGCACGGATAAATCTGGGCCACCATCGCTCTCCGGAGCGGAAGCTCGGTGGAAAGGATAGCATGTGAAACTCTACCTTACCGGTGTGGGGCCGGTAGCAGAAATTGAGGGTCGCTTCGTATTGTTGGAGAGTACCGAATGGGATTCCCTGCTCAACAGTGACGACCTGCACGCCACGGTCGCGCGATTGGCACAGGCGGGAAAACAGCGAGATGCGATCGCACCGGAAGAGCTGCTGCCGCCGATTGGCGGGCAGGAGGTATGGGCGGCAGGAGTGACCTACTATCGCAGTCGAGACGCCCGCATGGAGGAGGCGAAGGAGGCAGGTGGCGAGGATTTTTACGCCAGGGTCTATGAGGCGGACCGTCCGGAACTCTTCCTGAAAGCGACGCCGCACCGCGTGGTCGGGCATGGACAGCCGGTGCGGATCCGGCGTGACGCGCATTGGAACGTGCCCGAGCCGGAGCTGACGTTAGTCATCAATTCACGCGCCGAGATCGTGGGCTATACCATCGGCAATGATATGAGTTCGCGCGACATCGAGGGAGAGAACCCGCTCTATCTGCCGCAGGCGAAAGTCTACGACGGCGCCTGCGCGCTCGGCCCATGTATCCTCGTCTCCTCGGAGCCGCTTCCGCCCACCACCCGGATCCAATTGACCATCGCGCGCGGCGCGGACACGGCCTTTGCCGACGCCACCGAACTGGCGCGATTGAAACGCACGCCGAGGGAATTAGTGGACTATCTCTACCGGGAGGCCAGCTTCCCGTTGGGCTGTTTCCTGCTGACCGGAACCGGGATCGTTCCGCCCAATGCATTTACCCTGCAATCCGGAGATCGGATCCGGATCGCCATTGATGGCATCGGAGAGCTGGTCAACACCGTCGCATAGCGCGTGAAAGAAGGAGCAATTATGGAACTGCATGGGCAGAACCTGATCGGATATGGGACGTCGGCGGCACGGGGCGAGACGATTCCGGCGGTGAACCCGGCGACGGGTGCGGCTTTCGGTATACCGTTTCATATCGCCACCACGGAGGAGGTGGATCGTGCGCTGGAGCTGGCCGAGAGCGCCTTTTTCGCCTACCGGAGCCTTCCGGTCGCCGATCGGGCCGCTTTTCTGGACCGCATTGCGGAGGAGCTGCTGGAACTGGGGGACACGCTGCTGGAGCGTGCCCATCAGGAGACGGCCTTGCCGCTCGCCCGCCTGACCGGGGAGCGGGGGCGGACCGTGAGCCAGTTGCGGATGTTCGCCGAAGTGGTACGGGAAGGCTCCTGGATCCAGGCGAGGATCGATCGCGGGCAGCCTGACCGACAACCTGCGCCGCGCCCCGACCTCCGTCGGATGCTCATTCCTCTCGGTCCCGTTGTGGTCTTTGGGGCCGGCAACTTCCCCCTCGCCTTCTCCGTTCCGGGCGGCGATACTGCCTCCGCGCTGGCCGCAGGCTGTCCGGTCGTCGTGAAGGCGCATCCCGCGCATCCGGGCACGTCCGAATTGGCCGCCCGCGCCATACTGTGGGCGGCGGAGGCGACCGGAATGCCGGAGGGCGTCTTCTCTATGCTGCATGGCCTGAAGGAGACCGGCCTGGCGATGGTGCGCCATCCCAAGACCCAGGCCGTCGGCTTCACGGGCTCCCTGATAGGGGGAAGGGCGCTCTTCGATGCCGCCCACCAGCGCGAGAAACCGATCCCTGTCTATGCGGAGATGGGCAGTATCAATCCGGTGTTCGTGCTTCCCGGCGCACTGCGCGCACGCGGAGAGAAGATTGCGGAGGGCCTGGCCCTATCGGTGACCCAGGGCGTGGGGCAGTTCTGCACCAATCCCGGCCTCACCATCGGACTGAATGACCAGGCGCTGACGCCCTTTATCGAGACCCTGGCCGAACGCCTCTCTCAGACCGCGCCGGCGACCATGCTCTATGCGGGTATCCGTGAGGCTTACGGAAGAGGCATCGAGCGCCTGCAGCAGACCGAGGGCGTGAAACAGCAGACGCACCCCACCACGCCCGCCGACCCCGCATTGACCCAGGCCAACGCCGCCATCTTCACCACGGACGCCCAGACATTTCTGCAGACGCACGCCCTCTCGGAGGAAGTCTTCGGCCCCTCCAGCCTCCTGGTGGTCTGCGGCTCTCCGGAGGAGATGGAAGCGGTAGCGAACGGGTTGGAGGGGCAATTGACCGCTACGATCCATGGAACTCCCGAAGATCTGCGCGATTACCGGGGACTGGTCGCCGTGCTGGAGACGAAAGCCGGTCGCCTCATCTTCAATGGCTTCCCGACCGGCGTGGAGGTGTGCGCCGCGATGCAGCATGGCGGTCCCTATCCCGCCACCACCGACAGCCGGACCACGTCCGTCGGAACGGCAGCCATCCTCCGCTTTGCCCGCCCTGTGTGCTACCAGGACTTCCCGCAGGAGGCGCTGCCTGTCGAACTGCAGGACGCGAACGCGCACGGAATCTGGCGCCTTCTGGATGGCGAGTGGACCCGCCAAGCTTTATAATTTGAACCACAGAGGCACAGAGACACAGAGATCACACCGAGAAAAACGAGGGAAGGGAGAGAGAAACACAGGAGTACAAGCATCAATAAGATATTGCTTCATATTATTCCCGTCTTGATGCAGTCAGGTTGTCCTCTTCTCGGGTTTGTAATCTGTGGTAATCTGTGGATAAATCGTTATTCTCTTCTCTCTTTTCTCGTTTTTCTCTGTGTGATCTCTGTGTCTCTGTGCCTCTGTGGTTCAAATTTATGCGTATCTGTCTGGGTTGAGCGCTGCGATGTTGATGGAGGGCGGTTCGTCGGAGAGGACTTCGGACATCAGTTTGCCCGTGATGGGGCCGAGACTGAGGCCCATCATGGCGTGGCCTGTGGCGGCGGAGAGATTGGAGAAGCGCCCAAAGCGTCCGACATAGGGCAGGCCATCCGGGGAGCAGGGGCGCAGGCCGCACCATACCGGCACATCACGAAAGTCGTCCGGAGAGAAGTCGGGCAGGTAGCGCGGGACGGACTTCAGGATGCCCCGGACACGGGCAGGATTGATGGAGAGATCCAATCCGCTCAATTCCATGGTCCCGCCGAAGCGGAGCGTGTCGCCCATGGGGGTGACAGCGACACGGGCCTCGGAGAGAATGGAGCAGTGGGTGGGCAGACAGCGTGGGGTCGGGTGGGTCAGGCTATAGCCCTTGCCCGCCTGCAACGGCAGCGAGAGTTTCAAATTGCGCACAATCTCTGCGGACCAGGATCCGCCTGAGAGGACAAATTCGTCCGCCTCAAAATCGCCCCTGGGCGTGAGAGCGGCTTCGATTCTCGTTCCGTTGGTGCGCCAATTCGTGACTTCGGAAGACCACGCGATGGTGACGCCCTGCTCCTGGACATGCCGGGTCAGGCTGTCTACGAATTTCTGGGGCGTCATATGGCAGTCATCTGCAAAGTAGATGGCTCCTGTGATGTCCATCCGCACATTGGGCTCACGCTCTGCGGTCTGGGCGGGCGTCAGGATCTCCGACGCGAGGCCCAATTTGCCCGCCATCTCCGCGACTTCCGCTTCCTCATGCAGGCGCTCCTCCGTCTTGCAGAGCAGCAGCATCCCTTTTTTCTGCAGACCGAACTCATTCTCCCACAGGGCGTCGAACTCCTCGAAGCAGCGGCGGCTGGCCATGTTCATCTCACACAGGAGAGGTGCGGAGCGATTGACATGGGCCGGGGTCGCCGCGCGTATAAAGCGCCATCCCCATCGAAACAGATTGCTGTCGAGCCGGGGATGGATCCAGAAGGGGCTTTCAGGGTCGAACATCATACGCATGCCCATTCCGACCATGCCGGGAGCCGCCAGCGGAACGATATGGCTGGGGGTGACGAAGCCCGCATTGCCCAGCGAGCAGCAGTCGTGCCCGAGCGCGCCTCGCTCAACGATGGTGACTTCATGCCCTTTCTGCCGCGCATACCAGGCGGTACACAGCCCGATGACCCCGCCGCCCACGATCACGATCCGTTTCGTTTTCACCCTGCCTCCTCCAATATGCCGATGTTTAGAAGTGCGATGCCAGATCTTTTCCGATGGAGTGTAGCCGTAAATTGCCCTCCGCGTCGACGGCAGCGTGCCAGCGCTGGGCGAGGTAAGTGGTCGCATCGGTCTGTAGAATGAGCGCCGGCCCTTGAAGCGTTTGTCCTGCTGCGAGCGAATCGCGCAGGAAGACGGGGGCGGAGACCTGCGCCTCTGCAGTGGTCAGGGCGACGTGGTGGATCGGCTCGCCAGGAGCGGAGGGCATGGAAACGGTGAGGCGCGGCAGCGGATTGCTGCCGACGGCGACCAGGCGCACCGCGACCGCCTCCACAGGCTCGTGCGCATCGGCGTGACCATAGCGGGCGAGATGCAGCGCGTGGAAAGAGGCGAGGGCGGCATTTAGGTTGGCATGGGCCGGCAGGGGAACGCGCAGGTCGAAGGATTGGCCCACGTAGCGCAGATCGAGCGAGCGTTCCGCGTGCCAGGTATCAGGCGCAAAGCCATCGTCAGCCATCACGCGTTCGGCTTCGGCGAGCAGCCGCTCGAAGTGTGGCATAAGGGCCTCCCAATCCTGCTGCGACAGACCGCCAGGGCGTGGTGAGATGGGGAGGGCCTGCATAAACTCACGCCGCGTGTCGGCCAGGGCGAGGCCGAGCGCCGAGAACGCGCCCGGAAAGCGGGGGATCAGGATGGACGTCATCCCAAGCGCGTCGGCCAGACCGCAGGCGTGCAGCCCGCCTGCGCCTCCGAAACTGAGGAGTGTAAAGCGGGTCGGGTCGTGCCCGCGTTCGGTGGAGATATGGCGCAGGGCCCGCGCCATGGCGGCGTTTGCCACGCGCACGATGCCGAGGGCGGCGGCTTCCGGCGTCGAACCCAGTTCGGCGGCAAAACGGGCAAAATAGGAGCGGACGCGCGTACCGTCCAGAGGGACGCGCCCTCCCAGGCGCACGTCGGAGGGCAGTCGGCCCAGCAGCAGATTGGCGTCGGTGACGGTCAGCGTTTCGCCCCGGCCATAGGCGACCGGACCGGGGTCGGCGCCGGCGCTCTGGGGTCCGACGCGCAATCCGCCTGCGGCATCCACACGGGCCAGGGAGCCGCCGCCGGCCCCTACCGTGTGAATGTCCAGCAGCGGCGTCCTGAGAGGCATCCCGCCCAGAGAGCCCTGGGTCACGATGGGGCACTGCCCGTTCTGAATGAGGGCGACGTCGGTACTCGTTCCGCCCATATCGAAAGTGAGGAGGTGCGCATATCCGGCTTGCGTTCCGATCTGCGCCGCCGCAACGATGCCGCCCGCCGGGCCGGAGAGCGCGGTCTTGATGGCACGCTCCGCCGCCTCCCGCGCCGAAAGCGCGCCGCCATTGGACTGCATTACTCGCAGACTGTCTCCCTCAGCCTCCTGTAAGCGGGCCTCCAGCCGGCCCAGATAGCGCGCCATGATCGGTGCGACGAAGGCATTGGCCGCTGTGGTGGCCGAGCGCTCGTACTCACGGGGTTCCGGGGCGATCTCACAGGAGAGCGAGACCGAGAAGCCTCGTTGCCGAGCCTTCTCGCCCACCGTGCGCTCATGCTCGGGGTTGAGGTAGGAGAAGAGGAGGCAGACGCCCAGAGACGCATAACCCTCCTGCTGGAGGCGATCGAGCAGGGTGTCGGCTTGCCCGGCATCGAGCGGGAGCAGCGTCTCGCCCTGCCAGTCCACACGCTCGCTGAGTTCGTAGCGCTGTTCACGGGGGATCAGGGGTAGAGGCTTCGTCGGGTGGAATGTGTAGAGATGTTCGCGGTGCTGGCGACCGATCTCCAGCACGTCCCGAAAGCCGGCGGTGGTGAGGAGCGCCGTCTTTGCGCCGCGTCGCTCCAGCAGGGCGTTCGTAGCCACCGTTGTGCCATGGACCAGCGCAAAACGGGGATGCAATATGCCCTCCTCGCGCGCTTCCTGCAATCCCGCCAGCACGCTCTCGGAGGGGTCATGGGGTGTGGAGGGGCGCTTGCGCACCATGACCTCACCCGTCGCGCTCACGAAGACGAAATCGGTGAACGTTCCACCTACATCGACACCCACCCGATCCCGGTGGGGCTGTCCATCAACCACTCTGCCTCCTGAAGGATAGGTTATATTGGGGCGCTTGCATCCAGCACCGCGCGCACTTTGAGGGCGATCCCTCGAGACGAGAACGGCTTCTGGAGAAAGGCGACTCCCTCCGCCAATACTCCCTGTTCGACGATGGCGTCGTCCGTATAGCCGGAGATATAGAGGATTTTCGCGTCGGGACGTAATTCCAGCAGACGTGCGGCTAACAACGTGCCGCTCATAAAGGGCATCACGACGTCGGTGATCAAGAGATCGATCTGGCCCTCATACTCCTGTGCGAGCAGCAGCGCCTGCTCCGCGCGCGAAGCCGCCAGTACAGTATACCCTCGCTCCTGCAGTGTCTCTCGAACGAAATTGCAGAGGAGCGTATCATCCTCTACCAGCAGGAGGGTCTCCGTACCGGAGAGAGGCGCCATACTGGGTTGCGGCGTCGGCGTGACCGTCGGACCCGGTACCCTGGGAAGATAGATCTGAAACGTACTACCCTGACCGGGTTTGCTCTCCACCCAGATGTGGCCGCCGTTCTGTTTGACGATGCCGTGACAGGTAGCCAGACCCAATCCTGTGCCTTTACCCTGCCCCTTGGTGGTGAAAAACGGCTCGAAGATATGCCGTTGTACGACCTCTTCCATGCCCATGCCGGTATCGCTTACGGACAACATGACATACGCGCCGGGCAGGACATCCAGGTGCTGCATCGCGAACTTGCCGTCCAGGGTAACGTTGGCGGTTTCGAGTGTGAGTGTGCCTCCCTCGGGCATCGCATCCCGCGCGTTGACGACCAGATTGACCAGTATTTGCTGCATCTGCCCTGGATCTGCGCGCACCAGCGCAGGCTCCTTATCCACCATGGTAATCAGGTCGATATGCTCCCCGATGAGGCGTCGGAGGATACGCTCCGTATCCTGTAGCAGGGCGTTCATGTCCAGGATTTCCGGTGCGATGATCTGCTTGCGTGCAAAGGCCAGGAGTTGGCGGGTGAGTTCCGTCGCACGCTCTCCGGCATGAATGATATTGTCTATGTAGGCGGAGAGTTCGCTGTCTTCCGGGATCCCGGATTTTGCGAGATCCGCGTAACCCATAATGGCCGTGAGCATATTATTGAAATCGTGCGCGACGCCGCCCGCCAGTCGCCCGATGCTCTCCAGCTTATGCGCCTGGAGCAGTTGTTCCTGCATCCGTCTGGCCTCGGTGATGTCGGTGAGGAAGCCCGCCAGGCGGATCGGCGTAGCGTTCTCATCGCGAAACACTTCGCCTCGAACCTGATACCAGCGGTACTCTCCGGATCGGGTCCGAAGCCGGTACTCCGTATGGATCGGGACGCCGGAAGTCAGGCTGGCCTCCAGTTGCACACGGGCTAATTCTTGATCCTCGGGATGCAGATACCGATCGAATTCATCCAACCGGGTATCAAACTCCTCCGGGTGGTCGGCATAGCCCAACAGCTCCAGAAAACGGGGCGAATAGTAGACCATCCCGGTGGTTAGATCGGCATCATACAGCCCATCGCTCGAACCCGTCACAGCAGCGCGATAGCGCTCCTCACTCTCGCGTAAGGCGCGCTCCCCAAGGATCCGCTCGGAGATGTCTTGCAGGATGCCTAGGCAACCTTGTACTGTGCCGTCGGCAGCGCGTAAGAGGATCGAGGAATCGGAGAGCCAGCAGAGTTCTCCCTGCTTTTTGCGGCACACATAGTCGGCATGCCAGACCTCCACCTCCCCCGCACGGAAGCGGCGCGCGGCTTCCGATGGGATCAGTCCGGTCTGTTCCCCATGCAGGCGATGGATTTTACCGATCTTCGACCATATGGTCGGAGTGACCTCTTCTGCCGAATAACCGAGCAGCCGTTCGATGCCTTCGTCCAGGTGTACATAGGAATCAGACTGGAAATCCAGTTGATAAACGACGCCATTGGCCGTCCCAATCGCCTGGCGGTACATCGCGATCTGCTCTTTTCGCTCCGCCTCGGCGCGGAGACGCGAGCAGAGAAAACCGATGAGGGAGGCATAGACGACTAAAATCTCTCGCTGATGCTGGCTGAACGGCTTGCCGTACAGTAAGTTGTCTGCGCATAGGACCCCCTGGACGGTCTTACCGTCCCAGAGGGCCGCGGCGGCATGTTGGCCTGTTCCGGTAGCGTCGCTCGGGCCGTTATAGAGCGTGGCGTTGTCAGTTATAACCAGCGGGTCGTGGTTCTCCAAGAAGGCGGTCGTGAAGATTTCGGGAAAGCTCTCGATGCGCCAGGCACGCTCGTCGCGTACCTGCCCATTCTCATCCGTTCCGAAGGTGCCGCACAATACTCCGGGTTGACTATCGAAAAACCAGATCCCCAGGCGATCAAACCCCAGCCGTTGGCATCCCAATTCGATGGCGCGACGGCAGAGTTCATCCGAAGAATCGATACGTGCCAGTTCCCACTCTACGGCAAACAGCGTCTTCAAGGGCTCCAACAATCCGGGGGTATCCGAACGGACTTCCACCCCGGCCACTGCCTCATCAAAGGAGGTATGTCCGATAGTTAAGACATAGTTCGGGTCCTCGTGAGTAAGCCCGTTCACTTTTTCGGTGTGAGTAATCTTCACATCGCTCATATCGGCCTCCGAACCTCTCGTCGCCGGACAAGATCAAGCGCACGTCAAACACCATTTCTGCAGCAATACCGATATTCCTGCCTGTAATGGAAGTGGTGGTCCGTATTGAATATTTTTTTGCCGGCACGGTGGAGCTACTCACCCAGGTACCAGCGCCGCTTGATTCGCTTCCCGTAGGTCAATCCGAACTTGTGCATCCCGATATCACGCACATAGTCCGCCGCCTCCTGGGGAGAATCCGTCAGGTAGAGCAGATCGAGGTCGGAGGGTGAGATCGTCCCCTCGTGCAATAAACGGTTCTTCATAATGTCGAGGAGCGGCTGCCAGAATTCCCGCCCCACGAGCACCACCGGAAAATCCTGGATCTTGGCAGTCTGGATCAGTGTCAGGGCTTCAAATACTTCATCGTAGGTTCCAAAACCTCCCGGCATTGCAATGAAAGCGTATGAGTATTTGACGAGCATGACTTTGCGTATAAAGAAGTGGTCGAACTCGACCATGATGTCGAGGTAGGGGTTGGGCATCTGCTCCTGCGGCAATCGGATATTGCAACCGACAGAGCGTCCCCCCACCTCCCTGGCGCCGCGATTGGCGGCTTCCATAATGCCGGGGCCTCCTCCCGTCATCACGGTAAAGCCGGCCTGGGCCAGATGAGAGCCTACCTCGCGCGCCAGCGCATAGTAGAGGTGGTCTTCTCGAAAGCGCGCCGAGCCGAATACCGTTACACAGGGGCCGACGAAGTGCAGACGACGAAAGCCATGCATAAACTCCATAAAAATATCGAAAGCCAGACGTAATTCAAACCCGCGTACTTGAGGGCCGGCGAGAAACTTGATCTCAGCAGGGCGGTGGTTGGAATCTGGCTTGGAATCTGGCGGCGTGACGTTCGGAACCGGCGTATTATGGGGGGGCTGTGAGGCGGTCATCGGGATCTCCCTGTAGGCGGTGTGGAGAGATTATACCTGAAGCGAACGCGGCAAATAGATCTCAAAGAGGGTACCGAGATCGGGTTCGCTCGCAAGCCGAATATAGCCGCCATTCTGCTGGACGATCCCATGGCAGGTCGCCAATCCGAGGCCGGTTCCCTTGCCCAGCGCCTTCGTCGTGAAGAAGGGCTCGAAGATATGCTCCTGAACGGATTTTTCCATCCCAACGCCCGTATCCCGAACGGCCAAAAGCACATACTCACCGGGCAGCATGTCGGTGGTTTCCCCCATCGCTGCGGCATTCACGACGACGTTCTTTGTCTCCACGATCAACTTGCCGCCATTCGGCATCGCGTCGCGGGCGTTTACGGCCATGTTGACCAGGATCTGCTCGCACTGTCCGGGGTCGATCTTGACATGCCATAGGTCGTTTCCTGGGAGCGTCACCAACTCAATGTCCTCCCCGATAAGGCGTCGCAGCAACTTATCCGTGTTGAGCACCAGGTCGTTCAGGTTGACGATCTTGGGCTCGATGATCTGTTTCCGGGCGAAAGCGAGGAGTTGCCCTGTCAGGTTCGCGGCCCGCTGGCCGGCTTGATGGATGGCTTCCAGGCACCCGAGCGCATACTCGTCCTGTGGGAGGTGTTCTTTCGCCAAATCCGTATATCCCAGGATGGCGGTGAGCAGATTGTTGAAATCGTGGGCGATCCCGCCGGCAAGCCTGCCGATGCTCTCCATCTTCTGCGCCTGCAATAACTGCATCTCCATCTGCTTGCGCTGGGTGATGTCGTGGGCAAAGATAGCAATGCGCGTCACTTTGCCATGGACGTCGAAGATCGGATAGATACAGGTATCGAAAACACCCTGCTCCAGTTGGTCCTCAAAGCGCATGGGCTGTCCGGTCTGAATGAGGGAATAGACAAACGGTTTGCGTTTTTCCACAACATGGGGGGGCAGGTAGTTCCAGACATAAGAGCCGGTCAGCTCCTTCGGATCTTTGCCTAAGCCTTTAGAGAAGGCGTCGTTGAACGCGATGAGCGTGCCATCGGCATTTGCCAGAAAAGCCACGTCTGAGGTGGCGTTCAGGAGCGCACGCGCGGTAGATTGGCTCTCCCGCAAAGCCTCTTCTGCTTTCATACGAACGCAGAGGTGGCCCACGACAGCGCCATAGAGCCCTAGGAGCTCGATCTGACTCTCATGGAGGGGTTCGCCATGGATCAAATTATCCACGGAGAGTACCCCGATCGGGGCTTTGCCATCCTGAAGCCCTGCCGTGATGATCCAGCCGGTCCCGATGTCCTCACCCTGTTCGTTCCGCAGCGGCGCCGATCTGCCGATATTGAGCGGAATGCCATAGTCGTTAAATTCCCGCATCCAGGCGTCCGTTACGGTCCAGACCTGACCATGTTCATCCCGGGTCGTACCGTGTTCATCCGTGCCATAAGTGCCGTATAATTCGGTCAGTTCCGGGTTAAAGAGCCAAATCGAAAGGCGGTCGAAACCGAGTTCGCTGCGCCCGCGCTCCACTGCCATGCGGCAGAGGGTATCGAACGAATCCGCTCGCGACAGCTCGATACTGAGCTTATGCAATTGCTTCAACAACCCTGAGAAGCGGTTTGCGGCGGCCTCTCGCTCCCGCACGGCGATTTCCGCCATTTTGCGGTCGGTGATGTCTGCGACGGTCCCACTCATACGATAAGGTGACCGGTTTCATCGCGATAGACGCGGCCTCTGCCTTCCAACCAGCGCACGCTGCCATCGGGCAGGAGCGAGCGATGCTCGATCTCCAGATCCGATCGGGATCCGGTAAGCAGCTCCGTGAGCGACAGATGGACATGTTCACGATCCTCGGGGTGGATAACGGAGAGATACTCTTCGTAGGTGCCACGGAACGTT
>DATGIG010000848.1:0-19213 GCA_035295825.1 Chthonomonadaceae bacterium | reverse complement strand
TCCCAAGGCATTTCCCAATGGAAGTGGTTCTGGATACCACCCTCGAATACGCCCGGCAACGCATCTCCGCGGAGATGGCAACCCTGGAGGAGTTGGCTGGAGGAGGCATCCTGCTGCGCGGATATACGTACGACCCGGACTGGATGGCGCGCATGCTGGCGAGCCTGGGCTGTCGCCTTGAGATCCGCCGACCGCAGGAACTGCGCGATGCTCTCCGTCGTCACGCGGCCGAGATCGCGCTTTGGGCCGAAGAGGCGGCAAGCCAAAGAGAGCCGGATGTGGTTCTCCCCGCGAGTAACGTCAAGGAGGCTTCTTTATGATCAAGTTAACCCCTGTCGTAATGCTTATCCTATGCATGGCCTGCGGCAGCGCCTTAGCGCAAAACCAGGCGACGGTGGACCAAGTTACAGTTCCGCTGCGCGTCGAGGGAAACCGCCCGTACGTGGATGTCACCTTTCGCCGTCCCAACGGCTCCAGCCGTTCGGCGCGGTTTCTGGTTGACACGGGCGGCGGTGGTTTCCTCTTGACCGAGCGCTTAGCGCGCGATATCGGTATGAAGTGGGGTGCGGTACAGCGAGAGGATGGAGAGGAGTTTGCCGTTGTCGATTCTCCCCCTCTGGCGTTTGTCGGAGGGTTGCCGCTAAGCCTCAACCCGAAGCGTGTATTGGTGGTACTGCACACGGAGAGTATCGTGCCGAAGGGCGCCCCTGGTCACGCGGAAGGATTGTTTCCGGGGCATGTGCTGGCGCGCTATCATGTCGTTTTCGACTACCCAAAGAAGCAGTTTACTCTGGCGCTTCCTGGAGTTCTCAAGCCTAAGGGAGACCCCTTGCCTATGCCCGTTTCCAAATCATCCGGATTTCCCCGAACCGAGATCGAGGTGGATGGCGTCAAACACGGCTTTCTCATAGACACTGGCGCTTCCTTTACGATGGTATCGGAGGTGTCGCTGAAATCGTGGGGCAATAGCCATCCGGATTGGGAGCGTCACGACGGCGCTGTGGGTGAGGCAAAGACGCTGGGCGGGCAAACCCTGGAGACCATGTTCTTGCCGCAGGTAATCTGGGGTACGCGTCAACTGGCGAAGGTAGGGGTAGCCTCGCAACGCGAAGGCACCTTTGAGCGTTATATGAGCGCCATGATGACGTCTCCCATTGTCGGCTCGCTTGCAGGCAACGTCCTGAAACACTTCCGCGTGGAACTGGATTATCCGGAGGAGAAGCTCTACCTATCTACGCCTTGAGAATCAGCCTTACGCCAGGTCACGGTCGCATCACTCCAGAACACATAGATGTAGACATGATACCACGCATCAGGAAATGCAGGCATGGAGCCAGGGGAATTATCCCATTCGGTTGTACTTCTTTAGGACCTGCTGGAGGCGGCCGTGAGGCAGCGCGCGCATGGTGTGGCTGTCAATGCCGACCATCGTTTCGGCAGCGATCAGCGCGTTGATGATCGCCTCTTCGGTCGCCTGTACTGTCGCCTCGTAGACCGCGCTGATCCGGCGTTGGCCCATCATTTTCACCGTCACCTCATTCGCCAGGTCCGCGCCGTCGAGGTTGGCGGTGGAGAAAGCCAGAAACAGGTCGCCGGAACTGAGTCCGGCGATGCCGCCCGTGCGCGCCATGCCCAGCCCGGCGCGGCGCGCTACGGCTTTGAGTTGATGCGGCAGCAGGGGCGCGTCGGTGGCGACCACGATGATAATCGAGCCGCGCGCCTCTTCCGCCAACGCGGCCTCCGAAAGCTCCAGCCCGACCGGCAGGCCCGCAATGCGCAGTTGATGCCGACTGCCGTGATTGGCCTGCACCAGCACGCCGACCGTAGCTCCTCTCTCCAACACGCGCGACGCCGTTCCGATGCCGCCCTTGAACTGGTAGCAGTTCATCCCCGTCCCGCCGCCCACATTGCCCTCCGCCACCGGTCCCGACCGGGCGTTGTCCAGCACGGCAAAGACGTGCGACGGCTTGACGTGGAAGCCATTGGTATCGTTGAGCCAGCCATCGTAGGTCTCTGTCACCACGGGCAGCGAGAAGGGGCCGGGTATTCGCCCGCGCTCGATCTGCCAGGCGATCACCGTGTCGCGCACGGTCCCGACGCTATGGGTATTGGTGAGCATCACAGGGCCTTCCAGTAGGCCCGATTCCTCGATCCAGGCCGTACCCGTCATCTCGCCCGCGCCGTTCAGCGAGAACCAGCCGGCAAAAACCGGCGCGGAGGACGCCTGGCCGCGCGGCAGGATGGCGGTCACGCCGGTGCGGATCGGCCCCGTGCCCACGATAAGCGGCCCGTCGCCCTCGATCAAGGTCACATGGCCGACCTCGACGCCCTCCACATCCGTGATGGCGTTAAGCGGTCCCGGCACGCCCTCAAAAGGCACGCCCAGATCGCGGGCGCGCGGTTTCGCGCTATCAGCGTTCACCATTGGCTTCCTTCAGCGGACACTCCTTACGGAGCCAGAGGAGCGCCGTCTTGTTCCGTTTCAAAGTCGTCGGCTGTACGCGTGACGTAGACGAAGTAGGCCTGATCGCCGTCTTTTCCATTGAGCCCCGCGCCGCCGGTCAGTGTCAGCGCCTGACCGTTCCATTGGCTGCTGCCTATATTCGAGGCTCCCGTAGTCATTTCCTGTTCTGTCCTCTTCTGCGGGGATTGGCGGAACTCCGGCTCCTCCTCATGCCAACACGATTGTCCTCAAAGAGATATCTGCCCGGTGAACGGGCGGCCGATGACACAGGAAGGAATACAATCGATGACACAAGAACTTAATGGCAAGAGGATCGCCATCCTGGTAGCGGATAGCTTCGAGCAGGTCGAACTGACCGAACCGAAAAAAGCGCTGGAGATGGCGGGAGCACAGACCAGCATTGTCTCCCCGGCAGCAGGAAAGCCGCAGGGATTGTTCCGGTCGCAGACCGGTTGGCCGAAGGCCCAATAGGCAGGTCCTTCAGGGCCTGACACGGAAAGAATAATCAGAGACAATCAGAATGACCCTAACCGTTTCGATCCATCGCGTCGTTTTCCTCCTTCTTCTAGGTACATATATAGCCGGTCCGTGGCGCGCGGCATGGGGGCAGGTGGCAAAACCCGTCCCAACGCCGGGGCAGGAGATGAAGCAGATGCAAATCTGGTATGACCGACCGGCGAAGACCTGGATGACCGAAGCGCTACCCGTCGGCAACGGTCGGCTCGGGGCGATGGTGTTCGGCGGGCCGGAGGAGGAGCGCCTCCAGTTCAATGAGATCAGCCTCTGGACGGGGCGTGAGGTCAATACGGACGACCACAACCAGGAGGGCGCATACCAGGCGTTCGGCGACGTGCATATCACGCTGCCGGGGCATGCCGACGCAGCCGACTATCGCCGCTCCCTCGACCTCCGTCGCGCGTTAATCGAAGTCACCTATACCGCCGGGGGAACCCGTTTCCATCGCGAAGTCTTCGCCAGCCACCCCGACCAGGTACTGGTCGCACGACTGACCGCGAACCGACCGGGCGCGTATACCGGGACCATCGCGCTGACCGGAGCGCACCACGATGCGGTCAGCGCCGCCGTCAACCATCTCACCTTTGCCGGGACGCTCGACAACGGCGAGCGGTACGAGGCCCTGCTGCGCGTGGTTCCCGAGGGCGGCTCCCTCCATATGGATGGTGGGAAGATCGCCTTTCAGGGCTGCAATGCGCTTACGCTCTACCTGGCGGCGGGCACGGACTACGTGATGGACTACCATCGTAACTGGAAGGGCGACGATCCGCATGAGCGTGTGGAGCGGCAGATCACGCTCGCCATCCGCAAAGCCTACTCCAGCCTGCGCGCCGCGCATGAGCGCGACTACCGGGCGCTCTTCGACCGGGTCGCGCTGGATCTGGGCGCTTCGCCGACGGATCGGCTCGCGCTGCCGATGGACCGGCGGCTGATGGAGTACGCAAAACAGGACAAAGACCCCGAACTGAATGCCCTCTATTTCCAGTTTGGCCGCTATCTGCTGATCTCCTCCTCGCGGCCCGGCTCGCTTCCGGCGAACCTGCAGGGCCTCTGGAACGACAGCAACAGTCCACCCTGGAACGCCGACTACCACTCCAATATCAACATTCAGATGAACTACTGGCCCGCGGAGGTGACCAATCTCTCCGAGTGCCACCTACCTATGCTGGATATGATCCGGAGCGCCCTGGAGCCCTGGCGGCAGCAGACCCAGCAAGCGCCCGAGTTTCGCCTGCCGGACGGTCGCCCCGTGCGCGGCTGGGCGCTGCGCACCGAGACCAACCCCTGGGGCGGCACCACCTGGAACTGGAACAAGCCCGCCAATGCCTGGTATTGCCAGCACTTCTGGGAGCACTACGCCTTCACCGGCGACCGCAACTATCTCCAGAACATCGCCTACCCGATTTTGAAGGAGACGGTCGAGTTCTGGGAGGATCACCTCAAGACGCTGCCGGATGGGACGCTGGTCGCCCCGCTGGGCTGGTCGCCCGAGCATGGCCCCACGGAGGACGGCGTCAGTTACGACCAGGAGATCCTCTGGGACCTGTTCACCAACTACCTGCAGGCGGCGGATACGCTGGGGCGCGATCCGGAGTACCGTGCGAAAGTCGCTACGATGCGGGACAAGCTGCTGGTTCCGAAGATCGGCAAGTGGGGCCAGCTTCAGGAGTGGATGGAGGACCGGGACGACCCGATGGACCAACATCGGCACGTCTCGCACCTGTTCGCGGTCTATCCGGGCCGCCAGATCTCACCGAGCGCCACGCCGGAACTGGCTGCCGCCGCGAAGAAGTCGCTGGAGGCGCGTGGCGATGGAGGGACCGGCTGGTCCCGCGCCTGGAAGATCGCCTACTGGGCGCGCCTCCAGGAGGGCGACCACGCGTATCTGCTCTTAAAGAACCTGCTGGACCCGGTGGGAACGATGGAAACCAACTATAAGAACGGCGGAGGCACCTACCCGAACCTCTTCGACGCCCACCCGCCCTTCCAGATAGATGGCAACTTCGGCGCGACAGCGGCCATCGCAGAGATGCTCCTCCAGAGCCAGAACGGGGAGTTGCACCTCCTGCCCGCGCTGCCGAAAGCCTGGCCTGCCGGACACGTCAAAGGATTGCGGGCGCGGGGCGGCTGTGTGGTGAACCTCGCCTGGCAAGATGGAGCGCTTTTGGGCGTGACACTCCATGGCCCCGCTGGCAGCACTTGCAAAATCCGCTACGGGACGCGCGTGACGGATCTCAAAATTCCCGCAGGCGGGGTCGCCCACCTCGACGGCGCCCTCCACACGCACTGACGGAAAATGGTAGAGGAATCTTGGGCGATTTTGGCGAACGGGGGATTATTCCCGTCAACTTTGAAGAGGTCTGCGTGAAAGTCTATCTCGCCACCGCACTCCTGGGGTTGTTCGGCTTTGCATGGAGTATCGGTGCGTTCGCTGTGCCCAATCCGTTGCATTTCTACGTGGCACCTGGCGGCAACGACGCCAATCCCGGCACAAAGGCGAGGCCCTTTCGGACGCCCGGTAGGGCGAAAGAGGCAGTACGCGCCGCCAGGGCGCATACTCAGGGGCCGATCACCGTCGTGCTGCGCGCCGGAACCTACTACCTGCCTGAACCGCTGCTCTTTACCGCCGCCGACTCCGGCACGGTTGCCGCGCCCATCCTCTGGCAGGCAGAAGCAGGCGAGAAAGTCATCCTCAGCGGGGGCGCACGGATCAATCCGGCCTGGAAACCCTGGCATGACGGCATCCTGCAGACGCCGGTCCCGGCCAACGTCGGCGCGTTCGATCAGCTCTTTGTCAACGGCAAGCGTCAGACCCTCGCCCGCTACCCCAACCTCGACCCCGCGCATCCCGACAAGGAGGTCTATGGGCAGGCGAAAGCCTGGAAGGACGTCCCGCACGGCTACATTCATGGCCTCTCGACGCATCGTTGGGGCAGCCTCCACTACGCCTTCACCATGAAGGATGGCGTGGAGACCTCACGCCGTGGCGGCTGGCAGATCAACCGCGAATCGGAACTGGGCGACCACTACTACGAGAATATCCTGGAAGAGCTGGACGCGCCCGGCGAGTGGTACTACGACGCGGAGCAGCGCCTCCTCTACTACCTCCCGATCCCCGGTTTGAACCTCGCGGGCGCGACCCTCGAAGCGGCGCGGCTGGAGCAGTTGATCGTCCTCCGGGGCACCAAAGACGCGCCCGTGCGCCACCTGACGTTCCAGGGCATCACCTTCACCCACACGCGCCGCACCCTGCTGGAGCCCTATGAGAACCTGCTGCGAGGCGACTGGTCCATCCATCGCTCGGGGGCTGTCTTTCTGGAGGGAGCGGAGGACTGTAGTGTGGAGGATTGCCTGTTCGATCAGGTGGGCGGCAACGCCCTCTTTATGAGCGGCTACAATCGGCGCAACCGTGTCACGGGATGCACCGTGCGCGAGGCGGGAGACAGCGCGTTCTGCCTGGTGGGCCGGGAGGACGCCGTCCGGACTCCCTCCACCTGGCAGAACCAGCTCCAGGAGATCCGGGATGAGAACCCCGGCCCCATCGGCCCCAACTATCCCGCCGAATGCCTGATCCACAACAACCTCATCGAGCGAATCGGGCGGTGGGGCAAGCAGACGGCGGGCGTCTTCCTCTCCATGAGCGAGAAGATCACCGTCAGCCACAATACCATCCACGACGTCCCGCGCGCCGGGATCTGCATCAACGACGGGACCTGGGGCGGGCATCTCATCGCCTTCAACGATGTCTACAACACGGTCCAGGAGACGGGCGACCACGGCCCGTTCAACTCCTGGGGCCGCGACCGGCACTGGTCGGTGCCCAACGACAAAGTGCGCCGCGAGTTCGGCCTGCTCGACTCCCACACCCCGACCGTGATCCGCAACAACCGCTTCGGCCACACGGGCGGCCATAGCTGGGGCATCGACCTGGACGACGGCTCATCCAACTACCGCATCTTCAACAACCTCTGTCTGGGGTGCAGCTTCAAGCTCCGAGAGGGCTACGACCGCGTCGTGGAGAACAATATCTGCATCGGGCCGTTCCCGCCGGGGCTGCACGTCTGGTATCCCGAATGCCGCGACATCATCCGCCACAACATCATCGTCAGTACCGAGAGCGCCAACGCCTACGAGTTTATCCAGGCGAACCCCGCCTTCGCCGAGCAGTTCGACGGCAACCTGTTCTACAACTACCGGGGCGCTCCCACCCTCGGGGGCCTGGGCAACCTCCGCAGCTTCGCCCAGTGGCAGGTAGCCGGTTACGATCCCAATTCCGAATTTGCCGACCCGCAATTCGTGGACCCCGCCCATGGCGACTATCGGGTCCGGCCCACCTCGCCCGCCATGAAACTGGGCTTCAAGAATTTCCCCATGGACCAGTTCGGGGTCCTGCCGTCAAAGCCGCTGCCGCCCGGCCAGATTGTGATCCACTTCAACATCACGCTCCCGCCCCGAACGGTTCCCGGACCTAAAGGAGTTTGACCGATGCGCCTATACGCTGCACTGATTTGCCTCTCGCTCGCCACTGTCGGCGTCCGTGCCGATGAGCCGCCCCTCGCGGAGCAGAAGTCCGAGACCCATCTCCGCTATGGCGTGCTGGCGACCGGAGCCGAGACGTTTATCCTCTCCGCTGAGGGGAAAACGGTATGGACGTATCCTCTGGGCACGCGTGACGGCTGGATGCTCCCCAATGGGAACCTGCTGCTCGACATTACCCGGTGCGAGCAGTATCCCCATGGGGCCATCCTGGAGGTAAACCGGGAGGGCAAGACGCTATTCGAGTTTCAGGGGACACAGAGCGAGGTGGATTGCGTACAGCCGCTGCCCGGCGGACATGTGCTGCTTACCGAATCCGGAGCGAAGCCGCGACTGCTCGAAATGGACCGCAGCGGGAAGACCCTCGTCGAGTTTCCGCTGAAGTGCCAGACCACCGATTTCCATATGCAGACCCGTATGGCCCGCAAACTCGCCAACGGGCACTATCTGGTCCCGCACCTGGTAGACAAGGTGGTCCGCGAATACACGGCGCAGGGAGACGTGGTGTGGGAGGTGGCAACCCCCGACTGGCCCTTTACCGCCGTTCGCCTCGACAACGGCAACACGCTCATCGACTGCACGCGCGGCAATACCTGCATCGAGGTGGATAGAGCGGGTAAGATCGTCTGGCAGGTCACCAATGCCGACCTGCCCGGCGAACCCATTCACGACGCCTGCGGCGTGCAGCGCCTTCCCAATGGCGATACCGTCATCGAGAGCTACGGCGCGAACGACCCCAACGCCATCAAGCTGTTCGAGATCACGCGGGATAAGCAGATCGTCTGGACGCTGCGCACCTTCCGCGCGCATGGTATCCACGAGTTCCAACTCCTCGATACGAGCGGCAAACCGCTGAAGGGCCGCCAGTTGCGCTAGGCGTCCGGAGTAGCAGTGCGGAGGGTGACGCGTACGGTCGTTCCGCTGCCTGGAACGCTCGATATCACAAGGCGACCGCCGTGCGCGCGCACGATGCTCTGACAGATCGCAAGGCCCAGGCCGGTTCCCCCCTGCGCGCGGGTGCGCGCTTCATCCACCCGATAGAAGCGATCACAGACGTGGGGCAGGTGTTCCGGGGGAATGCCGATTCCGGTGTCTTCCACCGTAACCACGACGGATTTCCCCTCCTGAAATGCGGAGAGAAAAACGCTGCCCTGGGCGGGGGTGTAGCGTATGGCGTTGTCCAGGAGATTGACGAACAGGCGCGTGAGGTGTCCGGAATTCGCCTCGACCGCCAGATCGGAGTTCTCCGCCAGGTTGGTAATGACCGCTCCCTCCTGGGGTTGAACGCACAGAACCGCAGTTTCCAGCACCTCCGCGAGCGGGGTGGGGCCGAGCGAGATCTCCAACTGTCCGGCGTCGGCTCGTGCCAGCAGGAGCAGATCCTGTACCACGCGGGTCATCGTATCGGCGGCCTTATTGATCTGTTCCAACCCCTTCCGATTGGCGGTGGAGAGGTCCTCCCGAGAGAGCGCCAGGCTCGTATTGGCCTTAATGACGGTGAGGGGCGTGCGCAACTCATGCGAGGCATCGGCGGTAAAGCGGCGCTGCTGCTCGAATGCCTGCTCCAGGCGCGCTAGCATCGCATTGAAGGTAGCGGCCAGCACGGAGAACTCATCCTGGCCGCGCACATTCAGCCGCTGCGAGAGATCCTCCGCGCCGATCCGCGCGGCGGCCTGTGTGACCGCGCGCACCGGTTGCAACATCCGCCCGGTGAGGAAAAGCCCGCCTAACCCCACCGCAGCCAGGGCCACCGGGATCAGCGTGAGCAGGATCCGGTTCAGGTTGCCGACGGCGCGCTCCACATCGGACAGAGAGTAAGCCATCTGCAGGATGCCCCCGATCTGTCCCGTCTTGATCCGAAGGGGAGCGTACATCACGCGAATTTGTCCATCCTCGATATGGACCGTCGAATACACCTCCTGCCCGGCGGCGGCGCGGTCGAAACTGGCACGATCCCAGATATCCTCATCCCCGCCGGGCGGCCAGGTCTGCCTTCCGTTCAGGTCGAAGATGCGCTCGATGACGGGCGCCCTCCAGCGTGAGGTCTGGGCCGCTTCTAAAGGACGGGGGATCGTCGCATTGATCGGAGGGGATTTGCCCGAGGGGTCTTCGGCGCGGGGGCGCTGCGCCTCTTCGCGTCGGGCAGGTCGGGGAGCGGGGCGCTCCATCCAGGGTATCATCGCCCAGAAGCGTTTGTGGCGAACAGACCGATACGTGAGGTCCCCGTCTACCGAGGCGATGAGGCTGCGCTCCACGCTGACGCGCAGGATGCTGCCGAGGGTCAGCAGCACCAGGGTCAGCACGAACATATTCCAGAGGGTCAGTCGCAAGCGCACGGACTGAAAAAAAGGAAACGTTCTCATGGGTCATCTTCGTCCGGCGTGGTTCGGAGCGCGTATCCTACGCCATGGATGGTCTGGATCAGTTTTAGATCATGATTGGCATCGATCTTTTTACGTAGGAGGCGGATGTACGCGTCTACGGTATTGGAATAACTGGCATCGTCATGCCAGACACGCTCCTGGATAAACTCGCGTGTCAGGGTTCGCCCTTCATATGCGGCGAGCGCCTCCAGAAGGGAGTACTCGCGCTCGGTCAGGTTCACTTCCCTGCCGGCGCGGAATACGCGTCGGGAGCCGGTATCCATTTCCAGGTCCGCGATCTGGATCAGCCGGGTGCGGTGCATCTTATCGCGGCGTTGGAGGGCGCGTAAACGCGCGAGCAGTTCCGCAAAGTCGAAAGGCTTGGTCAGATAGTCGTCTGCACCTAAATCCAGCCCACGCACGCGATCCTGCGTGGCGTCTCGCGCGGTCAGCATCAAGATGGGCGTCAGGTCTCGACGGGCACGCAACTGCTGGCAGACTTCCCAACCGCTCATCTCCGGCAGCATGATATCCAGGATAATCAGCTCATACTCCTGCTGCGCGGCCATCTCCAGGCCTTTTTCGCCGTTTTCGGCGACTTCCACGCTATAGCGTGCTTCCTCAAGCCCCTGACGGACGACTTCGGCAATCGCTTCGTCGTCTTCGAGCAGTAATACTCGCATTGCTTGCCTTGTCCAGCAGGCGCTCTCCGCCTGCGTGTAATACCTCTTTCAGAGTACCCGGAACAGATGAAAAAATGATGAAAAATACCAGTTTTGGCCGATTTATTACCCTTTCATGACTTTTTCATACCGTTTGTGTATCCTGTATACAGTCCTCTGAATTCTTCTGCAATATGAGCAAAGATTCCTCGAAATCAGCCCCGAGAGGAGCAACGATATGCCAATCTGTCAGGACTGTGGTGAACGTCCGATCCTTGCGCAGGGTAGGTGTAGCGCCTGTTATTGGCGGCATCGGCGTTTGCATGGAACGACGCCTCGGACCCATTGCCGTCATGGCCATGAGTTGACGGTGGAGAACCTGTGGATTGCGGGGGGATCGAAGCGCTGCCGCCTCTGCAGGCAGGAAGCCCAGCGCAACAGCCAGCGACGCAAACGCGGTCTCGAAGCTCCCCTCGCCGATCCGGGGCGCAGCGCTGCGGCCCGGCGCGGTGGTCAGAAAACCGCAGAAAACCGGCAGCATATGGCAGAGATAGGGAAGAAGGGGGGGCAGATCGGCGGACGCATCTCCGCCTATCCCGATGTGTATCGGAACTCTTCGACCGTCCCAAATCAGAGCGAACAGGCCGCCGCCTCGTAGAGAATTTGTCTCCAAGAAATGCCGCTCCAGCAGAACAATCCCTCGATTCTAGTAAGGCTTAGAATGGCGTTTAAGACAATTGTAAGTAGATGTCGTGCCCTGTTGGCGCTGCTGTTGTGGGCGCCGCTGCTAAGCATCGCTTGTAACCGGGAGCAACCTAAGCCGGCAGTCCTCGCACCCGTCGCACACGCTACTCGACCGCCAGCGCTGCAGGCAAACTCGCAGTCGGCAGCGGAGAGCGATCAACAACTTGCAAACCGGATTGACGTGCTGACAGCGACGGAAGGTAATAAGACGCAGTTCGCGCCGGATATTAAGCCTCAAGCGATCAGGGATCTACGCAAAATGGCGTCGTATGTGGCGATCGATTCCCCCGGCATGGTCAAGGCCGAGAATGCCAGCTTTTTGAGCGAAAACGAGTACGTTCTGGGGATTACCGAAGGGGAAGAGAGCCGGGCGTATCCTGTCCGATGCCTCACCTTTCACCATGTGATCAACGATCATATCGGGAAGTCGGAAAAGGGAGGTGTCCCGGTCACGATCACCTACTGCGTGGTCTGCGGAACCGGGATCTGCTATGATCCGGTGGTGAACGGCAAAACGCTGCAGTTCGACTTCTATGGACTTTACAACGGGATGTCCATCCTCTGTGAACGTGATACGCAGGGAGTGTTTCTGCCGGCGGAAGGGCGCATTGTCAGCGGGCCGCTGACGGGAACCAACCTCAAGTCGCTGCCGGCGCTGGATACAACCTGGGGGCGCTGGAAGCGCCTCCATCCGAACACGCTGGTGATGTCGCCGGAGACGCTCTACAAAGGGTTCTACTCCGCCGAGGAGCCGCCGGTACAACGGGGGGCTTCGGAATTTCCTATGCCGATGTTCGAACATACCATGACACGCAGGGATATGCGTTTGAAACAGTTCGATACGGTTTTGGCCGTTACTCTGGCCTCCGAGGGCCAAAAAGCGGCTGCCCCGCTGCATCGCGCCTACCCGCTTACGACGCTGGCACGGATCGGAGACGTCGCCAACGACAGGCTGGGGGGTGCGCCGGTCGGTGTCCTGATGGACCCGAAGACCCTGACTGCTATCGCCCTGCTGCGTCAGTTGGGGTCAAAAACACTCACCTTCGAGGCGCGTAAGCAGGCCGACGGCAGCGTCGCCTTCTATGACAAAGAGACAGGGACGCGCTGGAATGTGGAAGGGATCGGGGAGGAAGGTCCCCTTGCAGGGAAGGCGCTCCCGCGCCTCAATAATCATCTCAGCCAGTGGTATGGATGGGCGGCCTCTTTTCCGGATACCAGCATCTATGGCCGCACCGACCCGCCCCAACCAGTGGAGGTAACCGAATAGACCCATGAAAGAATCGCTCTTCTCGCTTCATTCGCCGATCATCGTCATCGGCATGCACCGCTCCGGGACCAGCATGGTGACCGGAATGCTGACAGCCATGGGGGTCTTTATGCACCCCAATATGCGTCCGCCCGCGCCCGGCGAGATGCTGGAGGTCCCCAACGAACAGCGGCGGCGTGACGGCTATGGGGAGGCGGAGCTTTTTCGGCTGCTCAATGAAAGGATTATGGAGCGCTCCGGCGCGACCTGGGACGACGTGCAACCCTTTCTCGACCGGCGCGACACCCCCTGGATGACCCGGACCAGCGTGCTGATGATGCAGAACCATGTGAAGCGCCGGCTCTATCCGGACTTTCTCGACCATATGCCGGAGTGGTCTTCGGGGCCTTGGGGCTGGAAGGACCCCCGCAGCAGCCTGCTCCTTCCCTACTGGCTGCAGGTCTTTCCGCAAGCCCGTATCCTGCATGTGCGTCGCGATCCGGAAGCGATTGCCCGCAGCCTGATCCGGCGCGCCCCGGATAGCGAGCAGGAGCCGGTAACCGCGTCTGTCGCACGGAGCGCGTGGCTGAAGTCGCTGGGACGCCGCCTGGTGCTGAATCCGAGCGGGGTAGCCGCCTCGGTCGGTATGCGATTGGGCCTTCGACCGAGACACCATGGTACGAAGGGATCGATTACTGACCGTGACTACTGCCTGCACCTGACCGATCAGTATGTGCAGGAGTGCCTTAAATTCCGTTCGCATGGCGACCGTTATCTGGAGATCGCGTATGAAGATGTGCTACAGGATCCGGCATCGATGGCGCTGCGCATGGCCCAGTTCGCAGGCCTCCCGGACTCCGCCTTTCGCATTCTGCAGGCCGCGCACTTCGTCCAGTTGCCCCGCTCGCAGGCGATCCTGCGCGCCCGCGCGCTCGAACCACGCGATGTCGTCAAAACGTAATCGGGGTTCCCATCCATTCCGCAGGCGCATCCAGGCCGAATAGGGAGATAATCGTAGGGGCAATGTCTGTGATGCGCACCGGGCGCTCGATGTGGTACGCCACCGGGATTGTGGGCCCATGCAGTAAGAGGGGAGTGGTCATGTCCTCCTCCATTTCGGTTCCATGCGATTTGCCGTGCCCTCCATGGTCGCTGGTGACCAGGATATGCGCGTCTTCCGGCAGGGCGGCGCAGACGGTCGCAACGCAGCGGCTGGCATTGCCGATGGCTCGTAGGTAAGGTTCCGACATCCAGCCATGCTTATGCCCCGCCGCGTCGGTATGCCCGAAGTAGACGAAGGCGAAATCCACCGGATGATCCCGCAGCCAGGCGGCGGCCATGCCCGCCAGTTCGCGATCGCCCGCTCCCTCCGCCACCCCGTCATTGTTCAGGAAAAAAGAGGCCTGCAGCGTCTCTGGGCGGGCCAGGTCTCTCAGCGGCTCCCAGTTGGTGAAGAACGCCGCCGTCTTGCCCGCTCTGTGCAGCGTTTCCACGATGCCGGGAACCGGACGCACCTGGGGCGTCCAGAGGTTGGTGGTGATGCCGTGTCGCTCCGGCTCCACGCCCAGAAAGAGCGATGTGTGGCAGGGCAGCGTCACCGAGGGCATGACCGTTCGCCCCTGAAGCGTGTAGGCGCCGGACGCCATCAGGCTGTCAAAAAAAGGCGTGTCTGCCTGCTGTAAGCCATCGGGCCGCATCCCATCGATCGAGAACAAAACCACCTTCGCCATCCTTGTCTACCTCCCTTTCCCTACACGCCTTCGCTCTGTACAACGGCATCCGCCTCGATCTCGACCAGGATCTCCGGTGCGATCAGTCGGCGGACTTCCACCATCGTAGTTGCCGGGCGGATGGAGCCGAAAACCTCGCCATGCGCCCTGCCGACCTGCTCCCATTCGTCTATATTGACCACATAGATCCGGGTGCGGACCACGTCTTCCAGCGTCGCCCCGAGCCGCTGCAGCGCGGATTCGATGTTCTTCAAAACCTGCACTGTCTGTACATAGGCGTCGTCAACGCCGACGATCCGGCCGTCCGCATCCGTGGCTGTGGTTCCTGTGACATAGACGAAGGGGCCGACGCGCACCGCGCGGGAGTAGCCGACAATCGGCTCCCAATTTGTGTTTGTGGAGATGTTGGTTCGTTGCATGATTCTGTACCTGGTATTAAGGGATTGGCGGATCGGCGGGCCTGGGAGCGGTGCCTTTCAGCGGCTCGGATTTGACCTCCATCGGCTTGCCATCCGGGCCGGGGATGGTAAAGCGGGTCTTGATGTAGATGTTCTTGAAGGAGGCGACCGTATTGTCCCCGTGGCAGAGTTGGAAGCCGAGCGGGCCGCTGTCGAAGCCGCCCGGATCATCGCCCTCGGCGGTCTTCACGCCGTTGAGGAAGATGGTAACATGGTGCCCGGCCATGCGGAAATAGTAGTGGTTCCAGTCGTCCTTGTGCAGAATCTTGTCGGCTTCCTCTTTGGGATAATCGAAGATCTTCTTCTGACGATGGTGCTCGTCCCAGAGGCAGCCCCAGTAGCCATCGCCCATGTCCACCTGATAGCCCGGCACATCATCGAAGGTTACCGGGTGGATACGACAGCAGACGCCGCTGTTGTATCCGACCATCTTCACGTCGATGTGCATCTCGAAGTCGGAGTAGTCCGTATCGGAGAGCAGGTAGTGGTGGTGTGGGGTGCTGCCGCCCTTGTCGCCGACGATGGCGCCCTCTTTGACCTGCCAGTAGCCCTTCTCGCCGACCCAGCCTTTAAGCGTCTTGCCGTCGAAGAGCGATTTCCAGCCCTTCGTGATCGGCTTGCCGTTTCTGAGTTCTCCGTCCTCATTGTCGCCCCTCTGTACGACGCCGGGAGGCAGCGGTTTATCCCGCTCCTGCGCCGTCTGGGCTCTCCCCAGCGTCCCCGCCAGCGCTATCAGGCCCAGAGCGATGCCGATCCGCACTGCTCTCATCTTTTCCTCTCTCCTTCTTTGGATGTCTTGAAGCGTAGTATAACACAAGGCAGACTCCGCTGCCAACCAGCCAGCCGAGATACACATTGGGCAAGCCGCCATAGACCGAACCCGAGCCGAAGAGGGCGCTCTGCTGCAGGGGGCTGCCCGCCAGCAGGTCGCCGACAATCGTTACGATCCCGATGCCGAGCGCCACGGATGCCGGTGGAGTACGCAACTTGCGCGCGGCCAGGAAACAGAGTATGGTCAACCCGGCCATCCAGGCGGCGATACGCAGGCCATACTCCAGTAGGGTCGGGGGAACGAGCAGGGGGGCAAAGAGCAGGGCAGCGGGCAGGTTCAAGAGAGCCGTCGGAACCCACATCGCCCAGTGCGGCAGCGCGGCTCCGTTGCGCCGTCTCCACGCTCCCAGCCCCAATAGCAGCAAACTCACTCCCAGGAGGGGGATCAAGACGTCGGTCTGGGCCTGGGCATTCAGCGCCGCGACGAAGTCCATGCGTGCCACGGCGGCAACCCGCTGCTGCAGCGTCAGAGGCGGCGCTAAGGTATGCATCGGCTTTCCGACCGTGCCGCGCGGCACGACTAAGTTGAACAGCCCCAACACCGTCGGCGCAAAGTCTAAATTGGCGACCAGGCCGGGGATGCCATAGGTCTCCGAGGTGAGCAAGCCGGGGGGAAAGTCCGGCCCGGAGGCCAGGATGGGGGCCAGGCGGTTCCAGGCGTTGAAATGATGGGAATCGGCGGGCGGGCGCGACGCTAACAGCAGAATATCCGCCCGTTTGCCCTCGGCTTTCAACCCGGCAGTGAGGTTGTAGACGAAGATATTCAGCCGCCGCAGGGCCTCATCCCGAAACGCCTTTTTATCCTCGCGGGAGAACTTCGTCTGCGCCCGATCCAGCCGCGCCAGATCACCGAACTGCACGACGATAAACCGCGCATCGGATTCCTCCACCACCTGGAGCAGGGCAAGCGGGTCGTCCGTCATGCCGAAGGGCGCGCTCTGATTGTAGCGCACCAGTGAGACGATCCCCGCGCCGGTCCCCACGCCATTCACCGTCAGGAGAGCGGCGCTCCGGTCGCGGGTATCGGCGTCGGCGTTGCCGAAGACGGCGGCGCTGACCGGCGGATGCGCCAGCGCCAGGAGCGAACCCAACCGGCGATTGTTCATTCCCTGCTGCATCAGTTCCGGCACGCCCATCAGTTTGACCGCCTGCTCCGGCGCCGAGGGCTTGGTGTCCCAGTGTGGATCGAGCGGTCCCATACGGCGCATAAAGATGGTGCGGGCCGAGTTGTTGTCGCCGGGGACCAGCTCCCAATCGTTGGCGGCCTGGACATCGTCCGGGACGGCACCCACCATGCGCCCGGTCGCCAGCGACAGCGCTGCGGCAGCTCCTGTCGGCGTCCCGTTGATCGGACAGCGCATCACCCCGAGCGAACTCTGCGCGGCGAAGTCGGCCAGGGCAGGGCACTCCTTATTCTGGATGTCCTCGAAGGTCAGCGCCTCACAGAGGATCACAATGACGTGCGGGCGCGCCGGCATGCTGACATTCGCCGGGGTGTTCAACGTCACGCAAAGGCAAAAACAGAGGCTCACGCAAAGCCGCAAAGATGCAAAGAGCAATGTTTTTGCTCTCACCCGCTTGCACGCAGAGAGAAAACCAAAAGGCTTGTATTCTTTGCGTCTTTGCGTCTTTGCGTGAGCTTCTCTCATCTTGGTGTGAGGTGAATCCCGGTTAGGCAAGCTGGCTTTCGACCAGGCGCGGAACGGCATCGAGGGCCTCCTGAAGTTTGCCGGGATCACGCCCGCCGGCCTGCGCAAAGTCGGGACGCCCGCCGCCCCCGCCGCCCGCGAGTTTCGCCACCTCCCGCACCAGATTGCCGGCGTGCAGCCCCCGGGCGGTCAGGTCTTTCGTCACCTTGGCCGCGAACGCCACTTTTCCATCCGCCACGGTTCCCAGCACGATCACCGCCGAGCCGAGCCGCTGCGCCGTGGCATCCGCCAGATTGGCGATGGTCTCCGCATCCGCGTTCTCCAGGGCGTGAACGACCACGGGAACGCCCCGGACTTCCTGCGGCTTCAGTTCCGCCGCCTGCGCCGCGCCGCCGGACTTGAGCTGCCGGATCTGCTTCTCCAGGTCCTGCCGCTGGGCAATCAGGCGCTCCGCTGCCGTCACCACATCGTTCGGACTGGACTTCAACAGCGAAGCCACCTGAGAGAGTGTCTCCTCACGCCGATTGACGTATTCAAACGCCGCCTGCCCGGTCACGGCTTCGATCCGTCGCACCCCGGAGGCGACCCCGCTCTCGGAGACGAGCTTGAACAGCCCGATCTGTGAGGTGTGCCGCAGGTGCGTGCCGCCGCAGAGTTCCAGGCTGAACCCCGGCACCTCGACCATTCGCACGACGTCGCCATACTTCTCGCCGAAGAGCGCCATTGCGCCCCGCGCTTTCGCATCGGCAATAGGCACATCCGTATAGATGTTCACATCGGTGTCGGCCAGGATGTGCGCGTTGACCATCTCTTCAATGCACCGCTGCTCGTCCTGCGTGACGGGTTGGGTATGGGTGAAGTCGAAGCGCAGCCGATCCGGTGCGACCAGCGAGCCTTTCTGGTGCACATGCCCGCCGAGGACCTCCCGCAGCGCCGCCTGGAGCAGATGCGTCGCCGTGTGGTTGCGCATAATGCTGCGCCGGCGTTCAGCGTCAATCTGCGCCAGCACCGTCTGCCCAACCGAGACTTCGCCCTCCTCCACCTTGGCGGCGTGGAGGTAGATGCCCAGCGCGTTCTTTTTGGTGTCTGTCACGCGGATGTTGAGCGCGCAGGAAGTGTCGCCCCGAGGTGCAGTCAGCGTGCCGGTGTCGCCTATCTGCCCGCCCGATTCCGCATAGAACGGCGTCTGGTCCAGCAGGATGGTCACCTCGTCGCCTGCCCGCGCAAACTCTTGCGCCTCCTCTCCCTGATAAATCGCCAGGACTTTCGCCTCCGCCAGCGGTTGACCATAGCCCAAGAACGTCGTCGTGGGAAACTCCGAACCGAGGGCGTTCAGCGCGGCCTTGTCGAAGACAGCGACTCTCGGACCGCGTGTTGTCGCATCCTCTCGCGCTCTTTCATAGCCCTCATGATCCACCTCGATCCCGCGCTCACGGGCCAGATCCTGGGTCAGACTGAGGGGAAAGCCATAGGTGTCGTGGAGCTTAAAAGCGTCCGATCCCGGCAGAATGCGGCTCTGCTGAACAGATGCGGAGTTCAGGAACTCTTCCAGGATCCGCATCCCCCGATCCAGGGTGCGGCGGAACTGCTCCTCTTCCAGTTGGATCGTCTTCAGGATCAGTTCACGGCGATCTTTCAGTTCGGTGTAGAAGTCACCCATCTGCTCGATGATGCGGGGCGCTATCTCGTGCAGAAATGGCGCATCGAAGCCCAGCGCCGTCTTGCCGTAGCGGATGGCGCGCCGCATGATATACCGCAGCACATAGCCGCGCTTCTCATTGGAGGGCGTAATGCCATCCGCAATGCAGAAGACCATCGAGCGGGTATGCTCCGCGACGACGCGCATCGCGAAGTCCGTCGGGGACATGGTCCCGGTGTAGGGAATGCCGGACAACTGCGCGATCTGCTGCAGGGTCGGGCCGAACAGGTCGGTCTCGAAGACGCTGGTCTTGCCCTGCGAGACATAAGCGATGCGGTCCAGGCCCGCGCCGGTGTCGTTGTTCTTCTTGGGCAG
>DATGIG010000847.1:0-6422 GCA_035295825.1 Chthonomonadaceae bacterium | reverse complement strand
GGCTCGGACGCCGGCGGAGTGCGACCGGATGATCGCTGCTGCCGAACTGGCGCAGGTTCCCCTCTTCGTCGCACATGTCGTCCGCTTCTTCCCGGAGTTCGCCCTGGCCCGGCAGCAGGTCCTATCGGGCGCTGTTGGGAGCCCGGCAGCGGTACGCACCCGGCGCGGCGGTCCGATGCCCCGCGCCTGGAACGACTGGTACTCCGACTTTGAGAAGAGCGGCGGCTGCATACTCGACCTCATCATCCACGATTTCGACTGGCTGCGCTGGACCTTCGGCGACGTCGAGCGGGTCTATGCGCGGGGCCTGACGGATAGCCACCTCCCGACCTTCGACTACGCCCTCGTGACCCTGCGCTTCCGGAGCGGCGCCATCGGGCATGTCGAGGGAACCTGGGCCGCACCGGACGGCTTTAAGGTTACGCTCGAAATCAGCGGCGATACCGGGCTCTTAGAATATAATTTCAACCAGCCGACCGGCGTCCCGTTCAAAGCGGCGCTCTCCGGCGGCGATGGCCCCCGTGCAGGGGTCGCCTTACCCGAAAGCCCGACGGGCAACAACCCCTACCAACTGGAGTTGGCGCACTTCCTCGATTGCCTTGAGAAAGGGGTTACTCCCGACATCACGCCCCAGGATGGTCGTGCCGCTGTCCAGATCGCCCTGGCCGCGCTGGAATCCATCGAGACCGGAAAACCCGTCACTCTCTCTTGAACAGGAGGTCCCATGAGCGACAACAACCCGAATGCAGTCTTCACCCAGCGAAAAGCGGGGATCGGCTGCCCCATGTGCCCAGACGATCACACGGAGGATGTCATCGCGGAGCTGCCTTCAGGCAGCGTCCACCTCCAGAACGACGCCGACTATCGCGGCTACTGCATTCTGATCTTCCGCCGCCATGTCGTGGAACTCCACGAACTGATCGCTGAAGAGCGCCTGCAGTGGATTGAGGACCTGGCCCGCATCGGCAATGCTCTCGCGGAAGTGTGTCAACCCGCCAAGCTCAACCTTTCCATGTTCGGCAACATGGTTCCCCACCTCCACTGTCATCTTATGCCCCGCTACCCCACCGATCCGGATTGGGGCCACCCCCCTGCCTTCCGTACCCCCACTGAACGTCGCCTACTCTCTCCCGAAGCGTATGCCGAACTGAAAGCGGCCCTCGCCAGGGCACTTCAGTAAGCTTAGGACGCTTTTGCCCCCATGGAACGGAGAAGGAATCGCAACCAGCCCACGCGAAACTAGGTGCGAATGCCATGCACGGCCCATAAAGGGAGAAGAAGTTTTATGAGAAGCACACTACGCCTGTTCGGTCTATGCGCCTGTATTCTATTTGCCGGCGGGGCCGTTGGGGCGCAAAAGAGTCCGGATGCACTCCGTCAGGACATTGAGACTGCACGCAAATCCGTCTATCCCGCCCTGGTCAATATCTCCGTTGTGACGCGCTTCTTTACAGGAGGGAGGGCGCAGCGCGCGCCTGCAGGCGGCAGCGGGGTCATTATCAATAAAGACGGCTATGTTTTGACCAACTACCATGTGGCGGGCAATACCACCCGCATCACCTGCACCCTCCCAAGCGGAGAAGCTCTTGAGGCTACGGTCGTCACACACGACCCGCCCACCGACCTCAGCGTGCTCAAACTACGGCTAGACAAACGAAAAGACCCGAAGATCCCGCTGCCGTTCGCCAACCTCGGCGATTCCGACAAACTTGAAGTGGGAGACTACGTTCTGGCGATGGGGAACCCGAATATGCTGGCGTCCTCCATGACACTCGGCATCGTCTCCAACACCAAGCGCGTCTTCACCGACTTTAACGGCACCGAGATGGAGGAGCAGGAGCTGGATACCGGCGAGAAGACCGGGCTGTTCACCCGTTGGATCCAGCACGACGCGCTGATCCTGCCCGGCAACTCGGGTGGCCCGCTCGTCAACCTCAAGGGAGAAGTGGTCGGGATCAACGAACTGGGCGGGAGAGGCGTGGGCTTTGCCATCCCCTCCAATATCGCCGCATTCGTCCTCAAGCAGGCGCTCAATGGCGGTGTAGTGCATCGGAGCTGGCTCGGTCTCTCCGTCCTACCGGTCAACAAGATCGGGCAGGACGACGGCGCGCTTATCTCCGCCGTCTGGCCCGGCTCCCCTGCCGCGAAAGCGAAGCTCAAACCCGGCGACATCCTGCTGGCGCTCGATAATACCCCGGTCCAGGTGCGCTTCTTCGAGGAATCGCCGCTGCTCTACCAGCAGATCGCCGCCCTGCCCACCGGCAAAACCGTCAAAATCAAGTACTCCCGTGCCGGACAGACCATGACCGCGGAAGTCACCCCTACCGCCATGGAGAAATCCATCGGCGAGGAGGCCGAAAATCGGGAGGTGGGCGTCACGCTTCAGGAGATCACGGAGCCCTTTGCCCGCAATGCCGAACTCAAGGATAAAGACGGCGTCTATGTGACCGGCGTGCGCCCCTCCTACCCCTTCAACAATGCCCAACCGCCCATCCAGCAGGGCGATATTATCGTCGCAGTGGGCGACATGAAGACCCCGAACCTGATCGCCTTCCAGGAGGCCCTACAGAAAGTCAACAAGGAAGCGTTCGTCGTCTCCTTCCGCAGAGAGGATGAGGACCTGCTCACGGTCGTCAAGATCACCCCCGATAAGGAGGCCGACACTCCCAAGGAGTTGCCCAAGGCATGGATTGGCGTGAAGACCCAGGTGCTGGTTCCGGACGTCGCCGCCGCGCTTAAGATCCCCGGCAAGAAAGGGTTCCGGGTCACGGAGGTCTATCCTCTGACGGAGGCGAGCAAGGCCGGTCTGAAGGCGGGAGACGTAATCACCGGCCTCAACGGCGACAAGCTCAATGCCTTCCGGCCACAGGATGCGGAGGACTTCAAAACCGCCATTGAAAACCTATCGGTGGGTGAAAAAGCCGATCTCGAAGTGCTGCGCGCGGGCAAGTCGATGAAGGTGAGCATCGTGCTGGAAGGGCAGCCCAAGCCCTCCGAATACGCCGCGAAAGCCAAGCAGAAGGAGTTCGAGTTTGCCGTGCGCGACATCATGCCGCTGGACCGGATGGAGCGGGAGTGGACAAAAGATCAGAAGGGCGTCATCGTGACCGATACGACCAGCGGCGGACTGGCGAATATCGCGGGCCTCGAAGCCGAGGATGTCATCCTCTCCATCAACGGGCAGAGTGTGGACAATGTGGCCGATTTCGAGACCGCGATCAAAGCCGCGATGGAGAAGAAGCCGAAAATCGTCCAGATCTTCGTCAAGCGCGGGCCGCGCACGCACTTTATCTTCATCGAACCGGAATGGACCAAGCTCTCCGGCTCCCTTTAACCGCCCTGCGCAGACCTCCGCCTGCGGGCTGCAGCGTGGAGAGCCTTCAGAAAGGACCTTTCGTGAAAAGCATTCTACTCGCGTTGTGTGCGGTTGTCGTACTGTGTCTCCAGCTCCCCGCGCATGCGGACGAAGCCTCACAACTCCAGGCGCTGGTCGAGAAGGTAGCCCCCTCCATCGTGACGGTGAAGGTCGTCGTCAAACAATCCTTCGGCGGGCAGGGAGGCGACCAGGAATCCGAATCCAAGCTGGATATGCCCGGCGTGGTCGTGGACAAAGAGGGGATCATTATGGTCACCAACATGTACTTCTCGCCCGCCCGTTATATGCAGATGCTGGGGCGAGGCGGGGGCGGCGGCGCGGCGGATATTAAAGTAACGCCTACCGACTTCAAAGTCCTCTTCGACCAGGATGACAAAGAGTACTCGGCCTTCCTGGCGGCCACGGACACCAAGTTGGACCTCGCCTTTCTTAAAATCGAAAACCTGGGAGACAAGAAAGTGACGCCGGTCGACTTTACCGGCGCCACCACCGGTTCCATCGGACAGGAGATCGCCTCCGTGAACCGCCTGAACAAAGGCTACGATTATGCGGCGTGCTTCGAGATCGCGCGGCTCAGCGGTCAGGTTACCAAGCCGCGCAAAGCCTATCTGCTGGAGGGCAATATCTCCGGTCTGGGCCTGCCGGTATACGACCTGAATGGCAACATCCTGGGGGTCATGACGACGCTGGAGCCGGGCGTCAAGGACGAATCGCTGCAGGAGGCGATGGGGTTCACCAACTTCATCAAGCAGATGGTCGGCGGCAATGGAGGCATCTTCCGTGCCTTTGTGGTGTCGAACCAGACGGTTCACGGGGTTATCAGCCAGGCGAAGGTGCAGGCCGTTGAGGTCGCGAAAGAGCGCGCCGCCAAAAAGGGAACCTCTGACAAACCCAAGCCTGCCCCCGACAAATCCAAACACTGAGCACACGCAAGGAAGGGACAGGGATATGGCTTTGAAAGTAGCGGTCATCGGCTGCGGAGGCATCGGCAACACGCATGGCCCGATCTATTTGCGCCATCCGCAGACGGAACTCCTCGGTTACTGTGACATCATTGCGGAGCGGGCGGACCGCTCGGCAGCGCGCGATGGGGTTCAAAAGTGGTATAGTGTGCAGAAGATGCTCTCCGATGTGGGCAACGAACTGAATGCAGTCTCGGTGTGCTCGGCGGGCGCGGACAACGGCGCGGACCACTATCAGCCGACCATGGAGTGCCTGGAGGCCGGCCTGCACGTGCTGTGCGAGAAGCCGATCTGCAACAATATCGAACATGCTCGCGAGATGGTAGCGACCGCCCGGAAGAGAGGGCTCTACTTTGGCATCAATCTGAACCACCGCTTCACCCCGCCCGGCGCCAAGGCCAAGGAGTGGATCACCAGCGGCAAACTGGGCACGCCCCTGCTCTGCAACATGACGATGTGGATCAACAACCCCAACGAAACCTCGCCCTGGTTCCATATCCGTGCGCTGCATCCTCACTCGCTCGATATCATGCGCTTCTACTGCGGCAAGGCCAAAAAGGTGCAGGCGTTCTTCAACCACGCCCCCAAAGCCGATGGCCCGGACGGGAAGCGGGTCTGCTGGAGCAATGTACAGGTCAACATCCTGTTCGAGAATGAGGTCGTCGGCCACCTCACCGGCTCCTACGACGCCAATCCCGCGCACAATCTGGAGCGGTGCGAAGTCATGGGCACGGAGGGCCGCTTCGTCCTCGACAACTGCTTTGAAGAGCTGACCTTCTACCCGCGCCATAGCATGGAACTTACCGTCATTCGTAACAGCATCATGGGCGGCATGACGGGCTTCGGGCAGACCTTCGACAATCGGATCGCCCGCTGGATCGAGCAGGTATCCGCAGGCGTACCACGCGAAGAGATCGAAGCCAGCGGCGAAGACGGCCTGGCGGTGCAGGAGATCATCGAGGCGGCCAAAATCAGTTGGGAAGAGAACCGCGTGGTGGACGTGGCCGGGTAAGGAGCAAGACCCATGAGTGCAGTGACGATTCCTTATGAGCAACCGTTATCGGAAGACACGGGCGTGTATCTGCGCCCGTGGAAACCCGAAGAGTTCGCCCAGGCGCAAACTCTGGGCTGGTTCGGTTCGGACCCGGTCGAACTGATCGAAGGCATCGTGGTGAACCGGGGAACCGGAAAACCCTGGGAATGGACACGCGAGCGATTTTATGAAGCAGCAAAACTGGGTTGGTTCTTCTGCGAACGCGTCGAACGGATCAAAGGGGAGGTCTATCGCAAAGTGACACAGAACCCGCCGCACTTTTCCACGATCCGAAGGGTGGGCAAAGTGCTGGAGCGCTACTTTGGTACTGACTTCGATGTCCGACCACAAGGGCCATTTCCACTGCCCAGTGATGGCGATCCGGAACCGGATCTTTTGGTCGCTAGAGGCCAGTTTGAAGATTTCGAATCGAGACATCCGGATGTTTCAGAATCAATTCTAGTGATTGAAGTTTCGGATACAACGCTCTACTATGATAAGCGTCACAAAGCAGCGCTCTACGCCGAGGCGGGTATCGTCGAATACTGGATTGTCAACTTGACCAACCGTACCCTGGAAGTTCGCCGAAGCCCGTCTCTGCTGCCGCATGGCTGGGACTATGCTAACCTGACCGTCTACACAGCAACCCAAAGCGTGACCGTACTATTGCACTCTTCCGTCACTGTCTCGGTTGCCTCGATTCTGCCACCTGCCTCAACGCTAAATTCCTGAACTTTTGTTCTTGATTGCTCTTGACGAAATTTGCGAACACTTTCACCTCGTCTTTCAAGCCTTCTGCGTCCGCCTGGCCCTTCTGTTCGTCCCTGTATGAGCCATCTTTGAATCGCTAAGCATTTCCTTCCCCCCACCAGATCACTGCCGTATGCCAGGAGATAAAGCCGCAGAGAGAGGGTATGGATTCTGTTTATGAAGTTTTTGTGCAGCACAAGGAGTCGTTTGGCACCTGGGCGTCGAATACTCATGCAAACCCCACAGGAGGCGACCATGGGAACTTCCCAACCGAGCAAGGAATCCAAAGAGGAACGCATCC
>DATGIG010000846.1:0-3474 GCA_035295825.1 Chthonomonadaceae bacterium | reverse complement strand
GGGTTCGCGCTGGGCTGTATGGGCATGATGCTGCTCCAAAATATCGTGCGCGCACGGTGGGGCAAGCCGGTGATACGCCTACTTGAGGCGGGCGCCCGAACGCTGCCGCTCATGGGCATCCTGTTGCTCCTGATGTTGCTGTGGGGAGCGAAGACACTCTATCCGTGGATGAACCCCGGCGACGACGAAATTCTCAAGTACCGCCAGGTCTGGATGAACTACTGGGCAGTAATCATCCGTTCGTGCATTTACTTTGCGATCTGGTCGGGGTTGACTTTCTTCATTACCCGCTACTCTCGACGCCAGGATGAGACCGGTGATCCGTCATTGGCCCAGGTGCGGACCAATGTGGCCTCCATCGGAGGCGTTATCTTCTGCCTTACGGTCAATTTCGCCTATACCGACTGGGTGATGTCGTTGGAGCGCTACTGGTACTCCACTATCTACGGCCTCTGGTGGGTATTGGCAAACAGCATTGCGGCGATTACTCTGGTGACCGCCATCACAGCGCTCAATAAGAGTTACAATGATGTCGTGACAGTCGAGAACCGGCGCGACTACGGCAACCTGATGCTCACTCACATCATGCTCTGGACCTACTTTGCCCTGTCGCAGTTCCTGATTATCTGGGCGGCTAACAAGCCGGACGAAGTGATCTTCTTCCTGAAGCGCTTCAACGGTGGCTGGCTGCCCATCGGCTGGTTCATCGTCCTATTCCAGTTCTTCGCCCCCTTCCTGGCGCTGCTATCGGGGAAGACGAAGAAGTATGCAACGGGGGTGGCTTCTGTCGCGATCTGGCTGTTGATCCTGCGCCCGATTGATATTGCATGGACTGTGCTGCCCTCCTTCGCCGAGGCGAGCGCCAAGTCCACGCCGTCAATGCAGCCGTGGACCATCTTCCTACCCTGTCTGGGGACCTTCTTGGCGTTCGGAGGCGTCTGGTTCTGGTTGTTTATCCGACAGTTGAAACAGGCTCCCTTGATCCCGAACCATGAAGCGCGGACGACACAGGAGGCGCTCCACCATGCATGACGAACATGGACCCGTGGAGGTCAACCCGGAATCCAAGGCGAAGGGCTACGAAGTTGGCGATATTTCGGTCCCGATCATTCTGAAGTGGGGCCTGGGACTGGTCATCAGCTTTATCCTCATATCCATCGTGACGCTGTTTATCTATCAGTTTCTGGTGACATACCGATACCAGCCGAAACCGGACTATAGGGCGCAGTCCAATGACCTGGCTCCTGCGCAGACCATGCAGAATGCGGGCATTCCTGTGGTGCAGAGCGCACCCGTCGCCGATATCAAAGATTTTCGCACGAAAGAGGATGCGCGTGTAGCGGGATATGGCGCCTGGAAGGACGGCGATGGCAAATCAGTGAACTATATTCCCATTGATCGCGCCATGCAGATCATCCAGGAGAGGGGCCTGCCGCAGGTCCCGGCGGGTGGAACGATGCCGATACGTACCAATACGAATGCGGTGACGCCGCCGACAGCCACTCCGCCCATGCCTGCGCCTACGGGCGAGAATGGCGCCGGCGCGCCCGCCGGTGCGGGGGCGAACACCGCAGGCAGTCCGAACCAATACCGCATCCAGGAGGCGCCGCCGCCCGGCGGACGCTAAGGTTCGAAAGAAAAGGGTGAGTAAGATGAACCCAAAAAAGAATATACCGGCCGTAACGGCTCTGTTTGCCATGGCGTTGCTGCTCGGAGGGATCCGGATGGGAGCGGCGCAGCAGTTTGCGCCGTCCATAGGGACTACATCGACTGGCAACGGAACGCCTACCGTCTCCATAGAGCAGCATCTCAACGCGCAGGTCCCGCTCGATATCGAGCTGCGAGATGAGAGCAACCAGCCGGTAAAGTTCGGCGATATGCTGGGCAAACGCCCGGCAATTCTGGTGTTTCCCTTCTATCGATGCGCAGGCAGTTGCATCATGGAGATGGAGGATCTGATCCATGCCCTGGCGCTCGTTAAGTATAGCGCGGGCAAGGATTTTGATGTGATCGTCGTCAGTATCGATTCGAATGAGACGTTCACGCTGGCGCAGGCGAAGAAACGCGAGTATCTGGATCTGTATGCGCGGCCCGGAACGGAGCAGGGCTGGCACATTATGACGGGTTCGGAGGAATCCATCCAGAAGCTGACGAAATCGGTGGGGTTCCACTTTACACGAGACCCGCAGACCAATCAGCTCGCGCATCCCATCGGATTGATGTTTTTGACCTCGGAAGGGAAAATCTCGCACTACCTGTTCGGTCTGCCCTACGCGGCGCGGGATGTGAACCTGGCGCTGGTGGATGCCTCGGAACATAAGATCGGGACGCTGTCGGAGTATGTGTCGCTGCTCTGCTCCCACTACGATTCCGCGACGGGCAAGTACGGCGTCGCGATCGAGCGGATCATCCGGATCGCCTGCGGCGGAACGATCCTGATATTGGGCGGATTTATTTTCGCCATGTTCCGCCTGGAGAAACGTCGCAATACCCTCGCCAAGGCAAATGGCGAGACGCCAGGCCCGCCGAACAGCGCGGGCGAAACCGCCCAAACAACCTGAACCACCTGTGCCGCCGCGCGGTAAGTCATGGCTCCGGCGGAAAGAGACAGGGAGACGTTTTTATGAATTTTCCACTTGTTCCCGATCAGGCTTCAACCATCGCAAAACCGATAGACGACATCGCGATAGCGATCACGGTGCTCGCCGTCTTCTTTACGCTGGTGGTCTTTTCGGTGCTGCTGTTCCTGGCGATCCGCTACCGGCGGGGCTCGTCGGCGAGCCGCAAAGGCGTGTCGCACCATAACACCCTGGTTGAGATAGCCTGGTCCCTGCCTCCGCTGTTCCTGGGGTTGTTTATCTTCGGCTGGTCGGTGATCCCGTATGCCGATGCGTACAATCCGCCGAAGAATGCGGAGGAGATCTTCGTAGTCGGGAAGCGCTGGATGTGGCATATTCAGCACGCCAACGGTATCCGCGAGAACAACGAACTGCATGTGCCGATGGGACGCCCCTTCAAGCTGACGATCATCTCGCAGGATGTGATCCACGGGTTCTATGTGCCCGACTTTCGGATCAAGCGCGATGCGATGCCGGGGATCTACAATACGGTCTGGTTTGAGGCGATCAAGCCGGGGAAGCATCACCTCTTCTGTACGGAGTACTGTGGTACGAACCACTCGCAGATGGGAGGATGGGTCTATGTGATGGCCCCCGCAGATTACGAGCGGTGGGTGGCTTCCGGCGGGACGCGGATGGAGACCGGCATTCGCACTCCTGACCAGGATGGCGCCGAGCTCTTCACGGAGCTCGCCTGCGGGAACTGCCATAAGATGCAGGATTCGGCGCGCGCCCCCGCACTGGTCGGGATTTTCGGCAGGCAGCGTACGCTTCAATCGGGTAAGACCGTGACGGCGGACGACAACTATATTCGCAATGCCATCATCAAACCGGAAGACAACCTGCTGGCAGGGTG
>DATGIG010000845.1:0-17801 GCA_035295825.1 Chthonomonadaceae bacterium | reverse complement strand
GAGCCGAGATCCGCTATGGAGGCCAGGATACCAATGAGGCGCGGTCCGGCTATCGCTACTATCGGATCTTTCTCGAAGCCAAATTCGATCACGATGAGACGCGCTATGTGACGCGCCTCAGCCTCCCCGCCTCGCTCCCGGACGACCGGCGCGACAAAACCCGCGTCGAACTGATCAAGTGAGTCTCCCATTGCTACCAGTCATCGGGCGTGGAGACTTCACCCTCTATCTTTCTCGCCGCTCCAGGATGCCTCGCACCAAGTTGCGCAGCGTCTCCGTATTCTCGAATCCTCGATTACGGAAGTCCGTCCAGTGTATACCCTGGAGGAAGGTTGGCAGTTCTGGCTGCAAGGGAGCATCGGGCAGGAGGACAGGGATCAGGCGGAAGCTGCGCTCGCCCTCCCGCTGCTGACGCTCCGTAAAGCGCTGAAACAGTGCATAGTACTCCTGCTGCTGCCATCGGCCCATCCAGTTTGCTCCCACGATTACAAGAGCGGCTGGAACAGTACTCACAATGGTTTCAAGGGATGGCACGAACTGATCGCCGGGTAGGAGAGCTTTTTCATCCATCCAACAGACCAGCCCTTCTCCGTCGAGTTTCTCTTTTAGACGGCGCACGTGCGGCTTGTCCTTGCTGTTATGGCAAAGGAATACGTCGAACTGGCATGACCTCTCCCGTTCAGCATGAATGACGCGGAGTCGCTCTCGTTCCCTATTCTCCGCCTCCTGCCGCTCCCACTGTGCAGCCTGCGCATCGAAGGCTGTTGACTCAGTCTCCGGGTCGTCAAGGAAGATAGGGTTTCCGCAAACATCGCATTCGATCCGGTTTCGACCATGCTTTCTGACGCGCTCGATACGAGCGCGATCTATGGGAGTGCGGTCACAGCAGGGAGTGGAACACTGATAGATACGCACACGTCGGAGCGTGCCTTTCCAGGCCAGCGTATCCATTTGCCGATCCACATAGCGCCGGAATACATTCCGGGCTGTCCGTTCGACGTCCGGGTCGAAGAAGACGGTGAGGCGGCCTTGTGCGTCGTCGTTGCGGTCAGGATATTCCGCTCGGAAGCCGCACACTTTGCCGTTCATGTCGAAAAAGGTGGCGGCGAGGTAGTAGAGTTTGTGGCCGGCGAAAGCGGCGGAGTTGAGTAGGCAGACAGTCAATGTGGCATAGATGGCACGCACGGGACCACGAAACTCCGTCGTCATAAACTCCGTGTAGTCACCAGGATACTTCGGCATATCCGTGCGGACTTCCGAGGGGAACACTAGCATCGCGCCCTGCTCCGTTGGCTGTCTCCAGGCGATTCGCCGCGTCACCATCTCCTCCACCATAGCTAGCAGCAGCACTCGCTCCTCCCCCGGTTGTTCGGCGAGTGGGCGATCTGTATCCATCTGGAACTCACCTGTCAGTGCCCGCGCTTCTGCCACATAGCCCAATGCATTGCCTCGCTGCCCAGCTTCCTGTGCGAGCCATGCACCATACGCATCCAGTAGTTCGGGTTGAAGCAAGATATGGTCGCCAAATACCAGTGGGCGCACCAAGCCCGTCGTCTCCAGACGGCCCAGGCAGGCATCTAATAGTCCAGTCTCCGCCTCCGCCTCGCGCTGTCGCTGATATTGTCGCAGCAGTTCCCATCGGGTCTGCAGAACCGCGCCGGATTCCTTCACCTTCACCACAAAGGCTTTCAGGTCGTAGAATACCTTTGGAGCACTTATGGTTTCCAGTTTGTCCCAAGGGATGGCGTTTCTGATAACGTCCCCTAACTCTGCGACACCGACGCCGGTCTCAGCGCTCGTCTCAAACCAGGCGGCGAAGCCATATCGGGCACACACCTCTTCGATTTGTCCCTCAGTGACAAAGGGACGGCCCCGATCAATACGGGCAGAGACCAGGAATTTTACCAGAGGAAAGCCACCCGCCGCCTCGTTCAGTGCTTGTGCCCAGTAGCCCACCTCCGCAAAGGGATCGGCCTCTTCTCGTGCATCGAACAGCACCAGCGCCACGGCGACTGAGCCCAAGTGCAGTTGGTGGTGAATGCGATAACCGGGTTGCCCGGCAAGATCCCAGAGCAGGATTTCGTGCTGTTGTGGCAACCCGGTCGGGTTCGGAACCGTTTCGCTGTGTAGTGTCCAGATGCGGCGTGCATGCGTGGAGCCTTCGTCCACCGGTGTCTCTCCCATGAGGCGCTGTGCCAGCCAGGATTTCCCAACGCCACTCTTGCCGACTACTGCCACCTTGGCATTGGCATAGGTGACGGCCTCTACACCCATCGACCCAAGCAGCACGGTCAGATCCAAACGCAAGAGACGAATATTAAACTCGTCTTTGCGTGCGGAGGCAGCCAGCAGCGGCAAAGTAGGATGGAACGCCAGTGCCTCCGGACATTGGAGGTGATCAATGACAGGTTCCTGAGGTTTCCAGGTTATTGCGCGCCAGAGGCGCAGATCCTGCTGTGATTGCGATGCCAGCCACTTCCCATCTGAGGACCAGCAGACACTGATGACACTGCTCGTATGCCCCTCCAGCGTTCTGATCAGGGCTCCTGTTTTAGCTTCCCACACTCGCACTGTCTGATCCCGCGATCCCGATGCCAGCCACTTCCCGTCCGAGGACCAGCAGACACTGGTGACACTGCTCGTATGCCCCCTCAGTGTTCTTATCAGGGCTCCTGTTTTAGCTTCCCAAACACGAACCGTCGGATCCCCCGATCCTGAAGCCAGCCACTTCCCATCCGGGGACCAGCAGACACTGGTGACAGAGTGTATATGCCCTTTCAGGGTTCTGACCAATACTCCTGTCTCTGCCTCCCATACACGTACTGTCTTATCGTGTGCTCCCGATGCCAGCCACTTCCCGTCCTGAGACCAGCAGACGCTGGTGACACTACTCATGTGCCCTTCGAGCGTTCTCACTGGGCTTCCAGTGTCTGCTTCCCACACACGCACGGTCTTATCCTGTGCTCCCGATGCCAGCCACTTTCCATCCGGGGAGCTGGCGACACTTTCTACCGGACCGTTGTGCCCACCCAGGTAGCGCTCCAGCGTAAGACCAGGCGGAAGCCCACCGATTTTCGGGAGTTGCTTGATGCTCGGAGTGTTATCAGACATGGCAGAGATCTCCTTGGGACTGCGTGCAGGGGTAAAGAGCATGGCATTGACCGCTTTATTCTCCGGACGTACGTTCTATTCCTGTGTGCGATTAATTTTCTCGGTTTTCGTGTTATTCCTTCAGCAGGAGATGGACCTTCTCTCGTCGAATAGCGATAGCAGAGTTTGATGGAAAGCGAACTATCCTGGCAGCGGGGGAAGAAGTTCCTGTTATGATAGTAAAGTCGTTCCGATCTGACACGCTGAGTTGCGATACTGAGTGAGGAGAGAGGCGTAACGAGATGTACCTGGAAAGTGTCCGCCTGGAAAATGTGAAATGCTTTAAGGACGTAAGCCTGACCTTTCAGAGTAACCGCGACGGCGACCAACAGTCCAATTGGAATGTTATTGTTGGGAATAATGGGGATGGAAAAACAAGCCTGCTGCAGGCAATCGCGGCATGCTTGATGGATACCACGACAGCGGAGCGACTATTACATCCAAACAATTGGGTTCGCAAAGGAAGCCAGACGGGCAGATTGACAGCAAAGATTTGTAAGGAGGATGGGGATAAACAACTGGGCCGTCCGACAATTCAGGGGAAAAATGATCGGAATCTTCAATATGTCATTGTCGATGGTAACCAGGAAGTCGAACTGAATGACCTTCTTGTACCATTGAATAGCGATCCCGGATCCTTGTTTCCAGAGTATCCAGAAAAGCGGGCAAACAAGCGGTTCTTTGCTTCCGCTACGATCCTCGAACCCACAGCTGAATTTGCCAGGCTATTCGATAATTTTAATACGCTTCTCGATGATGTGGATTACCTCAAGCGTAACGCATTTGTTGAACGGAAGCAGAGTGGATGGGTGAGTTGCGGTTATGGAGCCTTCCGCAGGATTTCCGGCTTTGCCAGCCATACGGTGAATATCAACGATCCCTTACAGAAAAGGTTTCTGACACTTTTTGAGGAGGGGGCAGCACTCTATGACTGCGAAAGCTGGCTAAAAGAGCTGGACAGACGAGCAAAGAAGAGCAAAGTAGGTTCCAATCAGCGTAATACTCTTGAAGAGGCCAAGAGTATCGTGTTAGCGTTGTTGCCGGATGTGGATGAGATTATCATTGCTGATGAAGTAAGTTTCAAATGGCGGGGAAGTGAAGTCAATCTGAGTCAACTCAGTGACGGCTACCGAAGTATGTTCGCACTTGCGGTAGATCTATTACGCTGGTTGGAGTTGTTATGTCCTGACAATACAAAGATTAATGAAGTGAGCGGTGTGGTCCTGATCGATGAAATCGACTCCCACCTACATCCGCGTTGGCAGCGTAATGCTGGCTTTCTTCTCACCAGAGTTTTCCCAAATATCCAATTCATCGTCACAACGCACAGTCCGTTTGTCGTCATGGCTGCCGGCAATAACGCTATCACGCTGCTGGAGAAACAGGGAGAAACGGTCACTGCCAACCAGGATGTGCCTTATGTTCGAGGATGGGCGGTAGATCACGTTTTAACCGAACTGTTCGATATGCCAAGCATGCGCGACCCGGATACTGAGGCAAAGCTTGAGCGATACGAGGATCTTCGATTCCGCAGCCAACGTGAAGCCCTGTCCGCTGAAGACGACGCTGAGTTTCACATGCTGGAAACCGACCTCAATACGCGATTACGTGGCGATGATGATTCCCCAATCCAAAAGCAGATCGCTGAAGACTTGACTTTTCTTGCTTCGCAATTGAAACAGAGGTTGAACGGTCCGAGCCGATGATTAGCGTCAATCGAAAGGACCTTCCTGCTGAGATCCAGGAGCAGCTTACTCAACTTCAAGAAGCGATGGATCAGAATTCTGCAGATGCAATGAGTTGGGAAGCATTCAACAAAACGGATACCTACCAGAGTTTGAAAAGCGTCTTGCTACAAATGTTTCACGGCAAATGTGCCTATTGCGAGCGAGACGGCGCTAACCATGTCGAGCATCACTGGCCCAAATCCCCTCACCCGCATAATGCAAACCGAGGCGCTGCATCCCATATGTTTCAGTGGAATAATATGGTCTTGGCGTGTTCGACCTGCAATGGGTTTGAATGTAAAGGATCTCATATGGAGTGGGAAACCGATGGATCGCCTCGGTTGTTAAACCCATGCCTTGGTAAAGATGATGCGCTTTGCTACTTCACGATCGTTCTTGAATCGAATCCCCAATTCATAGTGGGCTGGATAGACCCAAGACCGCAACCGGATACAGCAGCAATAGCATACAATCGTGCAGAATATACCATCAGACGCCTCAAGTTGAATCAGCGTGACTATCTTGTACGTGGCCGGGCACGAGCCATCTCAAAATTATTGATATGTTTACACCTCTTATTTGAGTTTGGCCCAGACTATGAAGCACCTTCTGGAAATCCAATACGCAGGACACTATTACAGATGTTCGACGCGCGGGAGCCCTATTTGAGTCCAATTCGGCAAATCCTCTACTACGAGCCAGCATATCAAGGTCTTAAAGAGAGGCTACTGGAACAGGTACCTGAAATCGGGCCAATTGTGGAATCGTGGGCACTGCTTCCTCCAGATTGCTCACGTCTCATTCAATCGCCAGAAGACTCTGCAGAATCAGGTGACGATGTCGTTGCTTGAAAACCTGGCAAGGGGCCAGTCGAGCCATTTCTCCTATTCTGCTTCAGGCTAAAACGGATACTCTCGATTTCCGGCAGGAACTCCGCTTCTCAAAACGGAACTTTATGGGCAGAACCTTTCCGCGCACATTCCAGAGCCGGTTAGAGAGGAACCTGCCCCGTTATGCTGAAGCATCCCGACCTTACCCGTCGCCGTATCGAACGCTTCCTTGCCGAGACGCTCCGTCCGCAATTGTGGGCGCAGCAGGCTCCCTTGCAGGCGGAAGTCTATCAACCTGTGGGCGGGCCGCGCGACTATCGGAACCTGAACATCGCTCCGGCGGAGTCGGCACGTTATGCCTATACGCCCGTCGAACCCGGCTTTGCATGGGGGCCGGTATGGAGCGACGCCTGGTTTCGGTTCACGGGCACGGTTCCAGAGACGTGGCAGGGGAAGCTGGTCGTCGCGCGCATAGACTGCGGGGCGGAATCCATCCTCTGGGAGGGGGACGATCCGGTTCGCGGCCTGGATTCCAACCATGGCGATGTGATGCTCTATCGGCCCGCACTGGGCGTGGAGCGCGTGGAACTGTATGTCCAGGCGACCGGAATGAATCCGCAGGTGAGCGTGCACGGCAGGCCGCAGGAGCCATCGCCGACGCCCTTTACCTTCCAGCACGCGACGCTAGCGATCTTCGATCCGGCGCTGTTCGGCCTCTACTTCGATGTCAACGTCGCGTTTGGCGTGATGCAGCAGCAGCCTCCCGACAGCCCCCGCTACGGCCAACTCCTCTATGCCCTCAACGAAGTGGTCAACTTCTACGCTGCCGACGATCCCGCCACGATTGCCGCCTGCCGCCAGCGCCTCGCCGACACGTATGAAGCGCCTGCCCACGCCTCCGCGCACCGGATCAGCGCCATCGGCCACGCGCACATGGACACCGCCTGGCTCTGGCCTATCGAACGGACCCAGTACAAGTGCCTCCATACGTTCTCCACCGTGACCAAGTACATGGACGTGTACCCGGAATACAAGTTCCTCTGCTCCCAGCCCGCGCAGTACGAATGGGTCAAGGCGATGGCCCCGAAGCTCTACGCGCGTATTCAGGAGCGGGTGAAGGGCGGCCAGTGGGAGGTCGCGGGCAGCATGTGGGTGGAACCGGACTGCAATGTCATCAGCGGCGAGAGCCTGATCCGGCAGATCCTGCACGGCAAGAACTTCTATCTGGACGAGTTCGGCATGGAGACGAAGGACCTCTGGCTGCCGGATGTGTTCGGCTACTCCGCCGCGCTGCCGCAGATCCTGAAGAAGGCGCGCGTGGACTACTTCCTCACTCAGAAGATCAGTTGGAACCAGTTCAACAAGTTCCCGCACCACACGTTTCTCTGGCAGGGCATCGATGGCACGCGCATCTTCTCTCATTTTCTCCCCTCCGACACCCCCAACGGCGACATGAGCCCGAAAGAGCTGGCGCACAGCGTTCGCAACTTCAAAGAGCACGACCGCGCGACCCGCTCGCTCTACGCCTTCGGCCATGGCGACGGGGGCGGCGGTCCGACCGTCGAAATGCTGGAGAACGCCCGGCGGCTGCGCGACGTGGAGGGGATGCCGCGCGTGGAGATCGAGAAGGCGCTGGAGTTCTTCCGGAAGGCGGAGGCCGACGCGATTGACCTGCCGATCTGGGTGGGAGAGCTCTATCTGGAACTCCACCGAGGAACGTATACCACACAGGCGGCCAACAAGCGGGCCAATCGGAAGATGGAGTTCGCCCTGCGGGATGCGGAGTTCTTAAGCGTTATCAGCCCCGCCGGGCTGTCGGCCTACCCGCTGGCGCAGCTCGACCGCGCCTGGAAGACCCTGCTCCTGAACCAGTTCCACGACATCATTCCGGGCAGCAGCGTGGAGGAGGTGTATCGGGACAGCAAGCAGGACTATCAAGAACTGGATACGACTTTGAGCGCGCTTTCGGAGGGGGCGATCCAGGCGCTGAAAGAGGCGATAGACACGCGGGGAATGAAGCTCCCGGCGCTGGTGATAAGCAACCTGAGCTACTATGCGAACGAAGCGGTCCTGCTCCCGCTGAAGCCGGGCGAGAAGCCGGTGGCGGCGGTCGGGCCAGAGGGCGACATTGTTCCGGTCCAGATGGTGGAGGAGGGGGCGCTGTTCGTCCCGAAGAACCTGCCGCTGCACGGCTATGCGGTCTGGGATCTGGGGGCGACCACCGTGCCTGCCGACCCGGAAGATGCCGTGACCGCCTCGACCACGCACCTCGAAAACGAATCGCTGCTGGTGGAGTTCGATGCCCGCACGGGCCTCATCACCCGCATTCTGGATAAAGACAGCGAGCGGGAAGTGCTAAATGACACCTATGAGTTGGATCGGAAGGGCCGACGCGGGGACACGCTCTACGATGCCTGCGCCAACCAGTTCCAACTCTTTGAGGACAAGCCGCTCTTCTGGGACGCCTGGGACATCGACGTGTACTATCAGGAGAAGGGGCAGACCCTGCTCGATCTGGAAAGCGCCGAAGTGGTCGAGGCTGGCCCGGTGCGGGGGGCGATCCGGTTTGTGCGCTCCTTCGGAAAATCACGGATCATCCAGACGGTCCGCCTGACGACGGGCAGCGCCCGCCTGGACTTTGTGACGGAGGTGGACTGGCAGGAGACCGATCAGATGCTCAAAGTCGCCTTCCCGGTTGCCATCAACAGCCCCCGCGCCACCTATGAGATCCAGTATGGGCATGTCGAGCGGCCTACGCACTTCAATACCAGTTGGGACCTGGCCCGCTTCGAGGTCTGCGCGCAGAAGTGGGCGGACCTGAGCGAGGGGGACTACGGCGTCGCGCTCCTGAACGACTGTAAGTACGGTCACGACACGCAGGGCAACACGCTCTGCCTCACACTGCTCCGCTCCCCCAAGGCGCCCGACCCGAACGCCGACATGGGCACGCACCTCTTCACCTACGCCCTGCTGCCGCACGGAGGCGATTTCCGCGAGGGCGAGGTGGTGGATCACGCCTACGCGCTGAACGCGCCGCCGAGGGCATGCGCGCTGACGGGCAACAAGTCCGGGACCCTGCCCATCGAGCGCTCGTTCTTCTCCGTGGACAATGCCGCTGTCTTCATCGAGGCGGTGAAGCGTGCGGAGAAGGAGGAGGCGATCATCGTCCGGCTCTACGAGGCGCACAACACGCGCGGTACGGTCATGCTGACCGCCGTGCTGCCGGTCAAGAGAGCCTGGCTCACCGATCTGATGGAGACCAACATCGTCGAACTGGCCCTCTCGGATGGCGAAGTCACGCTGCCCATCCATCCCTTCGAGATCGTCACCGTCAAGTTCACCTATTAACCTTCCTGATGAGGCAATCATTCTTGAGAAACGGGAGTAATCATCCATGAGCGTCAAACCGGCCCTTTTGGGAACCTATTTCGAAGATCTCTGCCGCATACCGCGCTGTTCCGGCAACGAGGCGGGAGTGCAGGTCTATCTCCGCACCTTCGCCGATAAACACGCCTTTCCTTATCGCGAAGATGCGGAGGGCAACATCGTCATCTATGTGCCCGGCAAAGGGACGGATCGGAAGGTCCCCTGCTGCATCCAAGCGCATATGGACATGGTCTGCAAGAACGACCCGGAGGTGGCGCACAACTTCTTACGCGACCCGATCCGCACCCGTATCGAGCGCCGCAACGAAAACGGCGTGGAGAGAGAGGTGCTGATCGCGACCGGGACCACGTTGGGCGCAGACAACGGCTTTGGCCTGGCGGCGGCGCTGGCGGTGGCGACCGACCCCGACATTACGGTCCGTCCGCCGCTGGAACTGCTCTGCACGGTCTCCGAAGAGACCGGGCTGACGGGGGCGACGCAACTCGACGCGACGCTGGTGCACAGCGACCTGCTCCTGAACCTGGATACCGAAGAGCTGGGCGAGATCTGCATCAGTTCGGCGGGCGGGCGGGATATGGTCGCGCAATGGGCCTTGACCCGCTCCGCTCCGGAACCGGACGCAACCCCCGTGCGCGTCTATCTGAAGGGCTTGCCCGGAGGACATAGCGGCGTGCAGATCCATGAGGCGCGCGGCAACGCCCTCCAGATGCTGCTGGAGGAGGTACAGGGTGCGGTCGGGAGCGGCCTGCGATTGGCCTCATTTATGGGCGGCACGGCACGCAATGTGATCCCCGGCGATGCGGAACTGGCGCTCTGGGTGACTCAGGCGCAAAGGGCGGCCCTGGAGCAGCGCCTGGGTGCATCGGAATGGTTGGAGCAACTGCGCGCGGTCATCCTTCCCAGTGACAAGCAGATCGCCGGCGGCATCGAGCGCCTGGCCTTTGACGCCGTGCTGCTGCCCCTGTCGGAGGCGCAAACGGACGAGATTCTGCAGGCGATTGCGGCGATACCGCATGGGCCGCAGGCCTGGTCGGAGGCGGTCGAGGGACTGGTCGAGACCAGCAACAACGCAGCTACGGTCACCACCACAGCGGACAAATTGACGCTCTGCTGCTCGACCCGCTCCTCGCGCGACGGAGCCATCGAGCAGTTCCAGGCTGTGCAGGCGGCGGCTCTTACGCGCTCCGGCGCAGCGGTCACCTTTAGCGATGGGTATCCCGGATGGCCTGCCGAGCCCGACAGCCCGCTGCTCAAGCAGGCAGTCCGGACCTTTGAGGACGTCCTGGGGCATGCGCCTAAGCTGACTGCGGTCCATGCGGGCCTGGAGTGTGGGGTATTGAAGGGCAAACTGCCCCGCTTGCAGATTATCTCCTTTGGGCCGGACATCCGGGACGCCCACACGACACAGGAGCGCATCTGGCTCGATTCCGTGTCGCCCTTCTATGCCTGCCTGACCCGCCTGCTCGCCGATCTGGCCCAATCCGCCGCCGTTTGAAGGGAATCTAGCGCCACATGTCAACGACCATCTCTTTGGAACGTCCTGATACGGAGGACGCCCAGATCCTGATCGCCGAGTTGGAATCCCATCTCGCATCGTTCTATCCTGCGGAGAGCCGGCATGGGTACAGCGTCGAGAAGCTGATCGCGCAGGGCGTCGCCTTTTTTCTGATCCGCCATGATGAGTCCCACGCCGGCTGTGGAGGTATCCAATTATTCGGCACAGAGTATGGCGAGATCAAACGGATGTATGTGCGGCCTTCGTATCGGGGCCTGGGGTTGGGCAAGTTAATGCTGGAGCATCTGGCGAGCTATGCCCGAGAAAGAGGCGTCGGACTGCTCAGGTTGGAAACAGGCATTCATCAGCACGCCGCCATCGCCCTCTATGAGCGGATGGGCTTTCTGCGGATTCCTCCCTTCGGAGAGTATCGAGAAGACCCGCTCAGCGTGTTTTTCGAGAAGCGGCTCTAGGAACCCATGATTACCCTTCAGGATGTTGCGAAACGAGCGGGTGTCGCGCCCATCACCGTCTCCCGCGTGGTCAACAACTCCGGCTATGTGGCGCTGGAGGTGAGGCAGCGCGTCCAGAGGGCGATTGCCGATCTGGGCTATGTCCCCAACACGCTGGCTCGCAGCCTCCGCTCCCGGCAGACCAATACGCTGGCCCTCATCCTGACCGACATCACCAATCCCTTCTTTACTACCGTGGCGCGCGGCGTGGAGGATGCCGCCAGCGACGCCGGGTTTATGGTCATCTTCTGCAATACCGACGAGCGCGAATCGGAAGAGGAGAAGTACCTGCGGATGCTGCTGCAGAAGCGGGTGGACGGCATTTTGCTCGTCCCGGCCCGCAGCGGCGCCCATTCGCTGCCGCTGATCCAGCAGCAGGGGACGGCGGTCGTCGTTCTGGACCGTCGAGTGGAGAACGCTCAGGTGGATGTCGTGCGCTGCGATTCCGAAGAGGCGGCCTGCGAACTGGGCCGCCTCTTGCTCTCGTTAGGACACACCGAGATCGTGCTGCTGGCCGGGCCGCCCGGCGTTTCGACCTCCGAAGACCGCATCGCCGGTTTCCGGCGCGCCCTGGCCGAAGCCGGTATGCCCCTGCGAGGCCGTATCCTCCACGGCGAGTTCACCCAGGAGAGCGGCTACATGATGGCGGAGCAGGTCCTTGCCCTGACCCCGCGCCCGACTGCACTGTTCGCCGCCAACAACTTTATCGCCATCGGCGCGTTCAAGGCGCTGGAAGAGCAGGGGATACGCGTTCCGGAGGAGATGGCGCTGGTCGCTTTCGACGATATTCCGCCTTCCCTGGTGATCGCGCCCTTTCTCACCGTCGCATCGCAGCCTGCCTATGCGATGGGGCAGAAGGCTGTGGAGCGCCTGCTGCAGCGGCTGCGCAATGAGGGGCCGGAGGAGTGCCAGGAGATCTTGCTGCCCACGGAGTTGATCCTGCGCCGTTCCAGCGGGGAAAAGCGCGCCTGAATTGCCGTTTGTAGGGGCAGGCCCCGTGCCTGCCCGATCCGAGGGCAATTGCCTCTCTCAAAAAGGGCAACCACAGGGGGTTGCCCCAACAGCACTATGGAGACACAGAGAACGCCATGTTGACATTAGCGAAATACTCGTTCGGAGTGGGGGACCGGTTCGCTCACCAGGCGAAGGCGCAGTTGCGCGCCTGTATGCTGGCAGTGGAGGAGGGAGCCGACGTCGTTCCCGTCTGGAACAAGTCCAATCGGGAACACACCACCATTGGCTCGGAGCCAGGGAGCGTGCGCACGGCGGCGGACGCGGCGGTGCGCGCATTGGGCTGGAACCGGCCCTACCATGTAGATGCCGATCATATCCGCCTCACAACGGTGGATGGATTTCTCGCCTCATCGGACTTCTATACCATTGACGTGGCCGACTCCATCGGTCAGGACGCCGGTAGGGAGGCGGTGACCGCCTTTGCCGACCGGCACCCTGAACTCGTGGGGCGCCTCACCATCCCCGGTATCGAGACGCCTTTCGAGATCGCGCGGGACGACGTGGAGCGGAGCGCGACGAAATACCTCCTCGCCGTTCAGGAGGCCGGGCAGATCTATCGGCATATCGCCGACCGCAAAGGCGAGGGCAACTTTATCACCGAGATCTCAATGGATGAGACGGATAGCCCGCAGACGCCGCCGGAGTTGTTGATCATTCTGACTGCCATTGCCGATGAGAAAATCCCGGTGCAGACGATAGCGCCGAAGTTCACCGGGCGCTTCAACAAGGGCGTGGACTATGTCGGCGACCTGGCGCAGTTTGAAAAGGAATTCAACGCGGATCTGGCCGTGATCGCCTACGCCATCCGCCAGTACGGATTGCCGACGAACCTGAAGTTGAGCGTCCACTCCGGCAGCGACAAGTTTTCGATCTACGCCCCGATCCGCAGGGCGCTGGCCCGCTTCGACGCAGGGCTGCACATCAAGACCGCTGGGACCACCTGGCTGGAGGAGTTGATCGGACTGGCGGAGGCGGGTGGCGAGGGCCTGAAACTGGCGCAGGAGATTTACGGCAAGGCGCTGGAGAAGCGGGAGGCGCTCTGTGCGCCCTATGCGGCGGTGATCGATATTGATATCGCAAAGTTGCCCCCGGCGGCGGAGGTAATGGGCTGGACCGCCGAGCAGTATGTCTCCGCCTTGCGTCACGACCGGAGCAACCCGGCCTTTAACTCTTCGGTGCGCCAACTGCTGCATGTCGGCTACAAGGTGGCCGCGCAGATGGGGGAGCGCTATCTGAACCTGCTCGAAGCCTGCGAACCTACCATCGCCCGCAATGTGACCACCAACCTCTACGACCGCCATCTGAAGCCTCTGTTTGTAGGAAATGCGGGAGGTGCGCGATGAGCAGGGATCTCTTCGACCTGCAAGCCGAGACCGCGGTCGTTATCGGCGGCACGGGTGTGTTAGGTGGGGCGATGGCCGAGGCGCTTGCAGGGGCCGGGGCACGGGTGGCGATTGTGGGGCGCAGTGTGGAACGAGGTGAGGCGTGCGCTCGGAGTATCGAAGCGAGCGGAGGTCAGGCGTGCTTCCAGGCCGCCGATGCGTTGGACAAGGAGGCTCTTTTGAGGGCGCGGGATACCATTACAGCGCAGTGGGGCAGGATTACCGTTCTGGTGAACGCGGCGGGAGGCAATCGCCCGGATGCAACTCTGCCGCCCGGCGCGGACTTCTGCCGCCTGCCCCTGGAAGCGTGGAAGGGTGTGTTCGATCTGAACCTGGTGGGCGGCGTGCTGCTGCCGTGCCAGGTCTTCGGGGAGACGATGGTCACCGCCGGCAAGGGCAGCGTCATCAATATCGCCTCACTGTCCGGTATGACGCCGCTCTCCCGCGTGGTGGCCTACTCGGCAGCCAAGGCCGCCGTACTCAACCTTACGCAGTTCTTGGCGCGGGAGTGGGCTGCGCGCGGTGTGCGCGTGAATGCGCTCAGCCCCGGCTTCTTTCCTGCAGAGCAGAACCGGGCGCTGCTCTTCAAAGAGGATGGGAGCTATACCGAGCGGGGAGGCCAGATCATCGGGCACACGCCGATGGCCCGCTTTGGCGAACCCCACGAACTCGCGGGCGCCGTGATCTGGCTCGCCTCTTCGCTAGCCTCCTCCTTCGTCACCGGTCAGAACATCGTGGTGGACGGCGGCTTCTCCGCCGTCACGATCTGATCTATAAACGGAACTCAGTCCTGGGCATCTGTAGCGCGCGTCCGATGGAAGAAGTCGGCGTTGAGCGCAACGAGGTGTTGCCACGGTTTCGGCACGTCTACATCCGCAAAGACCGCATTGACCGGGCATTCCGTTTCGCACAGCCCGCAGTCAATGCAATGGTCGGGATCTATGAAGAACTGGTCGTAGATCTTGCCGTCGGCTTCGAGCGTGCCTGGCTGGATGCAGTCACAGGGGCAGACGGTGACGCATCCGCCGTCTTTCACACCGCTGCAGGGTTCGGTAATCACATAGGCCATGCGAGAATCTCCTTTGCTCCAACCGTCGAAATCTTCTCTATGGTTGGTGTGTCCATCTTACTGCCGTCCTGTATTGCAACGCAATGACTTTTATCACGGAGAGCCTCTTTTTCCATGGAGCGTAAAGCCGCCTTACGGTGCGTCCTCTTTCTCAAGACCCTGCCCGAACCGGTGATCGAGGCGATTGCAGCAACGGGCGAGGAGCGTCGCCTGAACCGGGGCGAGTTGCTGTTCGCCGAGCACGACCGCTGCCTGGGATTGCTGGTGGTGCTGCAGGGAGCCGTGAAGGTCTACAAACTGGACAGCCGGGGGCGCGAACTGACCCTGGATCGGGAGATGCCGGGCGAGAGCGTCGCCGAATTGCCCCTCTTCGATGGCGGCAACTATCCGGCAAGTGCGGAGGCGGCAGAGGAGAATACGGTCGTTTTCCTGGTGCGACGGGAGCGGTTTCGGCAGTTGATGTCTGAACATCCGCAAATCGCCGAACGGGGATTGCTGGCGCTGGGCATTCGGACCCGGAAGCTGATCGCGATGCTGGAAGCGCAGGCCCTGTATTCCGTGCGGGCCAGGCTGGCGAACTATCTCCTGGAGGCAGCGGACGGGCGCACGACGTTTCTACTTACCGAGACCAATGAGGCCATTGCAGGTCACATCGGCACCATGCGCGAGGTGGTATCGCGGACGCTTCATACCTTCAAGGATGCGGGGGCGATCCGCCTAGACGGGCGCAGCGTAGAGCTTCAGGAACCGGAACTGCTGCGCCGCATTGCCGACAATATAGTAGACCTTTGAAATCGAAGAATTCCGACCATAGTAAAACGGCGAGAGGCGTTCCATCTAAGATGGAACGCCTCTCGAGTAGGGAAAATCGGGGCGACTGGACTTGAACCAGCGACCACCCGCCCCCCAGACGGGCATTCTACCACTGAACTACGCCCCGTTATTTATCTGTATAAAAACTTGTTAGTGTAGTCGCAACATTTGCTGATACCACACTCTTCCATCAAATGACGGACTTTTTCTGTGTTGCTCAGGCTGGCGCGATGTTCTCTACTGATGCCCCCTGTGTTTCCGCCATGTTCGCCCTCCGCTCTGACGACTGTGCGAACCGACTTATCCGAACCACGCGAGAGATAGTATACCCCAGAACGGCCTGAAAAGGAAGGGCAGGCGTTCGGGAAAACGCAAGAAAGTTGCCGGCGTCAGGCGTGCTTTTGGATAAGGACCGATCACGCTTACGATAATCCGGGGAGGTGCTATTCCAACAGCGTCCTGTCCCTCAACGAGCGCCCGCGATCCGCTGTGTAATCTTCATTCTTCTCATTGCGATTCTCATCCACATGTGGGTGAGAAAATTACAGATGAGCTCGACCAGTATACCCTCTCCAGCGTACAGGGGTGCGCATTTCGGATATCGATTATAGCGCTTTCTTAGAGTGCGTACGGACATTCCGTCCTGCGGGGATAAATCCCACGAGGTTGATCCACGGGGATAAATCCCCGTTCTATAATACGAAACCCGCTTTCGCGGGTTCTGGATGCAGTCCGCGAAGGCGGACTTTGGATATCAGAACGAGGTTTCAACCTCGTGGATCAACGCCGTAGAGAAAGTTTCCGTACGCACTCTTAGTCCTTTCTTTCACCATCCGAATTCCCTCGAAGGCAGGCATCTTCTTCTCTCTTCTTTCTATTAAAACAACAAAACTCACAATGAAATCGTAAATGGTGACGCTTTTGCCCATGGGGTCGAGGTTGTGGGCGCTGGCGCTGGCGAAGTAGATAGCGCTCTTGAGGTCGCGGTCGAGGTCGCTGGCGAGGTTGCGGGCGATGGCGAGGTCGAGGTTGTGGTTGTGGGCGAGGTCGCGGGCGAGGTCGAGAGCGCAGGCGCTGGCCCTGACGACGGCGCGGTCGAGGAGGCGGGCGTTGGCGATGGCGCGGTCGAGGTTGTGGGCGATGGCGCTGGCGCGGTCGTGGGCGCTGGAGAGGTCCTGGGCGATGGCGCTGGCGAGGGTGCCGAGGATGTCGCGGTCGAGGAGGCGGGCGAGGTCTATGTCGCGGGCGAGGGCGAGGTCACCAGCGATGGTATTCCAGCAACGTATGCCAAGTTCTGCTTTCGTCAGACGTGGGGCTGTTTTTCCTACCTGGACAAACACAGTCGTATTTCCGGCTTGCGTCCAGTAGCCTGAGTACGTTCCTTCTGGGATTTTTTCCTGAAGGGGTTCATTGTCCAGTTCTCCCGGCATCGGGAGACGATAGCGCCATTCGCTATCTTCTCGTCGGGTGAGCCATTCGCAAAAGGCAACCGCATCGGAAGGGCGCACACCCACAACCGGCCAGCGGCCCTGACCTTCAGGAAATTGGTAGTTAGTCCAGTGGTCGGGTTGATAGAACTGACCCTTTTCGCGCATTTCGTCGAGAAACAGTTGATATTCTGCATGGGAGATCAGGCTATTATCTATATACCTGTCATCGTCCATGCGGACGATACGACGCAACCGCAGGGCCAGCAGCGTTTCGGCCGCAACCTTGCGTGTCTGTTGATCTGCTGTCTCGACCTCTTTGTCCAGGACCTGCTCAATTTTGGAGCGAAGTTCCGGTTGCACTGCCCCTGCATCTTCCAGGCACTCTACCGCCAATGCGATAGCGGTAACCACCTCAGCGGAAGGTCGTGGTTTTAGACAGGCTTCGATGATCGGCGAGGCATCGGAAGATCGCGCACAGTACAGACGGATCGTTTCGTGCCACCATGTTTCTGAAATGTGGGTCGTCAGTTCCGTTTCCAACTCCGACTTGTGTTCCTGAACATAGACAGCAGCCAGAAACTCCTGAAAGGTCAGATGGGCAAAACTATATACTCCGTTCTCGCGTTCGAGGAGTAGTCCGCTGCCTTCCTCAACGGATTTGAGAAAAACAGCAGGGGATGTATCCATCGTCACCATCATGAGTGCGTCTCGAATCGCATTTTCCGCTTCCTTCTTCGTCATCTCGCGGGTTCCCGCTTGCATCATGGTGTAGGCGAGCGGTTGCAGCACTCGCTGCTTCTGCGCCGGTGTCATGTCGAGTTCGATGCCTTTGGACTGTTGACGTTTGCCGAGAAAGACATCGCAAACTTCGGCGTAGAGCTCGACACGTCTGCCCGGCAGGGCGTTGCGAAAGTGGTGGACACTGGCGATCATGGTGAGCAGCAGGGGATTGACGGCGAGTTCGGAAAGAGTAGGTGACTTCCCAATGCGTG
>DATGIG010000844.1:0-7923 GCA_035295825.1 Chthonomonadaceae bacterium | reverse complement strand
GCCTGGCAGAAGCGGCAGCCGCGCGTGCAGCCGCGCATCACTTCCAGGGAGATGCGGTCATGCACGACCTCGATGAAGGGGATGATCGGTTTGGTGGGATAGTCCAGGGCGTCCACGTCCCATACCAACTGGCGGACCACTTTCTCCGGCACGTCGTCTCTGAGGCGGCGGGTGGCGAGCAGGCGCGGCATCGTCTCGTACCGCGCGGCGGCCTCCTTCTCCGTCATCCCCGCAGCCGCCAGCCGCTGCCGGCGCGCGGCCTCGGTCTCGTATTCCGGCGCGTAGAAGCGGGGCACGTAGCAGCCGGGGATCTGCGCGAACTTCAAGAGCAGCGCCTCGCGCGGCAAGTCTCGATTCGCCTTGAAGACCTCGGTCATCTCCGGCAGGACCGCCTCCGCCTCCCCGATGACGAACACATCCATAAAGGGCGCCATCGGCTCCGGGTTGAAGGTGCAGTGCCCGCCCGCGAAGAGGATGGGATACGCCGAGCCGTCTGGCCGGCCCGCATCCCGGTCGAGAGAGCGCACCGGCACGCCGGCCAGGTCCAGCATGTTGAGCACGTTGGTATAGGAAAGCTCGAACGAGAGCGCAAAGCCCCACAGATCGAATTCGGCCAGGGGCGTGCGGGTCTCCAGAGAGAAGAGCGGCACCTCGGCCGCGCGCATCGCCTTGTCCATGTCGGGCCAGGGCGCATAGACGCGCTCGGCCAAGCAGTCTTCGCGGTTATTGAGAAGATTGTAGATGATGCTGCACGCCAGATTGCTCATCCCGATCTCATAGGCGTCGGGAAAAGCGATGGCATACTTGACCTCAACCGTATCGTGATCTTTGACGACGCTGTTGAGCTCCCCGCCCGTGTACCGGGCCGGCTTCGTGACCGCCGGCAGGATCTCTTCCAGCCGCTCCTCGATTTCGGCGCGCGTGGTCATATTCGCTTGTCTCCTCCGCCTACCAGAGAGCGTACAAGCTTTCAGCCTCGTCCCCCCTCCCCTGTTATTCCGAAGGTTCGAGGAGGGGCTGGGGTGAGGGCCTGTTCCAGAGCAGTATATCACAGCCGCTTCTTCTGCGTCAAACGCAGCAGCTTGTCTCCCACACAAGAACGCCAGGATAACGCCCTTCGATAAACGCCATTGCCGCCTGCGCCTGCCGCGCGGCAGGCTCCCCGGACCGCGCCTCGATCCGCTGGAGCGCTGCCGCCCAATCTTCCGCCGGCAGGACGAGAATCCCGCCTTCCTTCGCGACCGCCCGCAGCGACAGCAACGCCAGCATGACGTAGGCAGCATCCGGGGTAAAATGGCTTTGAAGTTCCCGCGTCGTGATCGCCATGAGAAGCGTTGCCGCCCGTCGCGCGCGGCCCTGCAAGATCTGCTGTGCGGCCTCATACACGGTGGCGCCGAATGAGACGATATCAGAGATGCGTGGGGTATCGAGCATGACGTTCGGCACACTCCCAGGCGTTCCCGGCCAGAACGAGGACATCCCTGCTGCGTCAAGATAGAAGCCGGCAGGTTCGACGGTATTAACGATGGTACAGAGCGCGCATCGGGTTTGCATAACGTCGACTCCTTTCGAGGCGGCAACCCTCCATAGCGGAGCGCAACCTGGCTTCGAGACGGATCCGGTCTGAATGGACCCACTGGAATTTAGTAGACATTTGTATTATAGCTCGTTTCCCGGCTGGCGTCAAGGGTACATTGAGAATATTGTCGGCTCTTTGAAAGCTGCCAACCTTCCTTCTATTTTGACGATGTCGTCCGAATGAAGCCGCAATATACTCCCCTTGCCATCGAGCTGGTTGCCGAGGCAGAGGAAGGCATTGTCGGCCTGATAGATATAGAATGCGAGACCCAACCGCAGACCATCTGCTCTCCGACGCTCAACTCCCTGCCGCAGGTGCGCGGCGGCATGATCTGGAACCTTGCGGTGCATCCCGATTTTCGGCGTCGGGGGATTGCCCGCGCGCTATTAACCGAAGCGCGCAACCGGGCGCAACAGTGGCAAGTCGCCTATTTGCAAGCGTGGACCCGGGACGACCCTATCGCCCGGCAGTGGTATCTCGCGCAAGGTTTTCAGCCCATAAGCTCCTATCTGCATGTATTTTTGCAAGGCAGCAAGCAGATCGGCCCTGCGCTCCAATGTAGTATCCTCGGCCTGATGCCGGTATTTGCCTTTGCTCATTACCTGGGAGAGGACACGCCCGCTATCCGGCGGCGATTCCAGCGGGCCCACGCATGCTGTCTGTACCAACTGCCCCTATGAACTCAACATGGAATGACAACGCTTGATTTTCGTCCGCTTGATTTTCGCCACCCGGAGTTATAGAGGATAGTGGTAGGGGCATCCTTGCGGATGAGCCTGTCCCCTCTTTGCCTCGGAAGCAGCACGGTAGGCCCTTCCGTCTAGCTGCGCGTCGGCCATCTCGACTACCTGAATTTCCACCACGGCCGCTTAGGCTCTTGCATTAACGCTGCCCTCGCTTTGAAGAGGATGGGAATGGACGTGAAGTAGATATAGATCGATCTCATCCATGCTTCACCTCGTCTTTAATGGAAACAGCGGGGAAGCTGTTCCTTCCCTTTTGACAACGAATCCTTCAGGACGGTTGCACGTATGCTTCCTGACTGACACCTGACCGATTCTGCTGGGCGACGATAGAAGTTACGTCCTGCCTGCTGACGAGCAGGCAGGAGGCGACTCCCGGCGGGACACGGGCGGCGATCTGGCGGTGTGTCCACAGGCGATTTTCCATTCGATTGATCCTTTGCGGCCCTCGATGACGGTGAGCTCAAGTGACCGTTCCCCTCGATAGATCAGGCATGGCATAGCCTCCTGGAGGCCAGGTTTCACCGTAGCGCCGGGCTTATCCTTTCAGGCGGGATGGCGGGATGCCAACGCCAGGGAGGAGGGTATCCGCCTTTTGGAGTATCAGGAGGGCGGACAGCTTTCCCAGGGGAAACCTGGGATCAAGGAGAGCTAGAAGATGATGGATCGGTGGATAACAGCCCTGTTTCTGCTCGCTTTAACCGGGAGTGTGTCCGTGCAGGCGCAGCAGCTTCCCGAAGGCGGATATGCTCACCCGGAGATGTTGGTGGAGACAGAGTGGGTGGCGCGGCATGAACACGACAGGAACGTGCGGCTGGTGGATATGCGGGATGCCGCCGCCTATGCCGCAGGTCACATCCCGCAAGCCGTCCATATCGAAGAAGGGCCGCTGCGCAACCCGGAAGACCGCTTCACCTACCTGCCCAGCCCCAAAGTGTTCGCGCAGATGATGGAGAAAGTCGGCATCGGCAACGGTACGCACGTGGTCATCTACGACGATCAGGGTGGCAAAATGGCAGCCCGGCTCTGGTATGTGCTGAATGCCTATGGACACATGCGCGCAAGCCTGGTCAATGGCGGCTGGAACAAATGGGTGGCGGAGAAGCGCCCGGTGACACAGAAGGTTCCCACTGCGCCCCCGGTAACCTTCGTGCCAAAGGAGACGCCTACGCTCACCTGTCCCTCCCCGGCGCTCCTGGCGCGCTCGCCCGGCACAGTGGTGCTCGACGCTCGCTCCCCCGAAGAGTATCGCGGCGAGACGGTCTCTCCCGGCGCGCTCAAGGCGGGTCGCATCCCCGGCGCAGTGAATGTGGAGTGGAAAGATAACGTCACGGGGCCGTACATGGAGTTCAAGCCCGCCGCCGCACTGAGAAAGATGTACGCCAAAAAGGGCATCACCACCGACAGGCAGATCGTCGTTCATTGCGCGTCGGGAGGACGGGCGGCGGAGTCTCTGTTTACGCTCAAACTGCTGGGCTACCCGCATATCAAAATTTACTATGGCTCCTTCGCCGACTACTCCGCTCGTCCGGAAGAGCCTATTGAAAAGTAAAGCCCTATAGGACTTACGCGGTGGGTGCTTTCGATAAAGCCGCAAGCTCATAGCCAGGCGATTCTAAACCTGCTGCTAGGCGTGGAGATCGGCTGAACGGGCTTGTTGGCAGGCTCGGTTAGCCAGTACCTTCTCAGACAGGCTTTACTACGAGCAACAACCCCGTAAGTTCTGTCTCCGATCTGCCGAATATAGCCCTACTCGCTCGGCTGAATGTGCTCGATCCTATGCCAAAGGGATCGCGGAATTCAAACCGCTGCGGCCTCAGTTCGCGGCAAGGTGAGATTTTACCGTTACTGCCTCTTGAGATTCCCTTCCACCAGGTGTCGCTGCCGCCGCAAATCTTGCAGGGCACACCGCCATGCTGCCAGATGTCCGTCCACCACCATATTGCGGCACGCCTGGTTGCCCGCTGCCGCCTGCGCTACCAGCCAATCTGCCAGAAACTGCAACACTTCCTCTACCATATCCAGCAGGGCAGGCGTCGCATCGCTTCCATAGGTGTGGCAAAACAGGCGTAGCCTCCGGCTGCCTGCCTGGGCATCGTGATGGAGGAGAGGCTTTCCAAAAATCTAAGCCTGATCGTCGAAGCCAATTTCGACCGGGTTGGCTATTCGGGCCTCCTTGAAGTTGTTAAGCGTCGGCTTAGAGAAGAGGTCCAGCCCTGAAGGAAGCCAACCGTCAAAGCAATCCCAAACACATCATTGCCGTTGCTGGGGCTTTTCTCAACCTCCAGGGACAAATTCTGTTGGTCAAGACACCTCGACGTGGTTGGGAGTGTCCTGGCGGACAGGTGGAAGAAGGCGAAAACCTGATTTCAGCGGTCGTCCGGGAGGTGGAAGAGGAAACAGGGTGTGAAGTCGAAGTCGATCGAATGGTAGGCGTTTACACCAATCCCGCGCCCCCTGCAAAGCGATGTTTATGTTTGTGGGCAAGCATCTTCATGGAATGGCAACGGGTGGGGACGAACAGGAGTCCGGATGGTTTAATATCGAGCAAGCAATGGAGATGGTCACCTTTCCGGCCTCACTATCTCTTATGGCTCCAGGAGGAGACATCAAAGTAGGCAAAAGACGTATAACTAGAAAAGGGTAACTGAGGAGGCAAAGGATGCATAAGAGAACACCTCTCACGTTCGTCATTCTATTCTCGATCATCTCCATCGGGCTGCTATGGAGAGGAATTTCTCCACACAGGTCGGCGATAGCTTCCGCGCAAGCCCTTCCCCAGGAACTCCATTCGGATCAGTGGCCGCAACCTGCTCCTGCGCTCATAGGAGTCCCGTCCGATTGGCTAAACACGGACGGCCAGCCTCTGCAGATAAAGAAAGGTGTCGTTTACCTGATAGACTTCTGGGAGTACACTTGCGTCAACTGCCTGCGCACCCTGCCTTACCTCCAGGAGTGGAACAAACGGTACGCCAAAGACGGCCTGGTGATCGTGGGCATCCACACGCCCGAGTTCGCGTTCGCTAAAGACCCCAAAAACGTGGCGGCGGCGGTAAAGCGGCTCGGAATCACCTGGCCCGTGCTGATAGACAGCGAATATCGTAACTGGAACGCCTATCACAATGACTTCTGGCCGCGTAAATACTTCATCAACGCACGGGGTCTCATCGTCGCTGACCATGCCGGCGAAGGCGACTATGACCGCAGCGAGGCGCTGATCCAGCAACTGCTCAAGCAGGCGCACCCATCTCTTACCTTCCCGAAAATAATGGCGCCGGTGCGGGACGCCGATAAGCCGGGCGCGGTCTGCTACCGGCAAACCCCGGAAATGTATGTCGGCGAGCGCGGCGCGCAGCTAGGCCAGCAGGGCAACATCGCCTCCTATGAGCCCGGCCAAATGGAAATCTTCGACGATCCCGGCGCGCATGAGGACGGCAAGATCTACGCGCAGGGCGCCTGGCGCATGGAACCTCAGAGCCTGCGCCATGGGCGGCCCACGGCCGCCCTGACCGACTATATTGCCCTGCGCTATCATGCCCTGGAGTGCAACGCGGTCATCAAACCGGAGGGCAACGCGCCGTTCCGTGTCTACCTCACCCAGGACGGCAAGCCCATCGCCCGCCAGGACAAAGGCGCGGACATCCTCTACGATGAGAAAGGTTACAGCTACATTCTCGTGGATACGCCGCGCATGTACCGCCTGGCGGCCAACACCCGCTTCGGCTCGCACGAATTGAAGCTGGCTTCGCTCTCGCCTGACTTCGGACTCTACTCGTTCACGTTCACCTCCTGCGAACAAAAATAAACCACCCGCTCGCGAAGCGAGCGGGTGGTGAATTTAATCCAGGCCGTAGGAGGGCAGGCGCCAGGGCTTGCGGTACGGACGGTAGTAAGAGTGCGTGCTCTTGCCCGCATTGCCGATAATGTCCATGCGGTCCCTGTCCCAGCGCACGGACTGGTGGGCCAGCAGGGAGGCATTGGCGAGATGGCAGACGATGGTCGTCTGGGCCATCGAGGCCAGGTTTGAGCGCGGCGGCTCGCGCGACTTGATGCAGTCCAGCCAGTTCTGCCAGTGATCGCTGATGGCGGGCGCCTCCTCTTTGGGCAGCTCTTTGCCCTCCAGGTCACGCACCTTCCAGCCCCCGCGCCAGACCATCACGCTGCGGCCGTCGGCGCCGATGAACTCCGTGCCATGGTCTGGACGGTCCTCATGGTTGCGCCCGGTCTCCCAGGTCATCAGGAAATCGGGATCGCGGAAGCGCAGGATGGATTGCACCGTGTCCGGCGCTGTGCGGTCGTCGTCAGGATAGGCCAGTTTGCCGCCCACGCTGCTGACCTCGACCGGCATGACCAGATCAGTGTCTTCGCTCATGCCGAGCAGGCCGATGTCCATCATATGCACGCCCCAATCGCCGGTCATGCCGGTGCCGTAGTTGAGGAACCAGCGCCAGAGGTTGTGGACGTGGTTAGGGGCATATGGCACCAGGGCGGCCGGACCGGTCCAGAAGTCGTAATCCAGACTGGCGGGCGGTTTGGCCGGCTGGCTGTGGCCGGTCTGAATATCATCGGTCTTCCAGGCGCGCACCGTCGTGACCGGGCCGATATTGCCCGCGCGCACGAAGGCGACGGCGCTGACGAACTCCGGCGTGCTGCGCTGCCACGTGCCGACCTGCACAATCCGATGGAACCGCTTCACGGCGGCGTCCATCGCTTTCGCTTCCGTGATGTCGTGGGAGATCGGTTTTTCACAGTAAACGTCCTTGCCGGCCTCGCAGGCCAGGATCAGCGGGAGCGCGTGCCAGTGATCGGGCGTGCCGATGATGACCCCGTCAATGTCTTTGCGCTCCAGCAGATGGCGGAAATCGCTATAGGTCTTCGGCGCTTTTCCATACGTCTTTTCCACGTCCGCCACGTTGGCAGGCAGATGGCTGGTATCCACGTCGCAGAGGGCGGCGACCTCGACTTCCGGCTTCTTCATAAAGGTGCGCATGTTGAAAGGTCCCATGCCGCCGCAGCCGATCAGACCCAGGACGATCTTCTCATTCTTCATCGGTTTCTTGCGCGACTTGACCGGACCTGCCGCGGCCGGATGACTGCCCAGCGCGCCCGCCGCCCAACTCAGACCTGCCGCTGCGATTCCCCGCCCTAAAAACTCCCTCCGTGACCACCTCACCATCACATCTCCTTGTTGTCAGTATTCCCGGCATTATATCGCATTTCGGTGTATCAAACTCCTCCCTGACCCCAAGCTTGTACCTACCGCCAGGTTTCCAAATACGAACCACCCGCTTCGCTAGAGACCACAGAGAACCACCGAGAACACAGAGAGAAAAACGAAGAGAAACAGATAAGAGGTCGGTGCAACAAGAAAAGCCTGTGCCTCTGCTGTAAGCGAAGGAGACCACATAGAAAAACGCTGCCTAAGCTTGTCTGCTTGTGTTGTTAGCAGGAAAGGAAGCCGCCAGGATCGGCTTTTCTCTGTGATCTCGCTCGTTATGTGGTAGAGGGTGAGATTTGCTGATTGTACAACCTGCTTTGCTCTCTGTTTTACCTCTGTGTTCTCTGTGGTTCTCTGTGGTCTCTAGCGAAGCGGGTGGTTTA
>DATGIG010000843.1:0-2259 GCA_035295825.1 Chthonomonadaceae bacterium | reverse complement strand
CTGTGTGGCTATGCGGAGGGAGAAGATGCTTTCCGTCTCGGATTTAGAGCAGAGCATCGAGCAACAGCTTCAGGCGGCAAATGTCCCCGGAGCGGCCCTGGCGATCGTCCAAAATCGTGAGATCGTTTACGCCAATGGATTCGGCACGACCAGCGTGGAGGATGGCGGCCTTGACGTAACCGCCCAAACCCTCTTTCGGATCGGCTCTACCACCAAGCCGTTGACCGGGACGGCCATCATGCGGCTGGTCGAGATAGGTAAACTCGATCTGGATCGCCCGATCCGAGAATACGTGCCCTGGCTCCCTATTGGCGCGGACGGCGCCGGAGAACGAATCACATTGCGTATGTTGCTGAGCCACACGGCGGGGCTGCCTTTCGAGATTCCTCTGCACGGTCATCGCGACCTGGAGGGATTGGAGGATAGCCTCCGCAAAGAGTTGCCAAATCTGAATCTTTTTGCTCCTCCGGGAACAATATGGCTCTACAGTAATCTTGGTATAGATCTCGTTGGCTACATTCTGGAAACGATCTATGGCAAGCATTATCCTGACGCTATGCAGGAGCTGGTCTTTGGTCCCTTAGAAATGCGCCGTACCACGTTCGATATTGCCGTGGCGATGACGTATCCGATCGCGCAGCCGCATGTAGATACGGAGGGGCGATTGACTGTAAAGCATCAGTTCTGGGATCAGGCCGCCGGGAACCCCTCCAGCGGCGCGATGTCTACCGTCATGGACCTGGCGCATTTTGCGATCCTGCATTTGAATCAGGGACGCTTTCTCGACCGGGTACTTCTATCGCCAGCCTCAGTCCGACAGATGCATATCCGCCATGTGGAACTTGATGCCCCTTCTGGTAAGGGCTACGGTCTGACCTTCATTGCCCATACATATAAGGGAATACAGAGAGTGGAGCATTGGGGAGGCGCCGATAACTTTAGCAGCCGTTTTGTCCTGGCTCCAGATGTTGGTGTGGCCGCTATCCTGCTGCATAATCGCATGGCCTCGATCTTCGATCCCGATGGTATCCTCGATAATATTTTCGATCAATTGCTAGACCTGTTCTAAGTTTATGCGCCTTTGATCTGCCGGGTGATGGTCGGATCGGTGATTTTGGTATCCTCGGCCAGCAGGAAGGCTTTGCTCAGGATCAGGGCGAGCCGCTGATCGCCCTCGAAGGGCAGAAACGCGACGGGCGCGTCGTTGCGCGCCGCACTCCGGTCCTGCACGATGCACAGATACTGGTCGTTGGGCTCCATGAGAATGTTGCCGCTGCCCAGATGAATCTTGTAGGCGCGCAGGTCGCCGCGCACCACCAGGAACTTATCTGTCAGCGCGCAGCGCGAGGCGATCTTCAGCCGGGGCAGCAGGCGCTCCAGGACGGCGCGGCGGGTCTGGGCGGTGGCGGAAAGGTCGCCGAAGGAGTAGTGGGACCAGTAGTCGTGATAGCGGCCCTGCGGCCCGCCGTCCTGCCAGGCGGGGTCGTTGCCGGCGCTGCAGACGCCGACGAACAGGTCCACGTCGCGCATGACCTCGGAGAAGAGCAGGGCGGGGACCTCCATGAGCGGCAGGGGCGCTGCCAGATCGGCGAGCCGCCGCCCCTGGTTATGATAGCCGCCGCCTCCCGCATTCGCCACGTTGTCCGGCGCGTCCATCCGGTAGAAGCGCACCTGATCGGTCGTGACGTAGAGATAGGTGCCGGTGTCGTTGGTGTCCGTGCCGTAAGTCTCTCCGATGCCCTCGACCCAGAACTCGGCGCGCAGCCCCAGCTCGGGAAACTCTTTCGCGGGGGGCGGATAGCTGTCGTCCACCATGAGGCGCAGCTTGTTTTTCCAACCGCGCAGGGCCGCCAGCGCATGGAACTGATGCTGCTTGAGGATGTGCCCGGCAAAGCGGTTCGAGTAGACGCGGGTGCGCAGCTCGGCGTCCGTCAGGAGATAGACTTCCCGATGCGCCTGCTTGAACGGCTGCACGATCTGCCGCCGCTGCAAGGCGTCGCGCCACTGCAGCACCGCGTCCACCGGGAAGCCGATCGGATGCCACAGGCGCACTTCCGTGTCCTCGGTCAGCCAGGAGACCGGGGCCTCCTGTACGTCCACAAAGCATTTTTGCGCCCCATCCCAGAGTCCCTGCGTCTTCCGCTCGCCGTCGGAGAGATGCCAGATCAGCCTTCGGGCGATATTTCCGAGAAGAGGATGTTCTGCAAACCGCTCCCGCCAGACACGCAGGGCCCAGACGCGCTCCGGCAGATAAAAGGA
>DATGIG010000842.1:0-3095 GCA_035295825.1 Chthonomonadaceae bacterium | reverse complement strand
CACTATCGAACGCTGTTGGAGAGTATCGCATCGGACCCTACGCGGCGGCTCTCGGAGTTGGCGTTCCTGACCGAACCGGAGCGCCGCCAGCTTCTGGTGGAGTGGAATGATACGGACGCCAGGTATCCGCGTGAGAAGTGCATCCATACGCTGTTCGAGGAGCAGGTCGCACGGACGCCGTATGGGGTCGCCGTGGAGTGCGAAGGCAAGCAGATCACCTATGCGGAGCTGAACCGGCGGGCCAACGCCGTGGCATCCTGCCTCCGTCAGCGGGGAGTGGGCCTGGATGGGCGGGTGGGGCTCTGCGCCGAGCGCTCGCTGGAGATGATGATCGGGATGCTCGGCATCCTCAAAGCCGGCGCCGCGTATGTGCCCGTAGATATAACGTATCCGGCGGAGCGCATCGCATATGTCCTCCGCGATGCCGGTGTGTCGCTGGTGCTGACGCACGGCGATGTTGAGGAACCGCTCGCCGCTTCCGATGCGGCCCGCCTCCCTCTCAAGGAGGCAGCCCTTAGCACGGGTGAGGAGCGCATCCCTGCGGAAGCGCCTCCCGCGTGTGCGGCCTATGTCCTCTATACCTCGGGCTCCACAGGACGCCCGAAGGGGGTGGTCCTCAGTCACGAAGCCCTGGTCAATCTGCTCTGGTGGCAGATACTCCGGGTCCCGAACCCCGGAAGGACGCTGCAGTTTGCGTCCATCGGCTTCGATGCCTCCTTCCATGAGATCTTCCTCGCATGGTGGACCGGCGGCACGGTGGTGATCGTGAGTGAGGAGATCCGGCGAGACCCGCCTGCCCTGCTGCGATTTATAGATGAAGCGCGCCTGCAGACGATCAACCTCTCGGTCGCCGTGCTCCAGCAACTGGCCATTGTCCAGCTCTCTCAGCCCGAACTGCCGAAGAGCCTGCGCGTTGTTCTGGCGACGGCGGAGCAGCTACAGATCACCGAGGAGATCCGCGCGATGTTTCATAGACCGAACGCACCGATCCTCTACAATCACTATGGTCCTACCGAAGCGCATGTGGTCACGGCGTTCACGCTTCAGGGGGATACCGAGGGGTGGTCGTTCCTGCCGCCTATCGGGCGTCCGATCGCCAACACCCAGATCTATCTCCTGGACCATCGCCTGCAGCCGACGCCGATAGGCGTTCCCGGCGAGTTGTACATCGGCGGCGTGTGCCTGGCCCGGGGCTATCTCAATCGCCCGGAGATGACAGCGGAGAAGTTTGTGCCGGATCCGTTCAGCAGCGAGCCGGGAGCGCGGCTCTATCGGGCGGGGGATCTGGCGCGCTACCTACCGGACGGCAACATCGAGTATCTGGGGCGGATGGACAACCAGGTGAAGATCCGTGGGTTCCGTGTGGAGTTGGGCGAGATCGAGAGCGTGCTTCTGGGGCATCCTGCGGTGCGCGAAGCGGTGGTGCTGGTCCGCGAGGATGCGCCCGGCGACAAGCGACTGGCGGCGTACGTGGTCGGCCTCCCCGGCGTGAGCGTGGGCGAGTTGCGGGAGGCGCTGCGGGAGAAGCTGCCCGGCCATATGGTTCCCTCAGCGTTTGTGATGCTGGATGCGTTCCCCCTGAACTCCAACGGGAAAGTGGACCGGAAGGCGCTGCCGAAGCCCGATCGTGGGGTGAGTGAACCCGGATCGGAGTATGCAACGCCGCGCAACGCCAGAGAAGAGATCCTGGCGGAGATCTGGAGCCAGGTGCTGCGCGTGGCGCAGGTGGGAGTGCATGACAGCTTCTTCGAGTTGGGCGGACACTCGCTGCTGGCTACGCAGCTCATGGCGCGGGTACGCGAGGTATTCCATGTGGAGTTGCCCCTGCGCTCCCTCTTTGAGAGCCCCACCATCGCTGCGCTGGGCCAGAAGCTGGCGTCCGGCGCTCCGGATGGTAAAGCTATAGTGGATCCACCGATCCGCCGGGCCGAGCGCGATCAGGCATTGCCCCTCTCCTTCGCGCAGGAGCGGCTCTGGTTTATGGACCAACTTCAGCCTGGCAACTCGCTCTTCAACTTCCCCATGGCGCTGCGATTGAGCGGTAAGCTCGATATCGAGGCGCTCAGACGCAGCCTGGTGACGCTCCAGCGGCGTCACGAAGTCCTCCGTACCATGTTCGCCCTGGACAAGGGCCGGCCCATCCAGATCATTCAGGACGATCCGCCCGCACCTCTCTCCCTGTCGGAACTCGGCGACTTTCCGGAAGGCGAACAGGCGGAAGCTGTCGCGCAACTTGTCCGCGAAGAGGCGCAACGTCCGTTCGATCTTGCGCACGGCCCCATCTATCGCTGCCATCTGATCCGCCTGGATCCGGATACGCATGTGATGGTGCTGACGCTGCACCACATCGTCGCCGATGATAACACCGCGACGATCTTTATCAACGAACTAAGCGCCCTGTATCGGGCGGAGGTAACCGGCGGACAGGTCCTGCTGCCCGAGCTGCCGATCCAATATGCCGATTATGCGCTGTGGCAACGCGAGCGCTTCCAGCAGGGGCGATTTCAGAACCAGGTGGACTACTGGAGACGCCAACTCCACGATGCGCCTCTTATCCTGGGAATCCCCACCGATTATCCCCGTCCCAGCGCGCCGACCTTCTCGCGGCAGTCGCAGCGCTTCCTTGTCCCTGCACCGGCGCTGCAGCAGATCAAGCACCTATGCCATGGGGAGACGATCACGCCGTTTATGTTCTTTCTGACGGCCTTTCAGCTCCTCCTGAGCCGTTCTATCGGCAGGAAGGATATTCTCGTTGGGACCGATGCCCTGAACCGCGACCGACCGGAGATCCAGAACCTGATCGGCTTTTTCATCAACCAGTTGGCCCTCCGAACCGATCTATCGGACTGCGCCAGTTTTCGGCAGTTGTTGCGGCGTGTCCGGGATGTGGCGCTGGAAGGTTATGCAAACCAGGAGTTGCCCTTTAACAAGCTGGTGGAGATCCTGCGCCCCGTGCGGGATCCGGAGCACCCGCCCTTCTATCAGGTGAAGCTCACCTATACCAAGGGCGAGAACTCCTCCATCGCATTCGAGGGAGTGGATGCAAACTGGATGTCGGTGGACCGGGGGACGGCACAGTTGGATCTTACGCTGTT
>DATGIG010000841.1:0-5565 GCA_035295825.1 Chthonomonadaceae bacterium | reverse complement strand
GAGCGTCTCCCACCAGAACGGCTGTTTCGTCAACTCCGCAAAGTAATGGAGAGCTTCCGCGTCCTCCTGGCTATAGTTCAAATGCCATGCAGTGAGAAACTCTTGAAAGCTCAGATGGGCAAACCAGATATTGTCCTGGGCATCGTCCACCATTACGCCCGCGCGGCCACAGAGCCAGAGCAGGAAACCGTCCTTCTGTCGTGGTTCCCACTCCTGCGGCAGATAGCGCTTGAGCATCTCTTTTGATACAATGATAGATCTTGTCGTACTGGCGACCGTCTGTATTTTGTCATGGTTTGTCTGTAAATCATAGGCCATCCGCGCCACGAGTTGCATTCGAGCAGGCCCGCTGTCTTGCGGACACCACTGTCCTTCCAATAGTCGGACGCCCTCCTCCATCTGCATTGCCGGTCGCTCGGAGAGAAGGCTCATCAGGCACTCTTCATAGAGCAGATGCCGTTTGTCGGGCAGACGCTTGGAGCGATTGATATACAGCATCATAGTCAGGAGCAGCGGTGTTTTGGCCAGCAATTTGGCATCTTCAGAACGGGCCAGCGCTTTGCCAAAAGCCTCCGCCTGCGTTCTTACCAGGGTCTCTTCCTGTTGATAGCACCTCTGATAGAAGTGCAGCGCGAACGCGGTGATCTCTTCCTGGTTCAGCGGCTGAACGTGCAACAAACGGAAATCATCGCTAGAGTTGGGGCGTGCGCTGCCATAGGGGCGGCTTGAGGTGATGACCAGCAGGCGTGGATATTGCTGCATCAGTCCCAATAGTTTCTCTCGAAAGGTGATGCCCATGTCTCCAAGTTCATCCCAACCATCTACCAGCAGAACGGGGAGCCATTCGACTGGTGCCTCCAACAGTTTTGGAACTCGGATGCCCAGGTCCTTGTAAGCCGGAGCATTCTCTTCCAGCCAGTATTCCAAATAGGACTCAATAGACCAGCGATTTCGCGCTTGCTTGCGTTCACTCCAGAACTTCGCCACCGCGCGCAATTCGAGCAGCATGGGCAGAGTGCGCTCATCTTGAAGCATTCTACGGAAGGTATAGCGCATCCACGTCGTTTTTCCTGTTCCCGCCGCGCCTGTGATCGCCAGCGAGTGGCGGCGATAAGGTATGTTCATTCGGAGAGTTTGTCGGTTAGGAGTAAATGCTTGCGAGCCTTCCGGTCCTGGATGGTAATAAACCGTCAATAGATTCAGTAATCTATCCACATCAACCACCGTTCCGGCATCCGTCTTGTTGATGTCGAAATTGGCATCGAAGCGGAGCGGAAGGTACAAATCGTCTAGTTTCGGGCTGGCCGTTTTTTGCATCTCCGTAAGCAGAACACCCAGGTTCTTCAGATCATAGGTGCTGTACAGCGCATGGAGATGGTTGCGGTAGTAGTCGGTAAATCGAAGCAGTTTCCTGGCAATCACGTTGTCCGGATTGTCAGCCGTTTGACTGCTCCCTGGCAATGACTCTCTTATCCATCCCTCCGGCAACGGTAGGGCGCGGTTGTACACAGCCTCCGACTTCAGATTGAGCCGAAACTGCCCCTTCTCCAGTGTGCCGGGCAGGCGATAGTTGGGGTCGAATTCCAGGGGAACGGCGATAAGTCTCGGTTCCGGTTCGATCTGAAAGCAGATAATCTGGCAGGTCAGGGGTTGATCGGTCGGAATCTGGTTCGCATTCAGGCCGAAGCTTCCGACCGAGAGGACCGGCGCGACCCCATCGCCTCTATGACCCCATAAGACGGGGCTGGTGGGGTTGTGGTGATGCCCATGCAATACCAGATGCGCGCCCGTATCCTTCACAATCCGCTGTAAGTATGCTGCACCCTTGAAGCCCGCCATATCCGCTGTGTAGTGCGCAAGCCATTCCGGAGTGACCTCCAGTTTCTTCTCGGCGATCTGTTGCTTCAGCCACTCCTCGGTCCAGTGCAGGTTTTCTATCGGTGAGGCCAGCGGGTTATGATGAACCACGGCGACCTTTAGATACCGCGCATACTCCGGCCTCATCCACGCCTTGATAAGCGCCTCCGCCTGCGCTTTGCCCAATTCTCCGCCATGAACATTATGCGTCTCTTTCTCACTGGTATTGAGGGCGGCATAGGAGATAGGCATGCCTTCCAGGGTGAAATCGTGCAGGTAAGAGCCGCTCTCGGCATCCAGTAACACGCGTCCGGGCAGTTGCATCAGATTGGCATCGGACAGGTCATAGAAGCTCTGGAGAAACCGGTTGTAGTATTCAAACTTGGCGGATTGTAAGCGCTTCGGGTACTCGGCATCGTTTATAAGCCCGTCTTCTCTGTCCAGATCCACGCGTTTGCATTGGGTCCAGGAGACATCGTGGTTCCCCGGAACAAAGAGGGTGCGGTACAGCGGAAGGCCCAGGCCGGTAATCGCGGCGGTCAGAAAGGTCCACCCGTCCATGAACTCGCTGGGCCTGGCGACTTCGGCGATGTCCCCACTGACGACGACCAGATCCACAGGCTGTTTCCAGCCCTGTTCGTTGCAGGCGTCTTTTACGGCCCGGCTGAACTGCTGTCCAAAGGCGGCCAGATCAATTCCCTGAAAGCGGTTCTTGTTGCCAAAATGGAGGTCCGAAAGATGGAGAAGCACGATCCCTGATCTTCTTGTGGTTGCTGCCGCATTACCCATAGTAGATTACCTTCCCATTTAAGTCTTACTGATCCAATCCTATTTCTATCCTGGAGGGTTTACATTACCTCGTTGGTCATCTTCTCATTCTGGCATAAATTGCAGCCGATTCCTTGCTCGCATGTGGAAATCCATTGGATTCGGAGGGTTGATTACACGGCACTGAAGTACCGGTCTACGTTTGCAAAGTCGGCCTTCGCCGACTCAAAAAGCCCCTCTCCCGCAAGGGGAGAGGGGTTGGGGTGAGGGGAACCAGTCCGCGAAGGCGGACTTTGTGTTTCAGAACGGCGTTTCAACGCCGTGGATCCTGTCAGCCAGGGAGTTTGCGGACGAGGAAGGCGAGCTCGTTGGGGAAGGCGAAGCGCTCTGCGGTCCAGTCGGTCTGTTGGAGGAGTTCGTGGAAGCGGTTTTCGTAGTTTTCGGCCATGCCTTTGCCGCGCCCGCCCAGGCTGCGGGTGGGAAAGGTGATGAGCAGATAACGGACCTGCAGGCGGCGGAGCCAGTCGAGGGTGAGGCCCCGGTCAGTCTGCTCCAGGACCGGAAGGAACTTGAGGATGAGAGCGAGGTCGGCAGGTTGGGATGGGGGGTGGGCGATGACGTCGCAGACGTGGGCCGCGCCGTTGCGGCCTGAGAGGCAAAAATAGGCATCAAGGAAGGCCATCATGTCGCCGTAGAGGTCGTAGGCGTCGTAGCGGACCTCCGGGGGCAGGCCCATCCAGGGCTGCGCCAGAGGGTTGAGGCCGCTGGCGAGGTCAAGGATCGAGTGGATGGGGGGAAGCGCGGCAAAGAGGGCGGAGTAGAAATCGTCGAGATAAGGCAGGCGTTCGCGGGTGGAGGCGTGCTGTTGCATCAGGGAGGCGAGAGCGTCGCGGTCCGTGGGGTCGGCGGTGAGCCGCGCCAATCCCTCGGTATAGCGGGGTGTGTGGTCGAGATATGCCCCGGCTACCTGATGGAGCGTGTTTTTCGTCTCCTTGATGGCCTCTTTGAGATTGCGACGGCGCTCCAGTTCCCGCGCTCCGAGGCGGCGGATCAGATCCTCACAGACCTCCCGGTACTTGGCGCTCTCCTGAACGGCCTGCACCAGTTGCTCCAACAGCGTCGCGGCCTCGCTTACCACTGCATTCCCTTCCGCTCTTCGGTGAAGACGCCTGCGAATTTCTTAGCGTCCGCCGCAAGGGGATCGTGCGGGTAGCGTTGCGCCAGTTCGCGCATCAGACGCGCTGCCTCCTTCCAATGGTCTTCCTGCGCATTCTCTTCACGCCACCAGCCATTGAAGGTTGCCAGATAGCGGTCGGAGCAGGCGGCGCGGTAGAGGGCTTTCGGCGCGGTGGGCGTGTCGGGATAGCGGCGGGCGATCTCCAGGCAGAGCGCCCGCGTGTGCGCATAGACTTCATGCGAGTACATGTACCGTTTTGTCGCCGATAGATCCTCCGGAGTGGGCTGCTTCTTATCCCAGTACATACTGAAGTTGAAGGCGCGTTCCTCCTGCCAGAGCATGGGATTGTAGAGGAGCAGCGTGCCGTGCGAATAATAGTAAGAGGCATAACGGAAGAGGGCTTCCGCGCGAGTGGCCTCGGTTTTGGCCTCGGAGGCGGTGTGCTGCAGGGCATGGAGTTCGTGGGAGGCAGTGAGAGGGTCCGGGCTGGGCTTGCTGCCCCACTCCTCGCGCCCCTTGTTGAACGCCTTAAGCTTCTCCGCCGGCACCCGCTTAAGCCAGAGGTCGGCCTGGTCCCACTGCTCCTGCCGCAGGTAGCGTATGCCGATGGTGTAGGCCAACAGGTCACGGCGCTTATAAGAAGGAGGAGCTAGGGTACTGCTGTCTTCATAACTGTAGTTAAAGTGGCTCTCGTCCGACAGATCCTCCGGGGTCGCCTTATAGTAGGCTTCGATCTGAGGGATCGTCATTTTGGCGTCGAGCAGATAAGCGATGTCGGGGCGATAGTTGAGCGCGAGATACTGTTCCAGGGCTCCGCCCATATCGCCGACGGTCTCATCCAAGATCGCCAGTTCCTCCCACGCGCCGTGCTGGAGCGAGCTGCCGGGACAGTCGCGCAACAGCGTCTTGAAATCGGCAATGGCTACATGGTATTCATGGCGCTTGTGCTGGGTCGCGCCATGCACAAACAGGGCTCGGTCGTACTGAGGCGCGGCGGCGAGGGCGCGATTGGCCCAGTCCAGCGCCTGATCGTAGCGCCGGTTCTGGTAGTAGACCTCAGCGAGGCGGACACGCACCAGGGGCGAGAGCTGCGCCGTGGAGTGTCGGGCGATGAGGCTCTCGGCGAGTGCGACCATGTGCTGCAGGTCGGAAGGCTTGTTGTCGCAGTGGTAGAGGCGATAGTAGAGATAGGGCGCGGCCAGTTCGGGGTCCTGCAACACATCGTGTGAGAACTGCGCGCGCTCAGTTTTGGTAAGGTACGGCGCCAGGCCATTAATGGCCAGGACGCTCTGCTGATAACGGTCGAGATTGGAGACGGTAAGCAGACGGCGGAGGTGGCCCTCCAGAATGCTCACATGGGCAATCTCCCCGGTGTTCGCCGGCAGGCGGGCGGCGGCCCGCGTAGCCGATTCCATGTCGTGAATGGCGAGATAGCAGCGAACGGCATCGGCATAGCGTCCGGTAAGATAGTAGAGTCGGCCCTGCAGCCCCTGCGCCGCATCGGCATAGCGGGTATGGGGAAACTCCTGGAAGAGTTGATCCAGCGCCTGCTTCCCCACATCTGCGCGCGTACTCTCCGCGACCTGGGGCCGGAGTGCGCAGCGCGCCAGCATCAGCAGCCCGGCCTCCCTTTTGGCGGATTTCGGGAAGTCGTTCAGGAACTGCTGGTAGAGCGTGAGGGCGCGGGGAAAGTCCAGCCAGGCATACGCCACCGACGCCTGCTGGTAGCGGGCGTACTCCTTCAAGAAGCCCGCCGCAGGGTC
>DATGIG010000840.1:0-19540 GCA_035295825.1 Chthonomonadaceae bacterium | reverse complement strand
TCCGGGGCATGCACGGCGATGGCGCACCCCTCGCAGGTCCCGATGCCGCAGGGCATAGGGGTCTCCACGGAGACCTGGCAGCTTAAATGGCGGGTCAGCGCCAGCGCGCCGACCGCCCGCAGCATGGGCATGGGGCCACAGCTATAGAGTTGGGTCGGCCCTTGCGGCAGCGCGTCGAGCAGAGGGGGAAGCGCCTCCGCTACCCGTGCGCGCTGCCCGAACGAGCCATCATCCGTTACCGCCTCCAGTTCGACCTCCAGCGTTTCCAGCTCCGTCATCCCCACCAGCAACTCGGCGGTGCGCGCCCCGTTCAGCACATGGATCGGGCCGATGGCCGCGCTCTGCTCCGCGCGTTCGCGGCACAATTCGCGCGCCAGAAAGAGGAGCGGAGGCGCGCCGATCCCCCCGGCGATCAGTACGTGGCGTGTGGCAGGCGCGGTGGGCCAGGTAAAGGGTCTGCCGAGCGGGCCTAACAGCGACACGGCGTCCCCGACGCGTCTCTGCGCCAGCGCGCTGGTGAAAGCGCCCCGCGCCAGGTAGAGGATGCTGCACGTGCCTGCCTCGCGATCCACTCGATAGATGCTGAACGGGCGACGCAGCAGCGGCGCATAACTGTTGCCGAACAGGATCTCCAGAAACTGGCCGGGGCGGGCATGCTGCGCGATGGGGGGAGCCGAAAAGACGATCTCGTGTTCCTGACCGATCACAGGGTTCTGGGAGACGACAGGCGCCATAAGCTCGAAACGCGGCGGGCGCTCAAAATCGGGAAGCGAAAGGGCCATGCCCCTTATTGTACCCTACGGCGCTTCTTTCCGGCGGAAGGTGAGGCGAACGGGCGTCTCGTCGGAGGGGGTCCGGGTGGCGGTGAGCTTAACCCAATTGGGTTTGCCGACGCTGAGGCGGTCGCTCCCCTGGACATGCACGCCACTGCCGTCTTCGGCGAGCTTCCAGCCCTTGAGGGGACCTTCCGAGGAGAGGGTGTACTGGCCGCGCGGCAGGTAGAGGGCGAGCGTTTCGGAGGTGCTGTCTTTCGACCCGAACGGCACGGTCACGGTGAAGGTATCGGCGCTGCGCAGGGCCTCCAGAAAGCCGCGTAGGAAGTCGGGCGCTTGCGCCAGCCGGGTGCTGTCGGGCGAGTGCGTAAGGCTCATGGCGCTGAGGAGCATTCTGCTGCCATAAAGGGTATCGATGCCCAGCGCTGCGCCCGTATAGTAGTCCATCCCCTCCGCATCCCGCTTCGCCATCTCCTGCGCTTTGATGCCCTCATGCACGATGCGGCGCACCAGCGGCGTGACCTGCAGGGCGAGATAGGTCTCCAGTTGGTCGGGGGTGATGAATGTCAGGTCGCCTGCATGCAGGCGACCGGCTTTCAGGTCTTCACCGATCCACTTGAGAAAGAGGCGTTCGCCCAGAACGCCGTTGGCCCACTCTTCGGGCGCCGTGAACCCGCTGATGCCGGGCAGGGCGTAGTGGCCGTATTCGTGGGCGATCTCTCGCGCCCACTCGGTGGGCGACCGGTCTCGAAAGATGGCATAGAGGTAGATTTCGTGCTCGAACTGTTCACCGCCCGTGTCCGGAGAGAGCCCCGAGGCGATTTCGCGGGTGAGCCAGACATTGATTGTGGGGAAATCGGCGGTGTGGTCGAAGCGCAGGTGCTCGTGGTTTTCACCCCAGAGCAGGAGCAGCAGGCGTGCGACGCGCTTTGCCAGGGGCAGGGAGGCGCGATCCGGAACGAAGACCTGGAACCGGCGTCCATAGCCGTGGATCGTGTCGCTTTTCGAGGAGCGTTGGGTGACATAGACGGTGCAGACAGAATGATAGGGTTGGGCGTACTTGGAATCCTGAACATTCAGGTCTTTGTGGGGGGTGACCAGAATGCCGGGGAAGGGGCCGGAGATTGTCTCCTTGTCCCCCTCCAGGCTCTCCATCTCCGAGACCGTCTTGAAATTCACGTCTGCGCGGGCGCCGACGGCAAAGAGCGCAAGCGCCAGAATGACAAACCATCCTATAACTCTGCGAAGGAACATCGCAATACTTCCTTAAATCCCTGCGAATGACTTCGCGACTGCCAGGGGAGCGGCTAAGCCCGCCCAAAATCAGGCACCGGCAGCGTTTCGCCGCCCTTCAGTGCGGACTGGTGCGCCACGATGCCGGGCGCGGTGTACGCCAGCGCCTCGTAAATATCAATCGTGGGCCGGCGGCCCTCCTGGAGCGCCGAAATGAACTCATGGGTGAGGTGCGTGTGGGAGCCGCCATGTCCGCTGGGGTGGCGCAACGGCTCAGGCAAGCTCTCGTAGTGGTTCGACACCTCGACGGTCTGCACCTGAAGGCTCTTGCTGGTAGCACTGGATTGTCCCATGGGCGAGGCCATGACGAACGAGAACTGGCTGCCATACCAGGAGGCGCGCTCTACCTCCGGATGCCCCACGTGCCAGCCGACGATCATGCGGGAGGAGTGGCCCCGGTCGGTCTGGAAGAAGGCGATCTCGTTCCAGAAGGGGTTCGCATACACGTTGTCCTTCAGGATCGGATGGTCGTCGCCCCAGCCGATACACTGCACCCGCGTCAGCCGTTCGCCGGTGACCCCGATGAGAAACGCGGTGGAGTGGGTCGGGTAGTGCATCGGCGGCAATCCATAGCGCCAGGTGGGTTTGCCGTTGACATCGAACATCAATGTTTCGAGGCTCTCATGCCAGTATTCCCCCTCGGAGTGGAACAATTCGCCGAACTTTCCCTCTTGATACCAGTTTCGCGCGTGCATGGTTTCACGCCGATAGTAACTCGTCTCCGCCATCATGTAGGTGAGGCCGGTTGCCCGGACGGTGTGCAGCAGCCACTCGCACTCCTCCAGCGAAAAAGCGGCGGGGACCGCACTGAGGACGTGCTTGCCGGCTTCGAGGGCGAGAATGCTGTGGCGGGCATGCTCCGGTGCGGGCGTGAAGATGCCGACCGCCTCGACCTTTTTATCGCGTAACAACTCCTCCAGCGTCTCATAGGCGGTATCGCAGTGGAATTGTGTGCGCAGTTGTTCGCGCCGTTCGGGGTTCAACTCGGCGACCGCCGTGACCGTGCAGCCGGGATGCTCATGAAATTGAAACGCGCGCGCGAAGCCGCCGCCCACGAGACCGATGTTGATCTTTCGCTCCATCGAAATTGCTCCTTGTTGCCTCTTGCAGATATCTTATGCGCGATTCCACAGACAGGCCGTTATTTCCTGCCGGATTTTTCCGATCCCGCCTCTTCCTCATCGGGAGGCAGCGTGAGCAGATTGTTCTCCGCAGCCCAGGCCTCGGCTCTGCGCCCGGTGGCGCGATAGCACGCCGCCAGCGCCGCGCGCACCTCACTATCCTGCGGGTTGATCGTAAGCGCCACCAGATAGTCGTCAATCGCGCTATCGTACCTGCCCATCTCATGCAGGGCGCCGCCGCGCGTCCGCGTCAGCATCTGGGCATAGCCGGTCGCTTCATAGCGGAGGCCGGCCTGGCTCTTCATCCGGCGGTCTGTGGCGGGAGTGTATACCATGTCCAGGCGCTCCTTAATGGTGTGCGCATTGGGCAAGAGGCGCTCCAGGCACAGGTCGTACAGTGGGAGCGCCTTATCGATCTTCTCATGGTAGCGGTACCCGTTCGCCAATCCTCCCCACGCGGGCAGGAAGTTCGGGTCACCGGAGGTCTCCGCAACCATCAAAGTGGTATCGGTACGCCATGCGGGCACATCCGTCACGGTCTGCCAACCGAAATACAGCACGATGGCCGCCACCAAGGCGAACTGCAAGACGCCGTTCGGCAATTTCCGCCAGCCGATACCGGCCAGCCGCTCCTCCCACGCATCCACACAAGAGAGGGCCATACCGACCAATCCCGCGAAGCCGAAGAGGGGGATGACGGCGCGGTAGGGGGAGGCGAATTGCGAGGGGATTGGGAGCAGGTTCAGGCAGGGCAGCAGCGTCAGGCCCAGCCAGAGGGCCAGGAAGCGCAGTCCCCGGTCCGGCCAGACGCGGATCAGGATCGCCACCCAGACCCCGGCCATAAAGTAGCCCAGCGCCATGACCAGCGGCTGCGGCGTATCCCAGGGGCCGAGCGTGGACTGGTGGAGTTGCGCCGACATCGGCAGGCAGAGCGTGCGGACAAAGTACCAGAGGGTTCGACCCACCATCTCAATGTGCAGGGCTGTCGTCCAATCCGCCTTGGGAACCTTCGAGAGCGGCATGACATGCTGTGACGCCCAGGCAAAGAGGGCAATCGGGATCAGGTAGATCGCCAGCCACCAGCGCGAGGCCCAACTCCGCCACGCGATCTTCCCGGAAGTTCCCTGGGCGGCGATGGCGATCAGGAGCGGCGCCAGCAGGATCATGGTGGCGCTCTGCTCTTTCGTAAAGATCGCCCCCGTAAAACCCAACAGGGACACCCCGAACCACAACGCACTCTTTTTCTCCACGGTTTTCATCAGCCCGATAGCGTACCAGAACAGAAAGAAGAGGGCCATCGTATCGGTCCGTCCGCCGATGAAGGTCGTGACGCCGACATGCAGCGGATGCAGGGCGAAGACCAATCCCGCCAGCAGCGCGGGGAGATCCCTGCGCAGCAGCAGGCGGAAGAGCCAGATCGCCAGCGCGATGTCGCAGGCATTGAGCGCAAAATTCTCCAGATGGCAGCCGAAGGCGTCCATATCGAAGGGTTTCAGCGCCTTGATATGGCCGAACAGCAGCCGATGCACCTGGACGCCAATCGAAAAGGAGACGCCCAGCATCGGGCGGTAGTAGATCTCGAAGACGGGGTGCTTGAAGCAGTCCGCCGGATTATCGCCGCAACCCCGCTCCACGGTACTGTGGATCAGATCGTGGTCGTCAATCACCTCGCCCCAGAACATCCCGGGGATTTGAAGCAGCGTCGAGATGAGAATGATCAGGATCACACAGTTTCGGAAGGACGGAAACCGGGTGGGTAAGAGCGAACGGGAACTTCCGGCGGAAGCATCCGTAGCGGGAAGAGATAACGAAATTGGGTTCATGGTTTTGGCGTTTGATCTTTCGACGGGATGGGCGATCGAATAACAGGCGTCGAAACCGTGGGCGTCCCCGGTTTGCCGGCGGAGGGGGCGGAGCGGCGATAGGCCCGGTAGAGCCTGCGGAGGATGAGGGCCGCCATCCAGGCAATCCCCAACAACACCAGATTACAGGCCCAGTAGCCTATCGAAATGACCCCGAATCTCTCCAACACCCAATCGCGCAGGAGAGAGCCGCCCAGCCCCAGCACGATAAGCGCCAGCAGCAGAGCGACGTCTCGGCGCGCCGGGCGCTCGGGGCTGCCGGCAGCGGTCCGCGCCCAGCGCGCCAGCGCGAAGGGCAGCAGGGCCGCGACCAGAATGAGCAATCCGTATTGTAGAATCGTCACGAAAGGACGCCTCCGACGTAGCCGGAAATAGACGCGGCGTACATTACCTTACAGCCGCATCGCGCTCCATTACGCCAGAGGACGCATAATCTCCTTCTCCTGTTCCCACACGGAGCGCCGCGCATATCAGGCTTTTGACAGGTAACTGCGCCAAATGGTACACTTGGAATATTCAGGAGGTAAGCTCATTGACTGATACGCATTTTCGTTCCCGAAACCGGGCGCGCGGCCTGGGCGCGCTGATCGCTCTGTGTGCGCTGCTGCCTGGCGGGGGCGCGCTTGCCAAGCCGCCCACTAAACCCAACAACACTCCCAAGCCGAAGACGACGCCCGCACCGGCCTCGGCGCGCCTGGCCTACAACTTCGAGGCGGGCAAGAGTTACCCCTACAAGGTACTGCTGCTGCTCGATGGGCATATCCCCGGCCTCAGCCTGTCGGATGGCCCTCCGGTCCATATCCTGGCGGATCTCACCTATGTGGCGAACGTCAAGAAGCAGGACGAGAAGGGAACCGAGATCTCCTTCTCCGTCGAAGCGGCGGAGTTGGGCTTTCTTGAGAAAGAGGTGGGGCCGGATGGTAAGATCGCTGCGGACAACGAGAAGATCCCTTACGATATTCCGCTGGATCAGGTGCGGGGGATGTTCAATGTCACGGCGCTGCTGCACCCGGATGGCTCCATTGCCAGCGTGACCGGCGGCTCTTCGCCGCTCCGGATCGAGATCGGTGTGGATCTGCGGAAACTCTTCATCGCCGCCGTCCTTCCGGTCGTCTTTCCCCAGAACGCGCTGAAAACCGGCGATGCCTGGCCGTTCGAAGAGGGCGCGCTGGGACGCAAGCCCGGCACGACGACCTATACAGGTCATCTCATCGCCATACGCCCGAACCCCAAGGCCACGGATTTCGAGGTCGCGCAGGACGCCCAGACCCTGATCGCCAGCAAACTCGACAAAGAGGGCAACTCGACGGATAACGCCTCCCAGGCCGTGGGAACTCTGGATGGTAAGGTGACGGCTACCGGAACGATGCGCTTCGCTGCCATCCTGCCGACGAAAAGAACGATCGCAGATACCACTCCGCTCTACGCCGGGCGTCAGGCTCAGGGGCAACTGACGCTGAACATTGTGCTGAAGAAGGTGATGCCCGATGCCGACCATCCGGACCAGAAGGTCGTCACGCCGATTGACGCCAGGGGGCGTCTCTTCGTTACCGTGGACAGCGACGTCAAACCCGCTACGGACCCGAAGGCTGCCAAGCCGGCTTCCACGCCGGCGTCCGACAGCGCCAAGAAAGGCTCGAAATGAAGCCCATGCCGAGAACCCTGCCCGTGCTGCTTTCCGCTGCCCTGGCGGGCAGCCTTTCGTTTGCAACCCTGCTGACGGCGGCCCATGCACGACAGGCCGGAAACGATTCCACCTACTCCTGGACGTATCAGTATAAGAAGGGCACGACGGTACGTCTGCGGGGGCGGATGGCGATCACCGGTGAGATCAAACAGGAAGTCAACGGGAAGACCGAAACCACGCCCATCAATGTTGAGATCCGCAGCCTCAATAAGCAGGAGGTCAAGTCGGTGGCTGCCAACGGCGATGCGAACGTTCAGGACACCACCGAACAGTATGAGATCCGCATTGATAACAATCCGCCCAATCCTCATGATAAACCGCAGCCGGTGACGCGTACCATCAGTAAGACCGGGCAGATCCTCAAGCAGCAGGTGGCGCGGGAGGACGCCCAGGCGCAGAACGCGCAGGTCGAGGCGCTCAGCTTTATACTCAGCGAGATGATCGCGCCGGACAAGCCCATCAAGATCGGGGAGACCTGGAAGAGCGAACTCAACAACCGTTTTGTGGAGGGCCAGAAGGTGACCCAGACCTCCACGCTGGTCAGCGCAGAGAAGATCGCCGGGGTGGATGCGCTCAAGGTGAAAGTCCAGATGAGCGTGCCGACCAAGGTGAATGCGGATGAGAAATATACGCTCAAGCTGGATGGCGCTTACTATGTCGACCCGAAAGATGGGCGGAAAATTCGCGCCGACTTCGACCTCGAAAACCTGCCGCTGTCCACTCAGGCAGGCGAGCTGATCGTCAAAGCCTCCTATCATGTGGCACAGATCATTCCAGGCTTCAACGACAAAGAGGACACCGCCGATAAAGGCAAATGACCCGCAGGCGCGACCCGCTTCGCTTTTCAGAAAGATTTTTCAGAGAGATAATGATGAACCCAATGATTTCCCCCGTACCTTCCCATCCGATCCTGCGCCGTTATCTGCCTGCCCTCCGTTATGGGCTGGCGGCGCTGGCGCTCCTGCCGCTGGCGGCGTCCGCCGGGCCGAACGATCCGGTAACGCTCCGCATGAAGTTCAAAGCCGGTGAAACGAGCGACTATCAGGTCTCGATGCAGTATACGGTCAACATGCCGGGCTTAAGCCAGGCCAAGCCCTCCGGGGATGTCAAGCCGCCTAGCGCGAACGGCATGACGCAGGATTTGAGCATGTTCCAGCATTCCAAGGTGACCAAGGCGCTGCCCAATGGCAACGGCGAAGTGGAAGTGACGGTTACCGACGCAACGGGCAAGGGGGCGACCGCAAAGCCGATTACGATGGTCTATGATCCGCTGGGCAATGTCGTCTCCATGAATATGCCCGGCTCCCAGGGAGGTGGGCCGACCGCTTCGATGTTCGGCGCGTTGGGCAATCCCGGTATCTCCAATACCCAGGGAACCTTCCTGCCCTCGAAGGCCGTTAAGCCGGGGGATACCTGGACCCAATCGATCAAGCTCCCCGGTTATACCGGCAATGGCACCGTGACCGTCAAATACGTCAAGAGGAACACCGTTGGACGCTACCAGACGGCGTTTCTCCAATCCACGATGACGCTCCCCATCAATTTTTCGCTGGATTCCTCGGGAAAACCGGCCACCGACCCCAGCAAGGCGATCGTGATCTCTTCGGGCACCTTAAAAATGACCTACGACAACGACTTTGCTATTGCGGAGGGGAAGCTCATTCGCTCCTCCTCGAATGGGGTGATGGACATGACGATGATAACGAAGGGGGGGAAATCGCCCAACGGCGGTACAAGCGCTCAGCCCCAGAAGATCGCAATGAGCATCAAGATTACCAGCACCGCCAGCATCCTGCAGAAGTAGCCTGGAGGCGCCGGTAAGCGAAAATAGGGCTTATTTTCCGGGCCGTGAACGACCCGTCTCGGGGGCGGCAACGCCGCCAACCGGTCTGCGACCGGGAATGCATTCTCCGCCCGCAGGGCGGTTGGCCGAAGGCCCAACAGACGGGTCGTTCACGGCCCGGTTAAGTCGACAAGCGAAAATGGGACTTGACAATCCCCCGCCTGCGCGTGTATAATCAGCGCACTTACAGAATTTCCCGGACCTGCTCGATCAAGTAGGTCCGGCCCAATAAAGTATAAAGGCATCGAGAAGGTGGAGTACGCAGGCAGCGCGGTCCCAGCGAGCCGGGTTGGTGAGAGCCGGTATGAGCGAACCTGCTGAAATGGCCTTTGAGCTGTGTCCGTGAAAGGCATACGCCGACTAAGGGACGCCGGGGGGCTCCCGTTACAGGGTTAGGGTGTTCCGCACTCGCTTTGCGCGTTTCGGACGCACCCGCTGAGGTCGCGTTTGTGAAGGCGCGATGAATACAGGTGGAACCACGAAGGTATGAGCCTCTCGTCCTGTGCACGTTTCGTGCATGGTGGCGAGAGGCTCTTTGCGTTTTGGAAAGGATGAGGACGATGACGAAGGTGTTGGGTATGCGGTGTCGGGAGTGCGGAGAGGAGTATCCCGCGACCCCTGTGCACGTGTGTGAGCTCTGTTTCGGGCCGTTGGAGGTCGTGCTGAACTGGGAGGAGATCGCCCCGCAGGTCTCGCGGGAGAAGATCGCCGCCGGTCCGCCCTCGATGTGGCGCTACTGGGATCTGCTGCCGGTGGAGGGGCCGCCGACGGTGGGCAAAAACGTCGGGTGGACGCCGCTGGTGAAGGCCGAGCGCCTGGGCCGCGAGTTGGGCCTGAACAACCTCTACATCAAGAACGATGCCGTCAACCACCCCACGCTCTCCTTCAAGGACCGGGTGGTCGCCTGCGCCCTCACCAAGGCCCGCGAGTTCGGCTACGATACGGTCGCCTGCGCCTCCACCGGCAACCTGGCGAACTCGGTCGCGGCCCACGCCGCCGAGGGCGGCTTTCACGCCTATATCTTTATCCCCTCCGATCTGGAGCAGGGCAAGGTGCTGGGCACGCTGATCTATGGGGCGAATGTCCTCTCCGTGGCCGGCAACTACGATGAGGTCAATCGCCTCTGCGCGGAGGCGGGCGGTAAGTACGGCTGGGCGTTCGTCAATATCAATCTACGCCCCTTCTATGGAGACGGCTCCAAGACCTTCGGCTATGAGATCGCGGAGCAGTTGGGCTGGAGAGCGCCGGACCACGTGGTGGTGCCCTGCGCGGGTGGGTCGCTCATCAGCAAGATCTACAAAGGCCTCAACGAACTGGACAAGCTCGGCCTGATCGAGGGCGTGCCGACGAAGATGTACGCGGCGCAAGCGACCGGCTGTTCGCCCATCACCACCGCCATCAAGACCGGGGCGGAGGTCTTCCGCCCGCAGAAGCCCAATACCCTCGCCAAGTCCATTGCGATCGGCAACCCCGCCGATGGCTATATCGCGATGGATACGGTGCGCAAATCCGGCGGATGGGCCGACGATGTGAGCGATGCCGAGGTGATCGATGGCATCCGGCTGCTGGGCCGCACAGAGGGCATCTTCACCGAGACGGCGGGCGGCGTGACCGTCTCCGTCACCAAGCGCCTGGCGGAGCAGGGGCGCTTCAAGCCGGACGACACCGTCGTGATCGCCATCACGGGCAACGGCCTCAAGACCCAGGAGGTCGTGGTCGGACAGTTGGGCCAGACGGTCGCCATTCAGCCCAATCTCGCCTCGCTCGACGCGGCCCTCCACACGGAGCGTCTGCTCGCCGGGGTGTTAGCATAGAAAGGAACGTTATACCGATGCCTGTCAGTGTTCTGATACCGACGCCGCTGCGCAAGTTTACCAATAACGAAGAGACCGTGACGGTCGCGCCCGGCACGATTACCGGCCTGATCGCCGACCTGGAGCGGCAGTACCCCGGAATCGGGGCCAGGGTGACCGACGATACGGGCGAACTGCGCCGTTTCATCAACATCTATGTGAATGAGGAGGATATTCGCTTCCTGGCAGGGAAAGATACTCCGATCAAAGACGGGGATTCTGTTTCGATTGTCCCCGCCATCGCCGGAGGTTAATTGCCGGTGACTGCCACAGGAGGATGCGCTGTCTGATGTCCCAGGTTAATGTCGAACTGAACGCCCGGAAAGAGATGGTAGACCAGCCCATCCTCTGGCGTCTCGGCAAGCTTTATAATGTCGTTGTCAATATCCGCCGCGCCCGTATCACGGAAGACTACGGCTATGTCTCGCTCGATATCGAGGGGTCTCCCAGTGAGATCGAGCAGGCTACCAACTACTTGAAGGGCCTGGGCCTGCTCTCCGGCAAAGCGGAGGGGCCGGTCAATACGGAACAGCCGGAGACGAGGATCGCTCAGAAGGTCACCATTGACGTGCGCCTCTCCACCGTCAACGCGGCGCAGGGGCATGTCCCCATTCTGCATCGTGTGGGTAAAGATTACAATGTCGTGGTCAATATCGAGCGGGCCGCCTTCGATGACGAGGAGGGGGGCATGATCGAAATAACGATCTCCGGCGCATTGTTAGAGGTGCAGCGCGCCATCGCCTATCTGCACACGACCGGGCTGCATGTCAGTCCGCGCCAGCGCTCCGTCACCGACTACAGCAATCTGTGAGGTTGGAGCGATCCTTCCCCTCCCGGAGTGCGCGCGAGGGGAAGGCAAAAATAGGATTGGCGGAATGGGGCAAACTCTGTTATAATGGAGTTGCGGAACCTTTTCACCTATTTTCCGCGTATTTATGACTGAACCTTGACAATTGAAGGGGGTGATTAGAATGGATCAGCCCGTCCGCGTGGGGCTCGTTTTTCCACGCAGTGGACAGCGCGTGTTCGTCATGGCATCATCATATACCAGACACGCCGCTGAGGGCGCCAGCAGTGAACCGAAGCACTCTGTTCTGGCGGCGAATGGATCGTCCGTTGCCAAACCCGCTCCGCATCACTATGATCATACGACGCGCACACCTTAATTCCTAACCCATGCAGTGCTTGCTCTTTTTCATTTCATACCTACGTGTGCGCGAACTCAGACCGGCCCGGAGAGATCTCTCCGGGCCGGTCTGCTTTGGCTGACGATATGAAACTATATCGACGGAATGTTATTACGCGGGGTTGAAACCCCGGTCTACGTTTGCGAAGCCCACCTGCGTGGGCTCTGGTTATGGTTGGAGTCGGCGCAGGCCGACTTTGCAAACGTAGACCGGCACTTCAGTGCCGTGAAACCAACCCTACGGTCCTGCCGATGTTACCGGCTCTCCTTCGGCGTTTTACTCTGTTTCTTATTCCGTTCCAGGGTCACGCTGCCGTACTCCGAGGACAGCGCCTCTCCGGTGTTGTAATCTACATAGGCGGCCATGGCGCTATCGCCTTTGACGGACAGTCGGATTCGATGATCGCCGTCTTCGATATCGGTATCTCCGCCCTCGCTCAGTTCACATGCGACCAGATAGAGAGCGGCGCTTTCGAAGGCGACGCGGCGTACGAGGAAGTCGCGACTGGTCTCCTCATAGTCCGGCTGAAAGAAGATCCCTGCTTCGCGGCATACCGCCCGATAGAGCGCCGTTACGGAACGATCCCCCACATCGGTGAGTTCGATGGGGAAGCGAAAGAAGAGAATCTTCCCTGTGCCGTGGGGGATAGGAATGGGACGGAAACGCAACTGCGTGTCTGGAGAGCGCGCATAGTGCTCCCGCTCTATTCGCTCTCCGGAAATGCGATCCATGTCCACCTTATGGATCTTATCGCCGCTGAAAGACATCTTATGCCAGGGGAACGGTTCCACCATCAGGTCGTCATGGTGGGTCATCGGCACGGTTTCCAGTCGAATGCCGCTGTCCAGAGCGGAGATGCGGGATATGGGGCGGCGGTACTCATCCCACTCGATGGGGCCGGTGACGAGGAGGGTCGCGCCATCCGCTACTTTGGCGAGCAGTGCTTCCCAGCAGGTTTGCGTCAGGATGCGGGGCGAGGGCAGGATAATCAGCTTAGGATCGCCGATGTCCCGGATGCGGTACTCGCTAACGGTCCGCGTGGGCACTCCCATACCGTACTCCAGGGTGCGGACGGCGCGGCGTGTGGCGGCATCGGCAAAGTTGCGGACGCTGAACATATTGGAGTGGGGGATGACAATCGCCGTCTCCTCCAGCTTCCGCCCCACCATGCGGTGTCGGTTCTCCCAGAAGAATTTCGCCAGGCCGCGAAAGACCTCCAACTCCGGCTTCTCCGTGCCATCCGCCCGTAAGAACCCGATCCCCACTTCATTATCGCTATCCATATAGATATTGGTATTCCAGAGCCACTGGATCGCGCCCGCGCAGCCGGCGGCGAAGGCGAGCGTGAGCTTGCGGGCCAACAGGTTGGCGCAATCCTCCGGCGTCCGGCGATACCCGCCGTCTACATTCTCCACGAACATGATGCCCGTCTCCTGGAGGAGGTTGGGTTTGTTCGGGGTCTTGGTCATGACGGAATCCCAGAGCAGGTCGTCGTTCTGCCACCAGGAGTGGTTGGTGGTGAAGTCCACCACGTCGGCATAGAAGTGCGGGTTGGGACGGTCACCCGTGCCGCCCTCGTCCTGCCCCACGGTGACGAGTTGGTGCGGATTGCCGTTGCTGCGCACAGTGGCGACCATCTGCGCCGTCCATCGGTTGAACATCTCCTGTGCGAAGAGGCGATAGTCCAGGACGCGTAAGGGATGCGTGCCCTGGAAGATATACTGGTCCTGGAAGTCGGTCAGGGCGGGCAGGTCGAGCGGTGCATTGGGAGTGAGCCGCCAGCGCTCCCGCCAGACGTCCGCCGGGTCCGCCGCCTGCGCCTCCTCCGGAGAGAAGTCCGTCGCGCGCTCCTGCAGCCACTTGGCCCACGCCGCCCGTTCAAATTTATCGTAATTGGGCCGTGTGGTCCAGACACGCGCTGGGGAGGAGAAAGACGGTTCGTTGATAAAGTCCCAGATCAGGTCGTCTACCCCGGCGAAGCGGTGGGCAAAGGCCGCGACCAGCTCCTTCTGCGCCTCCACGGCGCGTGGGTCCAGGTAGGGATTGCTACCGCCCCACTCCTCCGGCCAGAACGCAAAGAAGTTGAAGATGACGGGAATATCGTACTTGCGGGCCGTCAGCAGGAAGGCGGTAAACGCCCGTAGCACCCCCTCGTCTACCGCGCCGGGATCGAGCATAGCCCGCTTCCAGGCCGTCCATAGCCCGGTCCGCACCATATTGACCCCCGCTGCTTTCATCGCCGCAAAGTCCTGGTCCCAGATATACGGGTTGGGCTCGAACAGGAACTTGCGGTGGGTGTCGCCTGCCATATAGGTCGTGCCCATAACGGGATAAGGCTCTCCGTCGCGCTCGAAGTAGTCACGATTGAGCGTCAGAGGTTTCCCGGATGTGAGCAAAGCCTCATCATAGACCCAGAATCCCGTGGCGGCTCCTGCAATCGTCAACACGTCATCATCCTGGTCGTCCTCTATCTGGAGTTCCACCACACAACGATACAGACCTGGCCCGTTGAGGTAACCACGGTCTGGACCAATCTGGAAGTAAAATGGCTTATCCTCTGGAAGTGCTAGCGCTTTATCGGGCATTTCTATTTCTACCCCGAAAGGCTCTCCCTCTTGCTTATAGAGATAGACCTCTAAACTACAGTCTCCCCTCAAACGCGGCGCTCGGAACCTGATGGTGAAGGAAGGCGCCTCTGCTTCATAGTAGCAGGCTAAAGAGGGACGTATCTCCAACTCGATGGGGCCGTAGGACGCCAACCGCAGCAATCCCCGCAACCAATCGTCATATAACGGTTGAGTTAACTCTGCATTGACCAGCACCCACCGTCCGCCTGCAAACGGCCCACGCAGGCGGTCAATGACAACTATGGGGGCAGCGATTCGCTTGGGGAAGAAACTGGGATCATTCGGACTTCCGCCAGGCTCATGCTTGATTCCATAACATGGGACCCACAGAGAGGCGTCACGAGAGCCGCTGCTACCGCCTTCACGCGGAAAATCCTTTGTATCTGTGAAACGGACTTGCAGCTCCCAGACGCGGGTACAGGGTATATCGCCGAGTTCAAAATGGAACGGTGCGGAATGTTCCCAAATCCAGTCCACCCGCTCCACCCGCTCGGACACGTCAATTGGGAACGCCTGGTTGATGAAGAGTTCCTTGCTATAGGCAGTAGTGCAGACTTCCTCGTGCCAGCTTCCATCGCGATTTTGCCGCACGGGGCGAGATAGCGGAGATCCGCCGACATTCACCCAACTGCCGCCCCGATTGAGAAAGTCGTAAATGGCAGGCCAGGCCGCCTTCGGGAATGCAGAGCCGTAGGGGGTGAGCAGCACCGTCTCTCGCACATCCGCCAGCACCGCTGCCAGACCTGCGATACCCACAAAGGCGATCTCTTTTTCGATGTGATCCGGTTTTCTTTTGCCTTTCGGGGGCGGTGAGGGTTCCAAGGCGGCGCGTATCGCCTCCTGCGGCCAGGCGACCGTATCCACAAACGGAAATCCGTCTTCCCAGAGTACCACGATCTTCACGAATGACTCCCATCTATGATGACGCTGAAGGTAGAACGGCATCACAATTCGCCTTACAGGGGTGAAATCCCTCTGAAAGGAAGCATTGTGATGGTATCAAGCTCGCTCGCTACGTTGACGGGCAGGCGTTGGTTGTGATATTATGACGCCGTGTTAATTCTCCTGCAACAGCGAGACTATCCGGCGCGACATAGCGCAAAAAGGGGCAGACACGATGTCTATAGAAATCCGATCCCTGGAAAAGATTCCCCTGCTGGAGGGGCTTCCGCAAGACGTGTTGGAATCCATCGCCTCTCAGGCCATTCAGCGCACCTACAAGCCGGACAAAGCCATTGTGCATCAGTCCGATCCGGGCGAGACGCTCTACATCATCCTGCGGGGCATCGTCAAGGTCTCTACAACGGAGCAGGATGGCGATGAGGTATTTCTGGCTGTGCTGGCGGCGGGGGATACATTTGGGGAGTTGAGCCTGATCGACTCCAAGTTTCGTTCGGCGGATGTCGTGGCACAGGAGGAATCCACGCTGATCGCCATCACGCGGGCGACCTTCGACATGCTCATGGCCAATACCACCTTTACCCGGAACCTGCTGCGTATTCTGGCGAACCGGAACCGCCGCGCCAATGAGCGTATCCGAGCGCACTGTACCCTGGATGTCTACGGCCTGGTGGCGCGCCAGATCCTGGAGTTCGCGGAACTCTACGGGAAGCCGCAGGTAGACGGCAGCACCCTGATCCCGATCCGCCTCACGCAGGGATCTATCGGTGACCTGGTGGGCGCATCGCGCGAGCGGGTCAATCAGGTGATGAAGTTTTTCCGGGAGAAGAACTGCATCTCCATCGACCACGACTACCGCATCACGGTCCACAAACCCGCCGAACTGCAGAAGCGCGTGGACCAGAGCTGAACCACGCGTTGAGTTAAGCGCCTTGACAGCCAGAAGACAGTCAGAGTATAATCTGCGTGGCGAACAAGGTGGGGGATCGTCCAGCGGCAGGACAGCGGTCTTTGGAGCCGTTAACAGTGGTTCGAATCCACTTCCCCCAGGATAATTTATTCGGTTTTTCCGCCGCAGGACATAGATTCTGAGTCTGGTTTACAGATGAAGAACCTCTGTCCTGCTTGTTTTTGGGCGCGGATGGTAGAAGGCCCAACACGATGAGAAAGGCATATTGATATGGCGCAGACGCTTACCCAATCGCTTGACGAGGAAGCTGATACCGGTGTCCGCAAGCATGCGTGGACGGTGGACGAAGTTTACCGTGCCATGGCGGCAGGAGTTTTTGGCAGTTCGCCTGTGGATTGGCTCAAGATGGAGTTGATTGAAGGAGAGTTGATTGAAAAAATGCCGCAGAACAGACCCCACAGCATTGCGCTGTCGCTGTCCGCAACTGAGTTTGCACGTGTCTTTGCCTCCAATCACTATGTCGCACAGCAGGTTCCTCTCTTTGTAGACGATACCAACGATCCGGAGCCGGATGTCATGGTGGTAGCAGGCAACCCGCGCGACTATGCTACGGACCACCCGACCGGGAAAGATGTGCGACTTGTGTTGGAAGTTTCCGATACCACATTGCGGCAGGATCGGCAAACGAAATCGCGGCTCTATGCACGCGCCGGAGTACAGGATTATTGGATACTGATCCTGAAAACGCGCAGATTGGAAGTCCGCCGAAATCCGGCTCCCTCCCCGGAAAACGAACGCGTTTGGGAGTATCAGACCGTGCAGGTATTCACGGAAGAGGACGCTGTAACGCCCTTGCTCGCGCCGGATGCTTCCATTCGCGTTGCCGATATCCTGCCGAACGTTGGGTAATGCGACCGGGCAGACCGAAGTGCCACTTCCGTAAAGGTTGTTGAACTTTGCCTCTATGCGGTCTCATTGGAAGTATCCTCTTTTTTGCGGCTCGCCTCCCCCTCCAGATGCCCGTGGAGGGTCTCGACCACACAGATCAGCATATAGAGATAGCCTGCAATTCCCACCAGATGCAGCGGGAGCACTCTGGCGAGACCGGCGGACAGCAACCCGATCCCGGCCATTAGAAGGTTGCGCAAGATGGCTACGCGTGTGATCATCCGTTCGGAGGCGTTCAGTTCCAGGGCATCGCGCTGCCGCCACGCATGGAGGTGCAGGAGCCCATTCAGCGTCACGGTTAGCCCGTCTTGTAGGCCGTAGCGCCGGAAGAACGTGTAGTGCCGTTCCCAGACCATCAAAAGCAGGGCGAAGCAGATGCCGAACGCCAGGAAACCTCGTAGCGTCTCCAGCAACTCCGTAAAGGTTTTTGGGACCTGCAGCGAAACCACGAGCAGGGTCAGCGCGAACCCGAACACGGCGTCGCTAAAGCCCTCCACGCGCGAGACTTCTTTACCCCGCCAGCGAAATCCCTTGTCCGCCCCTGCGCCCTTCTTTACCAATGGTTCACGAATGCCCATCCAACGCACCTCCAACCGATCTACGGGAGGCGATCTTTACTTTCCTTTCGCAGGGGAGCCTGTTGGGTGTGAGGACGTTGTGACGACGGGCTGCTTGGCCACCCGCTTGGCGTGACCATCCAGGAAGCAGACGGTGAACTTGCCATCCGAATGGGCTTTCGGGTCCCAGAGCGCTGGTGTAGATGCGGGGGTACCGACTTTCATCAGAAGTTTGCCGCTCAGTGCGGCGTTCGGGGTGTAGGGCTTCTGGGTGGCCGGGCATGTATAGACGCTTTTGTTTTTTACGTAGGGAAAGGTCACTTTCTGGAAGGCGGCGGCGTTCGTCATGGCCGGAAGCTTCTCATCATAATCCTGCATATACATCAGCGTGGCCAGGCCCAATTGCTGGGCATTGCGTATGCATGCCGCGTTCAGATCGGTCTGCTCCTGAGCGTGAACCCCGCTGAAGAGCGCCGCAAGCGCCACACCGATCAGCATGGCAAGACAGGTAAATCGTAACGGGTATCGCATTCCTCTCTCCTTGTGCGTGATGTGTAGGTTTTGACAGCGCTCTCTGGCGGAAAGTGCGCCGATCAGCCGCGCAGGGTTTCGATTTTCTGCACATAGCGGCAGAGCAGGTCGTTGGCGGCCTCTGCGGTGGACGCTTCGGCATAGATATGGAAGAACGGCTCCGAGGCGTCCGGCAAGACCAGCGCCCATTCGTCACCCTGGATGAACTTGATGCCGTCGATCAACTCCACCCGCTGTCCGCTGTCGTGCGGCAGCGCGTCCGCCTCCTTGGTCAACTGGCGCATGACCCGGCCCTTCACCTCCCAGGGGCAGCGCACATGCGTATGCAACACATGGACGGTGGGGAGTTCGTCCGTCAGTTCGGAGACGTTGAGCCCGGTCGTCGTCAGAAGCTCCATCAGCTTGCCGAAGGCGAACATGGCGTCGAAGGAGGGCTGGAAGTCCGAGAAGATAAACCCGCCCGCATCATCGCCCGCGAAGTCCACCCGGCCCGGACGCCCGGCATCCCCGGAGCAGGCCTCCATCAGGTGGCGTACATCCGTTTTGGTGCGGGTGACCAGGCCATGATGCAGTCCGACCAGCGCCTCGATCTGTGCGGGGGCGGTCACCGGGACGGCGATCAGCGCCCGCTCACGGGTCCGGGCCGTGAGCACGGCCATCATCGTCAGCAACTGGTTCCCCTCGATAATACGCCCGGTCTCGTCCACCAGGGTCATCCGCTCCCCGTCCGCCTCGAACAGCACGCCGAAGTCGGCATGCAGCGTCTGAACGATCTGCGCCAGATTGGGCAGCAGGGCGGCCCGCTGCTCCAGGGTCTTGGGCGTTTTGCCGACGTCGGGATAGGCGTTGAGCGCGATCAGATCGCAGCCCATGCGGCCCAGCATGGTGGGATAGACGCTGGCAAGCCGTCCGAATGCGAAGTCTGCGACGACTTTCAGGTGGCGCGTCTGGACCGCCTCGACCTTTAAGTGGTGGTAGAAGTCCTCCGTATACTGCTCGATGGCGCGTCCGGCGAACTCCAACTGGCCCACCTGGTCGGCATCCACGCGGCGGAAGTCTTCGCGGAAGAAGATGGTCTCCACTTTCCGCTCGGCGTTCTTGGAGAGGTACACGCCGTGGTCGTCGAAGAACTCGATCAGCGCCATCTTCGGATTGTCGGGCGCGAGGCGGATATGGACGCCGCCGCTGGCCTGGGAGCCCAGGATGCCGTGCCGGGCGATGGGCAGCGGCATGGAGCGCATGTCCAGGACATTCACACCGACCGAGAGTAGTCCGGAGATCATGGCGCGCTTCATCATACGGGCGACGGGGCCGGAATCCCGGCTGGTGACCACGGTCGCGCCCCGCTTGAGGTAGCCGCCGAACGAAGCGCCCAGTTTGCAGGCGAAGTCGGGCGTCAGCTCGATGTTGGCGATGCCCATCACGCCCTGCTTGCGGAAGAGCGAACC
>DATGIG010000839.1:0-28274 GCA_035295825.1 Chthonomonadaceae bacterium | reverse complement strand
ATGGGTGCCGAACCAGAAGTGCAGCAAGGCGGGTGGACGCGGATCGGAGAAGTCGCGCTCCGCAAAGCCGACGAAGAGTCGGGCGGTGGCGTCGTTGAGGTGAGCCAGACGTAGCCCGTAGGCGTCGGCGCGGTGCTCCATGTATCGGGAGATCCCGTTGGCGATAGGATCCTGCATCAGCAGGAAGAGGCTGATGAACAGCATCAGGAGCGGGAGGGCGGCCAGGTCGGTAAGGCCGCGCAGATGGAGGCGCTCGCCCCAGCGCTTGAGCATCCAGGGCAGGAGGCGGGAGGCGATCCAGAGAAAGGCCCCAGCCCCCAACGCCCCACTGAGAAAACCCCACCAGACGTGTTTTTCCACGTAGTGGCCCATCTCGTGCGCCAGCATAGCGAGAAGCTGGTCTTCGGGAAGCTGCGCCAGAGCGGTATCGTTGATGACGATCTGCGCCGAGGGGCCAAGACCATTGACATAAGCGTTGACGTGAGTGGTACGCCGGCTCGTGTCCTCGATCAGGACACGGGCATTTCTTATGCCGGCTCGGTCTGCGAGATCGAGGATCTTGTCGCGCAGGGGACCCGCAGGAAGCGGAGTGTAGTGGTTGTAGGCAGGCGCAACCACAACCGGCTGCAATACGATCACAAAGAAGATCAGCGGCACAAGCCCAGCCCAGAGCCAGAGCCACCAGCGATGCGGCGAACGCACATAGAACCGGTAGGCGATCCAGAGCGGAAAGATGATGGCGCAGTTGAACCCAACGCTGATCAGGCTATCGCCAAGGTAGCCGAAGGCGGTCTCGCGGGAAAATCCATAGGTGTGTTCAATTGCCAGGCTGCCGAAACCGAACGGGAGGTTCCAGAGCAGCAACAGCAGCGCATAGGCAGCATAGTAGAACGCAAGGGCATGCAGGGGCGGCACAGCCTCGTCCTCCGGAACCGGGCGGCGCAGCGTCCGATAGACGGCGTTCCGCAGGCGCACTCCTAGCCCCGTGCGAACAAAGAGCCACAGCCCCAGCAGGTTCCAGGCCATCCCGATCAGGCCGAGAACACGGCGGGTACGCTGGTAGGCCAGTGCGCGCCGAGGCAGGTGAGGCGTGTAAGGATCCCCTTGTGCGGTTTTGACCGTTCCGGTCGGAACGGCGATCCGTCGGGGTACGTGCTGCTGGGCGTAGACCGGCGTGAGCATTGCCGGCAGGAGCGCCAGCAATGCCAACACCAGGAAGAGCGTGCGGAGGACGCGCCTCACGTCAGGCCACCGCTGCCAGGGCGGCATCGTAATTGGGGTGGTCTGGCACGTTGGGCACATATTCCACATACTTGAGGTTTCCATCCGGGTTTACGACAAAAATGGCGCGAGAAAGACACCGCTGGAACGGTCCTTCGGCAATCAGGACGCCGTAAGCTTTGCCGAAGTTGACATCGCGATGGTCGGAGGCGCACTGCAGTTTGTCCACCCCCTCCGCCCCACAGAAGCGAGCCTGTGCAAAGGGCAGGTCGGTGCTCACGGTGAGGACTACAACGCTATCCGGCAGTTTCGCCGCGCTCTCGTTGAAGCGCTTGGTCTGCAGGGCGCAGACCGGGGTATCCAGCGATGGAAGCACGGAGAGCAGCAGGGTCTTGCCGGTAAAGTCGGCAAGCGTGATATCCGTCAGCCCGCTCTCAGTGCGCTGCTGGAGTTTGAAATCCGGGGCTTTGTCGCCGGTATGAAGTTCCTGGCCTTCCAGGGCATAGTGGTTCTCTCGTACGGCAGTGGTGCGCTGTGACATGCGATCAATCTCCTTATCCAGAGTGACGTTGTTTCGCTTCCAGATGTTTCTCTGTGTTTCACTCCCCTCACCAGGGAATCCTCCTCTATCATACCCCTATCTACCGTCTCTTACATCGTTATTCAGCCCGACCCCATATCAAATTTTTAGATAAGACTAAAATTTATTTTCCAAACCTTGACTTATCCCCCGCAGTCATGATACACTAAGAGCAACAAGGGAGCAAACTGCGATTACGCGGGGGATGCAGAAAGGAAGCAGACAGATGCCGGTGAGAGAGATACGTGAAGTCCAGTTACGTGTTCCGGCGTCCTGCCGCCCGAAAGCCGCACGCGACAAAGAAAAGCATGAGCTGACCGAGAGCATCGAGGAGTATACGGAGGGGATCTACCGGCTTCAGGAAGAGATGGAGGTCGTCAGCACCGGGGATGTAGCCAAGTACATGAGCGTTGCCCCGGCATCTGCGACCACCATGCTCAAAAAGCTGGCGGAGCATGGCCTGGTGGAGCATACCCCCTACCAGGGCGTGCATCTGACGCCGAAGGGCGAAGACCTATCGATCCGACTGCTGCGAAAACATCGGCTCGTTGAGCGCCTGCTGGTGGACTTCCTGGAGTTGCCCTGGGATGATGTCCATGATCTGGCCTGTAAACTGGAGCACTACATCAGCGAGGATGTCGCCGACCGTATCGCCAAGGCCATGAACTATCCGCGCACCTGTCCCCACGGCAATCCGGTGGATGCCACGGAGAAGGATGGCTCCCGACGTCTGGTGGAGTGCGAGGTTGGGGAAGAGTTGATCGTGGCCAAGATTACCGACGAGCGCCTGGAGTTTTTGACGTATGTGATGGAGATCGGCCTGCTTCCCCATACCCCCATCGCCCTCAAAGCGCGCACCCCCTTCGGGGATGTGATGACCCTGGAGGTCGAAGGCAGACTGGCTCCTATCGCCATCGGGCGCGATGTCGCCAACAGCATCTGGGTATTCGGACGCTGATCCCGGACGCGTCTGATGAGGTCGGATGAAACTTTAACCGATAATCTACGTCACAAACTACGTTGAGAGTGTACTTCACTTTTGACAGGCCGTCACATTCGAATCGCGCTGTAATAACACCATCAATGAGGAATCCGAGCGCATTATGCCCTCAAAGCAAAAACATTGTAAGACCTGGCATCTGTTGGCATGGATGCGTCGTCACAAACCGTCGGGCTTCGCACAGGAAGCGCAAAGCGCTCTCGACAGTGTGGAGACGCCTGCTCCCCCCACTCCCCATGGATCGCTCTATCGCGCCGGGCTCACTCTGGCGGAGCTTGAGCCGGGACAGTGCGGAACGATACGGCGTCTGCTCGGCGCAACGCAGGGTCGCCTTCGCCTGCTGGAGATGGGACTGACTCCCGGCACCCACATCAAGCTGATCCGGGCCGCCGCCTTCGGAGGCCCACTCGACATTCTGGTGCGCGGCTATCAGCTCTCCGTGCGCCGCGATGAAGCCGCCTCGGTGTGGCTCGACGACGAGGATACCGAGAAATGAAACCCGCCGTTGCCGGGGGTGCAGCCTCCGGCAGACGCGATCCCGATATGCAGCCCCTGACCATCGCCCTGGTGGGCAACCCCAACTGCGGCAAGACCACCCTCTTCAACGCCCTGACCGGCCTCCGTCAGAAAGTGGGCAACTATCCCGGCGTTACCGTCGAGAAAAAAGAGGGCCGTGCAACGCTTCCCAAGGGTACGCCCGCCCTGCTGCTCGACCTGCCTGGTCTCTACTCGCTGACACCCCATTCGCCCGATGAACTCATCGCCCGCGAGGTCCTGATGGGCCTCCGCGCGGACACACCCCGCCCCGATGTCATTCTCAATGTGGTGGATGCCTCGAACCTGGAGCGCAACCTCTACCTCACCAGCCAGTTGCTCGATCTCGGTATCCCCATGGTCATCGCGCTGACGATGACGGACGCCACGATCAAAGAGGGTGTCACCGTCAATGAGGCGGCGCTGGAGAAGGCGCTGCATATCCCGGTCTGTAGTGTCGTCGCACCCAAGCGGCTTGGCATGGACACACTGCAGCAAACCCTGGAGCGCGCAAAGCGTCAACCGGTACAGGAACCCGCCTGGCGCGTACCCGATACGATCTCCGGAGATATCGCCGAGCTACAGGAGGCCCTGCAACGGGAACACAACCTGGTCCCGCGTATGGCCTTTGCCGAGGCCATTGCCCTTCTGATGCAAGAGGGAGACACGACCGGACTTGCGCATCTTCCCTCTGCCGTCCGCAAACTGGTACAACAGACACGCCAGCGCCTGCTGGATCGCGAGGTGGATTTCGCCTCCCAGGCCATCGAGGCGCGCTATGCCTGGATCGCGGAGGTCTGCGAAGGCGTTATGGACAAGGCGCCTCCCCCACGCCATAGCCCTCTCACCACCAACGAACGGGTGGACCGAATCGTCATGCATCCTTTCTGGGGCTATGTGCTCTTCTTCGTCGTGATGACGATCGTCTTTCAGTCCATCTTCTCCTGGGTGCAGGCCCCTATGGACTGGATTAAGAATGGGATGGACCAGCTCGGCACACTGCTGACGCAACATATGCGCTCCGGAGATCTCCGTGATCTCATCAAAGACGGCGTTCTGGGCGGCGTGGGCAACACACTGGTCTTTCTTCCGCAGATCCTGCTGCTCTTCTTCTTTATCAGCCTGCTGGAAGATACGGGCTATATGGCCCGCGCCGCGTTCCTGATGGACCGCCTCATGAGCAAAGTGGGGCTGCACGGCAAGTCGTTCATTCCCCTGCTCTCTTCTTTCGCCTGCGCCATTCCCGGCATTATGGCGACGCGGACCATCGGCGACCGGAAGGCGCGCCTTATCACGATCCTGGTTGCGCCGCTGATGTCCTGTTCGGCCCGACTCCCGGTATACGCGCTGATGATCGGGGCGTTTATCCCGAACCGGCCCGTCCTCAGTATCGGACGCCTCCACCTGCTCACGCTGCCGGGTGTGACGCTGTTGGCGATGTATATGCTGGGGATGTTCGCTGCCTTCGGCATCGCCTGGCTCTTCCACCGGACGCTGCTCAAGGGCGTCGCTCCCACGTTCCTGATGGAGTTACCACCCTATCGTCTGCCCAGCGTGAAGACCGCCCTGTTCCAGATGGTCGAGCGGGCCGGGCTGTTTGTCAAGCGCGCCGGTACGCTGATCCTGGCGATCTCCGTCGTCCTCTGGTTCCTGGCAACCTATCCCAAGCATCCTGAACTTCCCAAGGAAGAACAAGCGACCCACTCGTTCGTAGGAATGATGGGTCGCGGGATCGAACCCGTGCTGAAGCCCCTGGGCTTCAACTGGAAGATGGACGTTGGCATCGTCTCCTCTTTTATCGCCCGCGAGGTCTTTGTGTCGGCGATGGGGACGGTCTACAACGTAGATGATCCGGAGGAGAAAGGGAAAGTAGATATCCAGCAGAAGATGCGCGACGAAGTGGACCCACAGACCGGGAAGCCCGCCTACACGCCGCTCGTCGCCATCTGCCTGATGGTCTACTACGTGCTGGCCATGCAGTGTATGTCCACGGTAGCAGTAGTCCGCCGCGAGACGAACGGCTGGAAATGGCCGCTGTTCCAGATCGGATACATGACCGGAATGGCCTGGATCGTCACTTTCCTGGTCTACCACATTGGGCACATCCTGGGCTTTGCCTGACGTCGTCTGCCGAGGCTTAACCATGAACATACAACAACTGATCGCCATAAGCATCGTCGCCATGGCTGCCGTCTATCTGGGCCGCAATCTGGTGCTGTCCGCACGTGCCTTCTTCAGCAAAAAATCCAGCGGCTGCCCCGGCTGCGGCAAGTGCGCCTTCGCCCCCAAAGAAAATAGGAACCACAGAGGCACAGAGACACCGAGATCACACAGAGAAAAGCCATTGATCAGATTAACGCAAATTAACACAGATTACAAGCCCAAAAGAGAAGGATAGTTGCTTCCCCAATTAAAAATCTCTCCCTTCGTTTGTAATCTGTGTTAATCTGCGTCAATCGGTGGATCGCTCTCCTGTTTTTCTCTTCTCGTTTTTCTCTGTGCCTCCTCTGTGTCTCTGTGCCTCAAATCCGGGTTGTTAATTCTGCGGTGACCTGCTGGAAGACGGAGGCCCAGTCGGTGGGTTGCGGTTGCCGGAACAGGCGCATGGTGGGGTACCAGGGCGTGTCGGCGCGGTCGAGCAGCCAGCGCCAATCGGGAGCGAAGGGCAGCAGAGTCCAGACGGGCGCGCCCATGGCGCCGGCGAGATGGGCAACCGAGGTATCCACGGAGATCACCAGGTCCAGGTTGGCGATCACGGCGGCGGTGTCGGTAAAGTCGTGCAGATCCGGGGCGAGATCGGTAAGCGTGTCGGGTTTGGGAAGGTTGGCGATTTGCAAGGCGGCGGCATCCTTCTGCAAGCTGAACAGTTGCACGCCAGGAAGGCCGATATGCGGCGTGAAATCGGAGAGGCGACAGGATCGGTTCCGGTCGTTGCCGAACTCGGGGTTTCCTGCCCAGACGATCCCCACTTTGAAGCCGGGATAGGCTGCGAGGCGGTGTTGCCAATCGCGTTGTTTCTCCGTTTCCGGATGGAGGTAGGGCACCGGGGAGGGAATGGTCTCCAGCCGCGTTTGGAGCTGCTCCGGCAGGCTGAGCAGGCTGGCCTGTACCTGAAATGGCGGCAGCGTCGCCGCCCCGGTAGGTGTGCCCTCCACCAGTTCCTCCACCCCCTCCAGGTTGGCAAACAACCGCTTTAATCCGGCCTGGCACACCAATACCACGCGCCCCCCACACGCCTTCACAAGCGGGATATAGCGCACGAATTGAATCGCATCGCCCAGCCCCTGTTCCGCATAGAGCAGGATGGTTCTCCCCTCCAACGGGCTGCCATCCCAGCGGGGCGCCAGTGTATCCATCACGGTGGCCTGCATCTTCAGCCGCGCCGCATACGCGGCCCACCCCTCCTCGAATTGCCCCTGTTTGAGCAGGGTGATCCCCAGATTCATCTGAGCCTCGGCGCTGTCGGGCTGCAGCGTGAGCGCCTGTCGGAAGCACTGCGCCGCCGCCTCACAGCGGTTCTGGCTGAGGTAGAGCACGCCCCGGTTCCGATGGATGATAGGATCGTTCGGCGCGATTTCCAGCGCCCTGGCGTAGATTGCTTCGGCTTCCGTGAACCGATACAGCATCTGTAGCGAGATCCCGAGGCTATCATAGACCAGTGGGGTATCTGCGCGCAGCTCCAGAGCGCGGCGATAGGCGTCAACCGATTCCTCCAGCCTGCCCAGCATGCGCAGAGTAAATCCCAGGTTGTTGAGCGCATCGGGATAGTTGGGCCGCAGTGCGACGGCCTTTCGAAATCGGGCTTCAGCCCCTACAAACTGCTGCTCTTTCAGGAGCACGACGCCCAGATCGAATTCGCGCTCCGCCGCATTGCGCGGGAGAGCAGGCTGCGGCGAAGGCGCGGAAGGGCGTCCGACAGGCGCGCCTGCAGGAGCGAGAAGTGTGTCAGCCACAAGGCGTCCCGTATCCAACGGCTTGCCCAGGGCGAGCAGGGTGTTGTTGAGCAGCACACGGGTCTCTTCGGCATCCGGCTCCAGTTCCAGCGCCATCTGGAAGTACATCGCCGCCTGCGCATACTGCCCCTGCACATGCGCTGCCATGCCCAGCGCCGTCTGCCCGGCAGCGGATCTGGGCTGGAGCGCTGCGGCTTTGAGATAGCACTCCACTGCAGCGCCCTTCTTTGCCTGCTGGAGAAAGACCGTGCCCAACAGCATCAGGGCCTCTTCGTGATCCGGTTTCTGGCCCAGTACCCTGCGGCAGAGTTTCTCCGCTTGCGATAACTGGCCGGACAGGAGGAGGCGATCCGCCTGTTGCAGCCAGCGCATGACCTGATCCATATCTTGCTCTCTTTAATCGGTTGGGAAGGAATTCGGCAATGCTGCGCCGAATTCCAGGCTAACGTCTCACCTACGGAGAAGGAGAAACTCTCATGTCAAATCAGTACGTCAGTACCGGACACGATGTCCTGGTCACGACCACATTCGATGTGCCCGGTTTTCAGATCGTGCAGTACATGGGTATTGTACGTGGCATTACCGTCCGCTCACGCGGGATCGGCGGGCAGTTCGTGGCCGGATTGCAGCAGATGGTTGGCGGCCAGATCGGCATGTATGTCGAGATGTGCGAACACGCACGCGAAGAGGCGATGCAGTTTATGCTGACCCACGCCCGCGAGCGGGGCGCGAATGCCGTGATCGGCATGCGCTACGACGCTACCGAACTCGGTCAGGGCGTCTCCGAAGTACTCGCTTACGGAACCGCCGTCCTGATACAGCCCTACCAGGGCGGAGGATACGCCCAACCGCAGTCAGGTCCCAATACGCGCTAGACATCCAGGATAAAACAGCGTGCTGGTCCGTCTGATACTCACTCTCTCCTATCACATTCAGCGCGCTATGCGCTTACGCAAACTACCTATGCATACCGACGACAACCCGGCGCGCTCCGCCGAGGCTCCCGCAGAATCGTTCGACCGCAACCAGTTCCAGGCCATTGCGCCGCTCTACGACACGCTGATGTACGGCGTTCCGTATGACGAGTGGGTTCAATACCTGGGCAAGCTCCTGCACGAGCGCCATGCCACCCCACGCCATATCCTCGATCTGGCCTGCGGGACCGGCAACGTCACCGAGCGCCTGGCGCACCTGGGTTATGCCATGACCGGCGTGGACATCGCTCCCGGCATGATCGCCTCCGCACGCAGCAAAGCGAAGGCCCAGCGCCTGGAGATCGCATACCATATTCAGGATGCGGCGGAACTCGACCTGCCCGGCCAGAAATTCGATCTCTGCATCAGTCTGTTCGACAGCCTGAACTACATCACCGATCCCACGCGGCTCGCGCTCGCCATGGAGCGGGTCGCGCTGCACCTTTCGCGGGGCGGCCTCTTCATTTTCGATCTCAATACCGAATTCGCCCTCAAAAATCGCTTCTTCGATCAGGACAACCTCGGATCCGGCGAGGCGCTGCGCTACGATTGGAAGAGCGAATTCTTCCCGGATACCCGCCTCTGCCGGGTACGCATGCGCTTCTGGTATCCCCAGGAGGACGGAACCGACCGCGCCTTTGAGGAGATCCACTGGCAATACGCCTACCGGACGGATGAGATCCTCGCGATGCTCCAGCAGGCAGGGTTCGACGATATTACCACCTACCAGGCATATACCTTCCGCGCTCCCGGTCGTGCCTCCGACCGCATCTTCTATATCGCGCGCAAGAGCGCTGACAGGAATTAGATCAGGCTCTGTTCCTCATAATCCGGACAAACAAAAGGCGGCGACCCTGAAGGTCCGCCGCCATTTTGATTTGAGGAAATAATGAGGTCTGCCTGTTCGATACGCGTCCTCTTTCGACATTGCGGAGGCTCGAAATGTCGCTCCACCGGCGCTGTATCTTCGAGGGGTTCCATAACCGCACAGCACGTATGCTGTACGAAGATAAGCCATTTTAGCATACCGCATTCCCACTGTCAAGCTTTTTTTCCATTTCCACTGCTTTTTTTTCATTCCGGGTAGCCTGTGCAGGTATTCGGACCGGTATTGAGGATTCGGGAAGGATATCCCCACCCGATTCCTGAATAGAAGTGGCATCCTTCCATCCGTCCACGCGGGTTCTGCACAGGATGCAGTCCTCTTTCCGGATGTGGGTCGCGAATCGAGAGGAGGGGGTATGAACGAGTTCGACCGCCAAAAACAGGGAGAGCGTTTCGAGGGGTGGGCCTTCACCTTCTGCAAGGCTGCATTTCTCGTCCTGATCTTCCAACCCAAATACGCATTGCTGGCACTCTCCGGGCTGGCGACGCTTTTTTATCTGCTCGCGGCCTGGAGGGGAGTGACGCGTTGGCGATGTTGGGCCAAGCCACCCTGGGTCACGCTCTTCTGGGCAGCGATCTGTGCGTGGCAAGTCTGGGCTCTGTTCTTCAAGCACTAAAGGCTTGAGGGGATTGCACCGCAAGGCCCCGTGGAACACGTCTCTCTGCTTACCCCGCAGAAATACCGAAAAATATCTTCTCTTAATGGGAACATTTCCTGGTCTATCGGCGTCCATTGTAGTGTATAATGTAACATGTCTCCTGTCGGAAGACCGGCGACATCGGTAACACAGCAAACAACAATCACATATCCCTAACTCTATATTCAATCCCTCCAACGGCCTAGAGCGTCGTGGGAGGAAGGCCCTGGCGTCATTGTCCTGGTGAACCACCTTGACAGGTCGCCTTTTTTCGGCTTAGGTATTCCAAAGCGAGGCGGCTCCGTCCTGGTGTGCATCCACCGGACGGAGCCGCCTTTTTCGTCGCTCTCCCCGACCATGACCCCATTTCGGAGAGACCCACCATCACTCGGATGCGGCATCGTTTGTCGCTCCCGGCAGGCCGTGTACGTCTGCGGGCATAAACCCAGATACACACAGCAACAGGATGCGCCCTGCGCACGTTGCACACCCTTGTCCAGGAGATAAATAACATGACTCCGATGATCTCTTCCAACATCACCGACCCATCCGTACATTCCGGATCCCATTTCGACCATATTACTGAGACCGTGCTTCTGGAGCGATGCAAAGCCGGTAATACCTCTGCGTGGGATACTCTGATCCGTCGCTACGAAAAATCCGTCTATAAATTCGCTTATTCGCTCTGCCGCAACCATGAAGAGGCGGGCGACATTGCCGGGCAGGTCTTTCTGCGGCTCTATCAGAACCTGCACACGTTCCGAAACGAAGCCAGTTTCACTTCCTGGTTGTTCCGCATCGTCCGCAACACCTATCTCGACCTGTGTGTCCGACCGGCGCATAAGAGCCACCTGAGCCTGGATGCCGGCCCAAACAACGATGGCGAACCCTCCGCAGGACGGGATATCGTCGATCCCTCCCCTTCCCCGGAAGCGCTCTGCATGGAGCATGAGACCGCTCAGATGCTCGCCAAGGCCATTCAGCATCTGCCCGACTATCAGCGCCAGGTACTGCGGATGTACCACACCGAAGGGAAATCCTACGAGGAGATCGCAGAGACCACCGGATTGTCCATCGGAACGGTGAAGTCGCGCCTGAACCGCGCACGCACCATGTTGCGTGAGCGCCTGACGCCCTATCAGGAGACCCTGACAGCCGCATAGAACCTCGCCTCACGCCAAGACGCAAAGGCGCAAAGAAAGAAGCAAAAGCGGTCTCACACAACGAACGCGAAGAATAATCCAAAGATGGCGAGAGAGAATCAGATCTGATTCTCTCTCGCTTTTTCTTTGCGTCTTGGCGTCTTGGCGTGAGGCTAATTTTGCGCCTTTGCGTGAGACCTACTTCGCGCGGGGATGCGCCTTCTTGTAGATGTCGCGTAGGCGCTCGTTGGTGACCTGAGTATAGACCTCGGTGGTGGTGATCTGCTTGTGGCCCATCAATTCCTGCACGGTGCGAAGGTCCGCGCCGTGGGAGAGCAGGTGGGTCGCAAAGGAGTGGCGCAGGACGTGCGGGGTCACATTCTCTTCCAGGTTCGCCTTCTCCGCATAGGCTTTCAACAGGCGACGCACCTCGCTGCGGTCCATCTCCTCCCCGCGCCGATTGGGAAAGAGAAACGGGCTGCGGGCCTCTTCCACGGTGGGGAGCGAGTTGCGGGCGCTCCGCCGCCTGACAGGCTGCGCGGTCGCCCTGGAGGGGGATTGGGCAATTGTCTTGCGCTGCTCCAGATAGAGCGCCAGGTAGTCGCAGGCGACCTTGCCGACCGGAACCATGCGCTCCTTGCGCCCTTTGCCGTAGCACTTGACCAGGCCGCCCTCCAGATCCAGATCATCCACGGTCAGCCCGGTCAACTCCGCGACCCGCAGCCCGGTGGCATAGAGCAGCTCACAGAGCGCCTTATCGCGCAGGGAGCGGGGATTGGCAGGGTCGGGTTGGTTTAAGAGCTGCTTGACCTTGGGCAGAGAGAGCGGACGCGGCAGCCGTTTGGGACGTTTGCGCCCCTCGATGCCCGCCATAAAGTCGTCTTTGCGCACGCCGTCAATCACCAGGAACTTTGCAAAAGAGTGGATCGCACCCAGCCGCCGACAGATCGTGTTGGTCGCCGCCCCCTTCTCCGTGAGCTGTGCGATATACGCCAAAACGTGCGGCTCGATCAGGTCCTCCGCCTCCCGCGCCCCCCGCTGCATCGCCACCATGCAGAACTGGTTGATGTCCACCCGGTAGGCGGCTACGGTATTCGGCGATAGTCCCCGCTCCGTCAGCGCATACGATAGGAAGCTCTCGATATGAGTCTGCAAGTCGGCCATCCTGGCTCCTCTCTCTTCTACCCACCGCCATTTAACGTGCAAACAACGCGTTTAATGTATCGAATACATCGGGACGGGGCTCGCATAGCACCCAGGCGGCATCCAACTCCAAACCTGGCAACGCCTCGAATATCAATCGCCCTTCGGTAATCACCCTTTCTGTATAACCTTCGTCATGTCGGCGCAACAGGCGAATTTCCTGTTTCTGAAGATGGATAAAAACCAATTCCGGGACACCAAGCTTGAAGTAATCCGCTTCCAGTTCCCCCACATGCGATGGGCGGTCGCTTGGCGAGATGATCTCAATAATCAGATCGGGAGCGCCATAGACGGCTTTCTGCTGCACAATGTCCATGCGCTCTTGCCGCACAAACAGCAGATCCGGCATTCTGCCGCCGAAGGTCTCGGTCTTTACCATGATGCGCGAACTGAGCATCTCACCCAATCCGCGCCGCTCTATGTAAGGTCCAATCACCTGATAGAGCCAGCGCGAGCAGCGCTCATGATTCAGTTGTATCATCGGTTTCTCCACAATCACACCCTGAACCAACTCGACCCATCGCCCCTCCGCCATGTCGAGAAAGCGCTCAAACGGAATAGCGCGCTCACCGACATAAACGAGCCGGGCTTCGAGACTCCGTTCGGTTTCACATTCCAGTAGCAGGTTCGCCATGGTTTCCTCCCGATAGATCGCACATGCCTTAGTATAACATATAGGTCACCGTGTCGGCTGCTTCCACGCGTCCATACGTACGATCTCGCTCTGCAGGAACTTCACATCACGGAACGGCTCACTGCCTGCCCGGTACCACCAGACGCGGCCCTCCTTATTGATCAGCAGGATACAGTGGAGGTCCAGATTTTCGAACTCATCGTAGGCTTTGTACTTCCGCGCGGCAGCGGCCTTGACATCCGTGAGCAGTTGCGGCCCGAAGGTGGGATTGGCCTTCAGAAAATCCCGGTTCGTCTCCGGTGTGTCCCTACTGACGATAGCGACACGGGTATCCAGTTTGTCGAATGCCGCCCTGGCATCGGATAGCTCCTTCACCTGCACATTGCATCCCGGACACGCGCCGCCCAGGGTAAAGACCAGTACCAGGTTATGGCCGCGAAAATCCGCCAGGCGTACGGTTTTGCCGTCCGCCCCGGTCAGTACGAAATCGGAAGCGGGGAAGGGCTGCCAGCGGGCCGGACCCAATCTGGTGAGCGCAGCCGGCGCCTTATAGGGCGTGGGGAACGAAGGCTTGCGTCCGGCGGCGATATCCGCATCCAGTTCCGCCGTCTGCACCCGATGCAGCGCGGGAAGATTGCCATCGGCATGCGCCCACGCGCCGCGCAGCACCTCATACATTTGCTTCGCTTCGTCCCTCTTCCCCTGATCCAAACTGCATTCGATCTTCAAACAGAGCGCAAAACCATTCTTCGGGCTCCGCTCCAGCCCCTCCTTCAGCGTTGCTTCCGCGTCGGCCCACTGCTTAGCCTGCATCTGCGCCCAGGCCAGCGTCTCGTAGAGTGGACGCGGATAGCCGATGGGGTCGCCATACTTGAAGTTCGCCTTCTCCAGCTCCGCCGCTTTTTTGATGTCCTCTATCGCCTTCTTGGTATCACCGTCCGCCAGCGCAATGCGTCCGCTGATCTCCAGCCGGGCGGCATCTATCGGCGACCCACCTGCCTTGACCTTCCCCATCTCCGCGTACTCGGCTTTCGCTTTCGCCTGATCGCCTTTTGCCAACCAGGCCAGCGCAAACGTGTAGTGCTTCCAGAGCTGGTCGTCTGCGTCGTCACTCCAGCCGGGATCGGGGCCGGTGAGGATCTCATCCCAGCGTTCGCCCCGCACCCGCACCCGCATGAGGCCGAACCGCCCATCGCCTGCCGTGGTGTAGCGCGAGCCATTGTTATAGTTGGGGTCGTGCGGCACACCGATCAACTCCCAGGCCAGCGCCGCCCCCTCCTCGATCCTACCTCCATACCCCATGCTCGAAATCAGGAAGTCCTGATCGTGCGCGTAATCCCAGGAGTCGAACGGCATCTGTCCCTGTGTGTAGAAGTAGTGGCGTTCATCGCGGGCTGCGGCATCCATCGCATAGGTCGCCTCGTCCCACATCCCGAGCCGGGAGTAGATATGCCCCGGCATGTGCTGTGCATGGCCGATATTGGGCGCGGCGAGGGGAAAGGCTTTACAGCTATCGAGCGCCGCCTGCGGCGCGTCCTGGTTATCCCACATATGGATGCGAAAGTGGTGTGCGCCGGGATGGAGCGGGTTTTTGGCGATCACCTGCTTTAACAGGGCATCGATGGCCGTCTTGAAGGTGATGCCGCCGTTCTGCTGCCCCTTGAGCGCCCAGGCCAGCATTGCCTTCGCCTCCACATCCTCCGGGTAAGCCAGCGTCAACTGCTCCAGCGCCTTAATGTTGTCAGCCGTCCGGGTATTCGGATCATTGTCACGATAATCGATCGCCAGCGCCTCGATATAGCGGCGTTCACGGTCCGTAATGTGGTCCTGCTTCGTCTGCGCCAGTTTCAGAAAGTCCTTGGCGCGTCCGCCATCGGCCATCGCCATGCCCCAGTAAGCCATCGCGCAGTCTGGGTCGAGCAGCGCCACCTGCCGAAACGACCGCTCGGCCTCGTACCAGGAGAAGGAGTAGAGCAGATTGACACCCTGATCGAAGAATTTCTGCGCTTCGGGGCTGGAGGTGGTGACGGAGAAATGGACGTTGCCGACGCCGGTCATCAGATGCGCCAGTTGGCGCGGTCCCTGATCGAAGGCCGGGCTGATGTGGGAGTGGCTGCGGTCGCTGGGGTCGGCATTGGAGAGCGAACGATCCAGGCCGTTCTTCCCCGGATCCACCGTCGTCTGCGCCCATAGAGGCAACGTCGCCCCGCATAGGCAAAGCGTGAAGATCAACTTCGTTGTCTTGAACATCGCGGCACTCTATTTATCCACAGATTAACACAGATTACCACAGATTATAAACGAACAGACCCTACCAAAACAGAACCAGCAGGATCCTATCAAGCCAGATCCGGAAGGTCCCCTTCTCAATTCTTAATCTGTGTTAATCTGTGTTAATCTGTGGATCATCCTTCCATTTTTCTCTGTGTTTCTCTGTGGAAATATGCTTTTATGCCCAGAGGACGCAGTTCTTGCCGGCGCGTTTGGCGCGATAGAGGGCCTCATCCGCGCACTGCACCAGGGCGACAGCATTGAGCGCGTCTTCCGGATAGGAGGCGACGCCAACGCTGACCGTGCGATGGATGGCTTCGCCCTCGATGAAGACGAAGGCCCGCTCCTCGACGGCGGTACGGATGCGTTCGGCGAGGCGGCAGGCGTCATCCTTGGCCGTTTCGGGGAGGATCACCATAAACTCTTCGCCCCCATACCGTCCGACCGAATCGTGGGTACGCAGGCTGGAGTAGAGAATGGCAGCCATCTGACGCAGCAGTTCATCTCCCCTCGGATGACCGTAGGTATCGTTGAAGGACTTAAAACTATCCACATCGAGCATCAGAACCGAGAGGGCGCGATGGTAGCGGGAAGCGCGGCTCAGTTCGGAGCGGAGGAGCTCTTGCATCTTGCGATGGTTCCAGAGGCTTGTCAGCCCATCGGTTGCGGCGAGGTTCTGCATCGCCTCACGGATGCGGATGCTCTCCAGCGCCACGCCGCAGTGGGGCATCAGCGCGTCCAACCGGGCGACATCTTCGGCAGTAAAGGGATTCGATACGGGGCGGACCCATTGCGCGACCCCAAGCAGCCGTTCATGGGCGATGATCGGGTAGAGCAGCCAGGCGCCTGGTACGGGCTCGTCCGGCAGGCGGTGGGGGTCCTGGCGGGCATTGGCGATGCGCCGGGGCCGCATACGCGCGGCAGTGTGGCCGATCATCCCCTCGCCGAACAGCACCTTACAGCCCGCAAACACGCCGGTATCGGGCAGGCCGGCGGCGGGGGCGAATTCGCCGGTCTCTGTGTCCATCAGCCAGACCAGCGCCTGGTCGGCGGCGACGAGATCCTGCGCCAGCGTCAGGAAGCGCTGCAGCAGGGCGGTGGAATCGAGGTTGTCGGGGTCGGCGATGCTGGCCCTCCCCATGGCCTGGGTCGTTTGCAGTTGTCCACGCAGGCTTTGCGCCTCCTGTGCCAGCCGCGCGATCTGAGCGCAGAGCAGCAGCAGCGCCAACAGTGGCAGGCCGAAGAGGAGGCTGCGCTGCCCATCGAGCAGGGTCAGCAGCACCGGCGGAAGCATTCCCAACAGATAGACCAGCGCCAGCGTGCGGAAGGAGGTTCGGTACGAGGCTGAGCGCCAGAGAGACCGCAGACGCGCAGGCTTCTCCCCCAGGGCCAGCAAGCCATAAGCGAGAGTAAATACAGAAGCGCTGCCACAGGCCATGGCAAAGAGGTGGATGGGTGCAGATGCGGGCAGGAGCGCCGAATGCGCGTGCATCCAGAGGGCGTTGCCTGCCCAGACGGCCAGGGCCAGTTGCGCGCCCTGAAAGCGCATGGCGCGTCGCGCCTCTCCGGTCTTTACCCCCATACGTGACAGGAGAAAACAGGCCAGGAGCGCCCCACTTGCTGCGGCAGGCGCGCCCAGCCAGAGCAGCAATGCAAACACGACCGGCGCGGTAAAAGTTAGCGTCCCTTCTCGCGTGCGGACGACGGGAGCCGACCGTACGACTAACAGCAGCACGGCGGAGGCGAGGACCGCGCACGCGGTCGAGAGCGCCAAGGGCTCGTGCCGGAGCGCTAACAGCGTAAGAATCAGAGCGGAGAGGAGGGTCCCGAAACGAAGCAGCGAAGGAAAGGTCAGAGGGTGCGAGCGGGGCGTTGCCGTCATTTCCGTCCTGCGGGAAGCGCGAGGGTCATCCAGGTCCGGCGATCCGGGAGAGGCCGCCCCGTTCTCCTGTGCCCTCCGCTCCGATGGCGAATACTTCACGCTGCGCTTGGCCTTTCTGCGCGGAAGTCCGCGCTTGCAATCTTAAGGGCATCATGCAGGGACGGATGCTCCGAACGCAGAATACTTCGCAGGATCATCCGCGGCGGTCCTCTGCTATGCTACCGGCCCTATGCCCATTATATCAAATCTCTCCCCATCAATTCAAGGGCATCGGCCCTCATCCACAAGGATTTTCGGGATTGTCGCCTCGTCTGGCTGTGATGGAGGGGGTTCTTCTATGTCTGCGCCCCCCGCCGCTTGCTAGATAGGGTTGAGAAACGGTATAATATATGCAGACAGAACTCCACTTCCCGCTACAAAGGAGCGCCACACCGCATGGCTCAGGAAAATGCATCTCCTATCCTTACTACCAAGAAGCTGGTACTTGTAGACGCCTATAGCCTGCTGTTCCGCGCCTTCTTCGCAGGCCGCTATCTCTCCACCGCCGACAACCGCCCCACCGGAGCCCTCTATGGCTTCACCAACATGCTCTTCTCCATCCTGAACAATGAGAAGCCGGACGCTATCGTGGTCTGTTGGGACGCGCCGGGTAAGACGCACCGAGAGCAGGAGTTCGAGGCGTATAAGGCCCACCGCCCGGAGGTAGACCCGCAACTGCGTGCGCAGATGCCGGAGGCGCGACGGATCGTGGAGGCGTTCGGGGTGCAAGCGGTCGAGTTGCCAGGCTATGAGGCGGACGATCTTATTGGGACGCTGGCGACCCAGGGCGTGCATGCAGGCTACGCAGTCACGATCCTGACGGGCGATTCGGACCAGTTGCAGTTGGTGAGCGACGGCGTGACAGTACAGATGACCCAGCGGGGCGTGAGTGAAGTCAAGGTTTACGACGCCGATGCGGTGCGGGAGCGCTACGGGATCGGCCCCGAGCGCATCGCAGATTGGAAGGGCCTCGTCGGCGATACCTCCGACAATATCCCCGGCGTGCCCGGCATCGGGGAGAAGACCGCCACCGCTTTGCTGCAGCAGTGGGGTACGATGGAGAACCTGCTGGACCATGTGAGCGAAGTCACCCCTCCCAAGGCCCGCGCCGCGCTCGAAGCCAACCTCGATCAGGCGCGCTTCTCCAAGCGGCTGGCTACCATCGTCTGTGACGCGCCGGGCGACTATCCCATTCGGCCCTACGCTCCGACGGAGGAGGACTGGCAGAGGGTCCGCGACATCTTCGCCGAGTTCGAATTCAAATCCCTGTTGGCCCGTATTCCACGTTCAGAATCCGCTCCAGGCGTTATCGAGAGAGAGCGCCTCACCCCGGTGGAGGCGTTTGCTGCCCGGACCGCGTGGATACGCTCGGCGGAGGAGTTGTCGGAGGCGCTGGCGGCAGTAAAAGCCACAGGAGTTGCTGCCCTCCAGGTGGAGACCGACGGCGGGCTGCCCATGCAGGCCGAACTGCGCGGTCTCGCTTTCGCCCCCTCCGCCGAAGTCGGCTACTATGTCCCGATCCGGCTACCCCAGGAGGCTACCGCAGGCGGGCTCGGCGGGCTCTTCGATGCGGAAGAGAGAGAGGGAGAGGCAGGTTATGCCGCAGTACCGAACGACCTGCGGCCTCTTTTAGAAGACGCCGCGATCCGCAAAGTGGGGCACAACGTCAAGGTGGTCGAGATCCTGTTCGAGCGCTGGGGCCTGAAGCCGGCGCCCTTCGGCTTCGATACCCTCATCGCCGCTTACCTGCTCAACGCCGGCCGCTCCTCCTACCCGCTGATGGATCTGGCGGAGGCCCATCTCGGGGTCCGGCTGGAAGCCGAGGACGCCTATGCCCCCCAGGAGGTGCTGGCGCTCGAAGCCGCGCTCCTCTTCACTCTGGTCGCGCCGCTGCAGGCCGCCCTGGAAGAGGTGAATATGACCCGCATCATAAACGAGATCGAGATGCCCCTCGTTCCCGTGCTGGCGCAGATCGAGCAGGCGGGCTTGCTGGTGGACAACGCCTACCTTATCACCCTCTCCAACCGGATGGCCCGCGAACTGGACGCCTTCGCCAAAGAGATCTACGCCCTGGCCGGAGAGGAGTTCAATATCGGATCCGTCAAGCAGTTGCAGACCATCCTCTTCGAGAAGCTGCAACTTCCCACCGGCAAGAAGACCAAGACCGGCTTCTCCACCGGGGCCGACCTGCTGGAACAGCTCGCGCCCGAGTATCCCATCGCCCGCAAGATCATTGAATACCGGGAGATCGCCAAGCTCAAGGCTACCTATGCCGACGCCCTGCCCAAGCTGGTCAATCCCCATACCGGGCGCGTGCACACCTCCCTGCACCAGACCGTGGCGAGTACCGGACGCCTCTCCTCCTCCGATCCCAACGTACAGAACATTCCCGTGCGCTCGGAACTGGGACGGGAGATCCGCCGCGCCTTCATCGCCCCGCCCGGCAAGGTCCTGCTCTCCTGCGACTACTCTCAGATCGAACTGCGCATCCTGGCCCATGTCACCGGCGACCCGGCGCTGACCCAGGCCTTCTTGCAGAACGAGGATGTCCACGCCGCCACTGCCTCCCGCGTCTTCGATGTTCCGTTGGACCAGGTCACGCCCGACCAGCGCCGCCAGGCCAAGACCATCAACTTCGCCGTCATCTACGGCCAGAGCGGCTTCGCCCTAGCCGCCACTCTGGGTGTCGAGACCTCCGTCGCCAATACGTGGATCAAGGAGTACTTCGAGCGACTGCCCGGCGTTCAGCAGTATGTCACCGAGACCACCGCCCTCGCTCACAAGCAGAAGTATGTCACCACCCTGCTGGGCCGACGCCGTTACCTGCCCGAACTGGAGAGCGGCAACCACAACCTGCGCCAGTTCGCCGAGCGGGCCGCCGTCAACATGCCCATCCAGGGCACTGCCGCCGACATCATGAAGCTCGCCATGCTCCAGGTCCACCGCTATCTTCAACAGGAGTGCCCGCACGATTGCACCCTTCTCCTACAGGTCCACGACGAACTGCTCTTCGAGGTCGCCGAAGCCGATGTTCCCAAGGTCACGCCCGAAATCCAACGGCTGATGGAGGCCGCCTACCCGCTCAATGTCCCCCTCCGCGCCGACGCCAAATCCGGAACCAACTGGGCCGAGATGAAATCCGTCTCCTCTTGAACGTCCATGTTCCAGATTCAAATCGCTGCGAGAGAAAACAAGGAGGTGATTGCCCCGTAGAGAAGTGGTATCATAGGAATAGAAAACAGCGTTATGCAGAAAGGCTTCTTGCGCCTTTCCGGGAGTCTATAAGATGACCTTAACCAAAGCCTATGAAGAGCTTGTGGATTTCATCGCAGCAGGCAGTAGCCCACAAAGTGTCAGCGAGTTTCATCCCTCGGAAGCAGCCAAAGCACGTGTGCTGGAATTGATAGCCCGTGCAAAATCCGAGACGTTGACGGTCAAGGAAGCCTCCGAGTTGGAACACTATCAGCAGCTCGAACATATCATGCGTCTGGCGAAAGCCCGCGCCAGACTATATGTTACAGATTCTCAGATAACATGAGTACTAGCTATATCGGTGCCGAGTTGCGAAGGTTGGTCATCGCACGCACCGATGGTTTGTGCGAATACTGCCTGATCCATTGTCCTACGAGATGAAACCACATGAGTGAGCAAGTCGCAAAAAGAGTTCAAGCAGAGTTACAAACCCTTGTCCCTATTCTGGAAGAACTCACCGGCCTTAATTCACGCTGGAACGGCGAAATCTACCTCGTTCAATCCGCCGACTTCCTCGGTAAAAAGCCCTTCCCTTGCCATATCGAACTAGACGCTGACCTTGCCAACCTCGACGTCCGCTGGCGCACCCTCCTTCACGAACTCCTACATTCTCTATCGGCAGGCTACAACCAGAACGACTATAACCTCTTTTATGGATGGGAGGAAGGCGTTGTAGAGCAACTACAACGCCTGATACGACTTGAGGCTTTGACGCGTTGCGGTATAATAGTAGCAGAGGAGATTTTTACGAGCGCCGAAGCCGGTCATCCCTTCAATCCCTATATAGCAGCATTGGAGAAAATTCGGGAAGCGATCAATGACACCGATGCCCGTGCGTTCTATGTCCAACTTCTGAATACTCCGATAAAGAACCGACATGCATCTCTATTACAATCCGGCCTCCTCACCAGGGATGAAGGCGGCAGACGTATCATGGGAGCCGTCTCCACAGCTCGTGTCATTTTGGAAAGAAGAATACGATGAATAACCTCAACACTCCCGAACGAGAACATCTTATCCTATTTGCGCATGAAGCCAATACTTTGGAAGAAATCGAACAGGCAACCGACGCGCTACGTCAATGGGTACGTCAGCATCCCGAGGATCTCGGTATCCGCGATGCATTCGAGCCCCTTTCTCATCGAAAGGACTTTCTACAAACCGAAGCGAGCAAGTCAGAACGCGCATTCGAGGTAACCTCGAAGTAATACAATACCAAATGAGCAGTTGAGTCGGAGCGGTGAGAGACGTCTTTTTCGAGTTCTCGTGCCAAATGACGCTTTTTCTCCAGTCGCTTCCACATCGCCTGTACTAACGACTGGGCGGCGGGCATTGCCCGCCGCCCTTGTAGAATCACGGAATTTCCCATAGATCGAGGCTCCATGACGGCTCCCTATCGTGTCGAGATGCTGGGAGGACTGCGGGTGCGGCATCAGGACCGCCTCATCACCCGCTTCCATACCCCCAAGACCGGAGAGTTGCTGGCCTACCTGGCCTGCAATCGCGGCCGCACGCATCCCCGCGAACACCTCATCGAAAGCTTCTTTCCCGATCTCGAACCCGCCGCCGCCCGCAATAACCTCAGCCAGCACCTGGGTTTCCTCCGCCGCCAGTTCGAGCACCCTCCGTTTCCGGCAGGCAGCGTCTTTGTCGCGGATCGGCTCTCCGTTGCCATCAACCCCGAGAATGTCACCACCGACCTCGCGCTTTTCGAGGCCGCGTTGGATGAGGCGAGCCGCGCGCTCTCCGAACGAACCGCCATCCAACACCTCACTGATGCCCTCACACTCTATGAGGGTCCGCTGCTTCCGGAGTGCTATGCCGACTGGGCGATAAGCGAACGGGAGCGCCTGGCGCAGCGTCGGCTGCAGGCGCTGCGCTCGCTGGTCCGCCTGCTGGCAAAAACGGGCGAGATATCGCGTGCGCTCTCGATGGCCGTGCAGGCAGTGGAGGCGGATCCCCTGCTGGAGGAGGCGCATCGGGATGTGATGCGCCTGTATCTTGCGTCCGGTCAGCCTGCGGCGGCAGTGCGGCAATATCGGAAGCTGGAGCAGAGCCTGGCGAAGGAGCTGGGCATCGCTCCCTCTGCCCCCACGCGCCAATTGCTGGCCCAGGTCCAGACACAGATTGCCGGATCGGAAGCGCCGCGCTCCGAAGCTCGGCTCCCCTCCGAGCAGGCGTTGCCCGCACAGGATCCTGCGGAACCGCAGAGGCGAAGAAACTTGAGCCGGTCGCCGATGGTGACGCCTCCGCCGATGAGCGGCACTATGACGCTCCTGCTGCTCGACTTTGCCGATCCGGAAGGAGGTGCGGATCGCGGGCTCTCTGAAGTCATCGGCGACGAGGCTCTCACGCGCTTGCGCGCTGAGGTGCGGCGTCACGGCGGCGGAGAGATCCGATCTCCCAGGAGCCTGCTCGTCTGCACGTTCGGTCGCGCGAGCGACGCCGGACGGTGCGCGCTGGCGATCCGTGACCTGTTTACGCCGAGCGGTGGCGTGTCCCATCCTCTCCCCTCGGAAGAGCGCGCGCTCCCTCCACCGCAGGATCGGCAGGGGTTGGATGCGCCGCGGGTGGCGCTGGACACGCGCGAGATCCGGCTCAAAGACGGGGAGGAGCCGGCGCATGTATTGGATTGGGCGATGCGTCTGCTGGGTGCAGCCCATGCGGGCCAGATCGTCTGCGGGGAGGCGACGGCGAGCCTGCTGCGGCGTGAGCCCGAGGAGCGGTTCGAGATCGAGGAGTTGGGACGCTATCGACTGCAGGAGCATGAGGGGGCGCAACGCGTGTTCGGACTGCAGGATCGGGAGGCGTTGCGTTCGTTTCCCCCGTTGCAAGCTCCTTCGGGAGATCGGGTCTCGTTGCCGCCTACGCTCACCCGCTTCTTCGGCAGAGAGGCGGAGATGGAGCGGTTGGCCGACCTGCTGGAGGAGCCGGACGTGCGGCTCGTGACACTCTTAGGCCCTGGAGGCACGGGCAAGACGCGCCTGGCGCGTGAGGCAGCGGCGCGTTATGCGGACACACCCGGTCGCGGGGTCTGGTGGGCGGATGTCACCGAAGTCACGGACCCATCGCGTCTTGCGGATGCACTCGTGACCGCACTGGGTCTGTCCCGCTCTCCGAACCGTTCGGCGCTGGATCAGGTGGTGGATGCCGTGAGCGCGCAGCAGACGCTTCTGGTGCTGGACAACTTTGAGCAGTTGGTGGAGGCAGGAGGCGTGGAGGTGGTCGGGCAGCTCTTATCAGGAGCGCTGACGTTGACACTGATGGTGACGTCACGACAAGCGCTCGAATTCTCCGCGGAGCGCCGCGTCGATATCTCCCCGCTGCCGGTGCCGGAGGGGACGTCACACGACCTCCTCTCATTCCCCTCCATCGCGTTGTTCGTAGATCGGGTTCAGGCGGTGCGACCGGACTTTCTCCTGGGGGCTCACAATGCGGAGGACGTGAGAGCACTGTGTATCCGCCTGGAGGGCATTCCCCTGGCGATCGAGATTGCGGCAGGTCGGGCGCAGATGCTCTCGGTGGGACGGATGCTTGCGGAATTGGAAGATCGGTTTGCGTTTCTGGTGAGCCGCAAACGGGATCTCCCCTCCCGGCACCGGACGCTGCGAGCGGCACTGGATTGGAGCTATCGTCTGCTTTCGCCCGAATTGCAGCATTTCTTCACCCGATTGTCGGTGTTTCGGGGAGGATGGGAGGCAGAGGCGGCTGCGGAGGTGTGTCAGGAGGCTGGAGATGTTCTGGAGGCGTTGGAGACACTTCACAATCACTCCCTGGTCGCGGTTGAGGAGCATGCGAGTGGGATGCGCTTCCGGATGCTGGAGACGGTACGAGAATATGCCGCCGAACAACTGGCTGCGAACGAAGAGCGCGACAGCGTCTCCCATCGTCACTTAGCCTATTATCGAAATCTGGCGCGAGACTCGTATGCGCAACTCGAAGGTTCAGAGGGGGCACGATGGCTGGATCGGTTGGAGCGAGAGCATGACAATCTGCGAGCGGCGCTGGATCTCTGTATGGACGAGCCGATTGGGGGGAGGCAGGCGAGGGAGAACCCGGCGTCTTTGTCGCCGCTGACCAACGATGAGATCCTTGCCTTCGTGGTAAGCTTGAGGAAATTCTGGCAGTATCGTGCTTACTATACCGAGGGGCGTCACTATCTTGGCATGGCTCTGGCACGCCCGGATGCGCAAGGGCCGACAGAACTGCGCGCCAGAGTACTCAATGCCTATGGAGCCCTGGCCTTCCTACACGGCGACTATGCGATTGCGCGCACCTATCTCCAGGAGAGCCTGGAGATCGCTCAGAGGTTTGGCAACAAGCGCCTCATAAGCGCTGACCTCGAGACTCTGAGCAATATCGCTTCCGGTCAGGACGATTATCAAACTGCTGTGGATTACTGTACACAGAGTTTGAGTCTTGTCCGGGAACTGAGAGACCAGGAAGGCATCGGCAAGACATTGTGTACCCTCAGCCTCTACCATATGCAACTTCGTAATTATGAGCAAGCACACGCGTACGCCGAAGAGGGGTTGGCGATCAGCCGCGAAATCGGCAATCGGCTCGGGGTCGCCTACAGCTTATATAGCCTGGGTACTATCGCCTCACGACAGGGCGATTACGATTCAATGGAAATCTATTACCAGGAAAGCATGACGATCTGGCGGGAACTGGGAGATAAACGCCTGATCGCCACGATCCTTAGTGCTCAGGGCTGGCTTGCCAGGCAACAGGGCGACTACGTCCGTGCGCGAACCTATACGGAAGAAGCCCTGTTAATGCAACGCGAACTTGGAAGCAAGGGGAGCGTTGCGCATGCCCTGGGCAGTCTGGGAGGGATTGTCTGTTTACAAGGCGATCTGCCTGCAGCGGAGAGCTACCTCCATGAATGCCTGCAATTGTGCCGGGAGTTGGGTGCAAAAAGTACGATGATTCATGCCCTCGAAACGTATTATCTGCTGGCCAGGGCACGGAAGCAACCGGAGCGGGCTGTTCGGCTTTTCGCTGCTGCCCTGAACCTGTATCCCGAGATGGGCATCTCCCTCTCCGCCGAAGAGCGGGCAAAATACGATCCGAACTTTACCGAACTGCGCGAGTTGCTCGGCGAGGAAGCCTACAACGCCTCCCTGGCGGCAGGTCTGGCCCTGACCCTGGAACAGGCCGTGGCCGACGCCCTGGAAGCCTCCTGATTCAACTGCGTTTGGGCGGTAAAACACCGCTACAAAGACACAAAAATACCCCCTCCCAGGCTAAGGAACTAGATCCATGTTCTTGGGGAGGGGGTATTGTATCAGGCGCTTTAATCGTAGAGCTTGATCCAGGCCGTGCCGTCCGGGTTGATCACCATCACGTTGATCGGACCGGAGGCGGAAGCCTCGGCTGCCGTCACTTGAGCCACGATCTTGGTGGAGGTCGCGGAGACATTGTTCAGGGCGACGCCGTTCCAGAACACCAGGGCGTTCGGCTCGAAGCCCGTCCCCGTGAGTGTCAGGTTAAAGCCCGTCGTGGGATGGAACACCGGGCTGAACGTGGAGATATGCACCGGGGTGAGCAGCACCGCCTCAAGAGGGTATGCCTGGCAGATGATCTGTCCCACGTTATTGATGCTAAAGGCGCCCAAGAGAAACCAGGATGAGCCGGTCGGCAGGAAGGAGTCGAGTACGCTCAGAACGTCGTTGGAGTAGAACAGTGCCGCCGCCTGATTGTAGGTTCCGACGGCCTGGTCTTTGTTGTTGATGCCAAACATTCCATTACCGACTCCAAGGTCGGTCACCGTCGAGCCGCTCCATATAAAACCGTGATAACTAAAGTCGCTGGCCAGATAATCGCCGACCGTTACTCCCGCATCGTTGATGTCGCCGGCAGCGCTGGTTAAGTCGTAGATGCTGCCCTCCTGACTGAGATTGAGGGTCGAGCCGCTCGTTCCATTGGGGCTAGAGGGCGTCCAGATGTATCCGAAATAGGTGCCGGCGAACCCGCCGAATCCCACAGCTTGCCCCGAGTTGTTGATCGCATAACTGCCCCCATAAGCGCCATTGGGAAAGGTAAAGGGCGTTCCGGATTGCCAGACAACCGAGGTGGTCCCCAGTGCGCCATTCACGTAGCCGCCCGACGCACCGCTGACTTCCCCCGAATCGTTCAGCCCATACCCTACGCTCAGTGTGTCGCCGGGCAGCGTGCCCAGATTGACGATCGTTCCGGTCGTTCCGTTCTTGACATCGGGCGTCCACAGGAAGGCGTTGCTGAGGCCGTTGGCATAATTGCAGGTTCCGGTAACCTGTCCGCTGCTGTTGATCTTTCCCGCTACAGCGAACGAGGTATTGGGCAGTGTCGGCAGCAGTGTGACCGCGCCGTCGAGCGCGTTGGGAGCGCTCGGATTCCAGATAGCGGCCTGGGAAGTCAGTGAGACACCGGGCGCAGGGAAACTGACCTGCCCCCGATCATTGAGATAAGCCAGTCCCGTCACGTCCGCATAGGGTCCCAGGTCGGTCGGGACGTAGAACGTTCGGGCGTCGCCGCGCGGTTCGTAGGTGTACAAGGTGACGCTGTTGGCATCCGCATAGTTCAGTACGGTTGTGCCGATCGCATCGTAGGTGATCGCGTTCGTCCGGGTGAAGACAGAGTACGAGGATTCTCCCGGATTGAGACTATTATGCAGCGAACATGCGAGACTGCTGCCGTTGCTGGCCCGACCGATAATGGTCGTCCCCCGGTCGCCCGGTCCGTCGGTGGTGTAGTCCACATCGGTGGTGTAGGCGGCGAAATTGGTGCGGCTGAACTGATGCACAGAAGCGTTGGTGCTCGACTCTGGGGACATGATGACGCGCGTGTAGAAGTCGAGTGTGCCTGCCGAGGTCTCGCGTACCACTTTATCCTCGATCTGTCCCGCGATGGTGCCACCGTGGCCATCCTTGAATTGGAAGTTGCGGTAAGTATCCGCAAGGACCGTGCCGGCCAGTTCGGGTCGTGTGGCCGTGTTGGTGCCGCTGGTAATGACAAAATGGCCCGGCAGGACCGGAACAGCCATTGCCGGTGCGGTCCATGCGAGTGCCGCGAGAGCCGGTAGACCTATAACCATTGCGCTGCCAACCAACGTTTTCATCTTACCTTTCATTTTCTCTGCTCCTTTGCCCATCGAGGGGCGATAATGCTCCGGGCTCTCCGCAGTTCCGACTGCAGAGCCGCGCACGGAAGAGTGAAACTGACAGGCGCAGTATACAAACCAACTCTGTATAAACTCTGTATGAACCTCACCTGGGCGGGGATGCAGAAAACCTCGGAATTTCCTCTGGACAAACAGGGGCATCTGGGGTAAAATAGGGAGCGAGTGATTTCACTGCTTTTGCGGTCAGAACAGCCTGACATAAGTAACCTCCATCCGGATGGCTGTTTCGAGATGCAGCGGAGGCAGTCAAGCACTATCTGGGGATATCGTCTAGAGGTCAGGACGACGGGTTCTCAGCTCGTAAACCGGGGTTCGATTCCCCGTATCCCTACTGTTCCATCAACCGAATCCGCGACTAAAGCGCAACCACGAGAACGGTTTTCTCGTGGTTGCTTTTTGCTGAACCTACTCCTACGATCAGGCTAACAGTGTCCCGTGGTGGTCCAGGCAATCTTGCCCCGATCAGGGCACGACCTCGATGACTGTCTTATCGCGCCGGTCGTCGGGCAGCGCCGTTGGCAGGCAGAGCAGAAAATCCTTGCCCATCGTGAACGAACTGGCATAGAACGAGAGGTTGGCATGCGTACCGGACGAGACGTAGACCTCGACCGTACGCTCCCCTACTTCTTTCTCCTCCGCCCAGCCCTCCATCCACTCCAGAGATTGCGGCACGGAGAGAGCAAGTTGCAATGGCAAGGGGTTTCGGGCTTCGTCATAGCGCCGCTGGGCCTCCATAAAACGGCGGCTCAGGTCGGGATTATGGCAGGTGAGAACACGGGGCTTCTCCGCTCCTGGAGAAGGATTGGCGAAGGGCAGCAATTCCTTTGGATCTGCGGTGGCCCGCACGATCTTGAGCAGTTCTGAAAGCCCCGCGAACCCCTCCTCTCTCCAGCTTACCTTG
>DATGIG010000838.1:0-13558 GCA_035295825.1 Chthonomonadaceae bacterium | reverse complement strand
ACGTCGTATTGTCCAACAGGCTCAACGCACAAACTCCACGAAATCCTCCGAAGGAAAGGAGGATTTGGGCTGCACCGAAGGTGCTTCCATGATCGTCCTCGAAGCTCTCGAAGGCATCCGTGAAGGGGTAAAGGTTCACAGAAGCCAACGACGTGAGAGGTTCTCTTGGGCTTATGCTCAACTGCAGCAGATGATCATCTACAAGGCAAAGCTGGCGGGCATTGCTGTGTTGTTCGTTCCTCCCGACTATACCAGCAAGACCTGCTCGAAGTGTCACCACATGTCCGACCAGAACCGTCCCACTCAGGCATGGTTCAAATGTGTCCACTGTGGTTTCTGCGGGCATGCCGATGATAATGCTGCAATGAATATCCGATTTCTTGGGGCAGAGTCAACCTGCCATAAGCGAACGGTCTGGATGCAAGAGTATCTGCACACGGAGCGTCGCAAGCCCCTGCGCTTCAGCCAGGGGTAGTTGACATCCTATCCTTTCCCTTGCAGAGCCAACGCGACATTCACAACCTGAGAGACTACGAAGCGACGGGCGTCACCGTTTCATTTCGGAAGGGGCGTCCAGAGCCCCTCTACAGCGGGTGTTCCCCTTTTAGGGGTAGGGGCGCTGCTTGCTGCGCCCTGAAGTGAGGGCCGAAAGATCCCTCCAGCCTCAGTTGATCGCATTCCGCTGGCGGTGTCCTGCCTGCCAGGAGAACGCGGGCGCGCCGAAGACGGGCTCCGATAGCGGGGCCAGGTGCTCCAGTTCCACCAGCGCCGAAGCCGCCACCTCCCCGCTCACCACAATATCGCCCGGCTCGGAGCGGTGCTGCAGCATGGCCGCACGATCCAGCATCGGGCTATGCAGGTGCTGAAGCGCCAGGTTTCCCCCCTCCATCATCTCGCCGCCGCTGACGCCACAGCGTAAGCGAAACGGCATCGGCAGGCGATTGAGCGCGGCATTGAAGGAGGGAACCCCCTCCTGTAAGCGCCGGGCCACCCGCACCGCCTGCGCATCGGTCGGGAACAGGAACAACATGCTATCTCCCACGCCGCTGTGCAATTCGCCGCCGCAGGCGCGCGCTACCTCATCCACCCACCGCCGATACTGTCCGAACGTGTACTCCACCATCGGAGCGGCCTGGCCGAAGCGCATTTCGGTCGGGCTGACCACGTCCACGCTCAGGCAGGCGCGGTGCTGAGACCGGCCCTCCATCTGCGTCTGGATCGCCTGCATCGTATGCAGCACCTCCGAGCGCGACACATTTCGGGTTACCTGCTGCTGTTGCCGCTCGATCCCCTGCGGGAAGAAGCGCTCGCGCAGGGTCGCGCCCAGCGCGCCCAGCGAGGCGATCATCGGCGTGGCGAACAGCGCGTAGGCGAACATCGCCCCGAAGTACATGCCGGGATCGATCTGATCTCGCATCAGGTTCGAGAAGAAGAGATAGGGAAAGGTGGGAGCCAGCGCCAGCACCATCATCAGCGCCGAGGTGATGCCGACCGACTTGCGCCCGGAGAGGAAGCCCATGAGCGCTGTGAGCGGCGCGGGGGAGATCAGGGTAAAGAGCGTCATCAGGCCGGGGCTGAACTTGGACATATAGGCCAGCGCGCCCCAGAAGACGGGCAGCGTTAAGGCCATGACCGCCGCCAGAAATTCCACTTTGCTGCTGCGGACCTCGTTGACCTGTTGGACGCTCTGCGTCTGTATCTGCTGGGTGGTCTGCAGGGATTGCGCCAGTTGCGTCTCCTGCTCCCGCTCCTCCTGGGCCTGTTTCTCCGCCAGGGCCGCCTGTTCGGTGTGTTGCGCCAATGCCTGCCGGATAAATTCGGGTTCCAGCCCCACTTCCGCGCCAATCGCTTCCATCTCGCTGGCCGTCAGGTACTCCTGCCGCTCGCTCTGGAGCCGCGCCGCCAGCGCCGTGACTTTCCGCAGCGTCTCAGGATCGTAGCGTCGCTCGGATTCTTCTTCATGTGAATGGTGCATCATGGGCATAATGGTCTTTCCCTTCGATTGCATTCCAGGGCGGCCTCCGGGGCGAGGCCGAAATTGCGGTTTATGATTATAAGCCGGCGCTTATTGGGTAAGACGCGGCATCCGGCGGATAGTAACACGCATCCGCAAACGAGCCGGCTTCCGGAACCTATAGAAACCAATACGAGTGGTGAAGTCCAAAGTTTTCCCGCATTTCCGGCTTTTTGGAGGACCACACGCGAAATTGTGCCGGTATGTTGTTCAGACCGGGCGCGGACTCCTGCTTTAGACGACTCCAGGCGCGAAAATGTTGTCGCATGCTCCAGCAAATATGCCTTGTCGCCGTATGGGAACGGAGCCCGCCATTGGGTTGGCTATCTTTCCCCTGCTTTACAATTCGGGACCTGCGCTGTACAATAAGGGCGCAGGCCCTTTAATTGAACCAGCGTGGAATGGAAACACGCAGGGCGCAACATCGAGAAGGAGGCGCGGGAGCAGCGCATGGCGGTCTTTATCCTCGCGGAATTGACGCTCCAAGAAGCGGTACGCAAACGCACTCTCCTCGGGGCGCTCCTGATGGGCCTGCTCATCCTTGGTATCTCGCTCTTGCTGATCCCCATACGGCGGCAGTTGGAGATCCAGGCCGCCGATATGACCCAGGGTAGGGAGTGGCTTGCCCAGGCTCATCCGATCGCGCGCAGCCACATTATGGCGCTCTGCTTCTTTAGCATTCGTGTCCTCGGCTCGCTCTTTGCGATCCTCCTGGCGGGCGGCGCGCTCTCCGGGGAGATCGAGCGGGGGCTGTTCGTCGTGATTCTGCCCAGGCCCATCTATCGCTGGCAGGTCTATGTGGGGAAGTGGCTCGGGATACAGGTCCTCCTCATCGGCAGCGTGCTGTTCTGGACGGCGCTCGTCTGGGGCAGCCTCACCCTGCAGACTCATGTGAACCTGACGCCGATCTTGCTGGCGGGGTTCTATCTGGCCCTGTTCCCTGTCGTCATCGGCACGTTCACCCTGACGCTCTCGGCCCGGTTGCCGCGCCTGCTGGGCACGGTGCTGGCGCTTGTCCTCAGCGCCTTCTCCTGGCTGGATGGGATCTTCAACGCGCTGGGCGACTACTGGGAGACCGACCTGCTCCACCGGCTCGCCGACGTGGCCTCGGTGACGATGCCCCAGGGCTGTATCGCCTGGTGGATCAAGGAGGGGACGGAAGACATCACGCATTACGATCTGCGTCTCCCGCCCATCGGGGAATCGCCGCGGATGGTGCAGGAGTGGGGGGAGCGCCATCTCAACCACTTCGCCCACCTGGACGCCGTCTACCTGGTCGTCTATATCGCGGTGCTCTTTATTATCGGCATCCTTCTCTTCCAGAGGAGAGACATTTAGCCGCCTGTATTTTGTCTATTCGGAAAGAGTTTCACGCCTGTGCCTATGATACGCCCGGACGCCGACGCCCCGCCGCCCGAAACGCCGCGTCGCTCCCTGACGCGCTACCCACCTCTGGGCTGGCTTCGCCGCAGCCTGGGCCGCTTTGTGCCGGATGAGGTCTGGTACAACTGGCGTTGGGATCTGGTGGCGGGCATCTCCTCCGGCGTCTATCAGGGCGCGATCTGGACCTTTGCGCTGCAGCTTGCGCGCGGCAAACTGCACGCTACCGGCCATCAGATGGCCCTTGCGACCGCCGCACCCGCCATCGGCTTTCTGTTCGCTATCTTCTGGGCACGCCAGATGGAGGGACGCTCCAAGCTCCCCTTCGTCACCATCACCTGGCTGATCTCGCGCGGCCTCTTCGCCCTCACCCCGCTCCTGGTGCAGGGTCCCCATAGCACCGCCATGTTCGTCGGGCTGATCTGCGTGACGCCGATCCTCTTCTCCGTCTCCACGCCCGCCTATACCGCCATCATGAAGGAGATCTATCCCGATGCGCTGCGGGGCCGCCTGATGAGCTATATCCGTATCGGCATGGCGGGGACGATGCTGCTCTCCGCGCGCGTCATGGGTATCCTCCAGGAGAGCTACCACCTCGACTATCGCTGGATGTTCGCCATCGGCGGCGTCTTCGGCATCGGCACGGCCATCGCGTTCCAGCAGTTGCGCCTGCCTCCGCCCGAAACCGTCTCCGCCCCGCCGCCCATGCACCACTTCCTGCGCGATACCTTCCGCATCCTCATCCATAATCGGGGCTACCGCTGGTTTACCGCCAGCGTCTTCATCGCCGGGTTCGGCAACCTCGTCGCCAACACCTACTACCCGATCTATCAGGTGGATGTCTTCCACATTACGCCGACGCAGATCGCTACCGTTCAGAATGTCGCCAGCCTGCTCACGCTCATCAGCCTCTTCTTCTGGGGCTGGTATATGGACCGGTTCGGCTCCCTGGCCTGCGTCCTGCTGGCCTGTCTGGAACTCTGTGTCACCCCGCTCTGCTATGCTCTCGGCAACCGGATCGAATGGCTCTATGTGGGCGCGGCGGCGGGCGGCGTCGCCTCCTCCGGCATCGAACTCGGCTATCTGAATACCACCCTGATGTTCGCGGAGCCGGGCCGCGCCGCCCAGTACCAGGCGGTGCACTCCAGCTTCTTCGGGCTGCGCGGGACCATCGCCCCCCTCCTCGCGGTGCCCCTGCTCCTCTCCATCTCCCACGTTGACATCATGAAGCACCTCACCCGCGCCAACTGGCGCACCGGCTTCGAGATCTGCCTGGTCATCATGCTCATCGGCGGCGCTTGCCAGCTCTTCTCCCAGCTCGCCTATCGTCGCGCCCAACGGAAGGAGTGAATCGCCATTAACGCACCGTTGATATTAAGAGAAGATTAAGAATCTGAAAGTAGCTATGCATAACTGTCAATTAATGGAAAAATAAATATAACCGTTGACGACTATTTCCAACATTAGATTTCAGAGAAAATCCCCTTTCGCTCACTGCGTAAAAAAGCGTTGACATCATGCGAACGGTCTGTTATACTAAGGAAGATACAAGTATTGTTTGTCCCCTTAATTTCTAAAAGGAATCCGCGCATTTTGTCCCCCCCCCCATTAGCATATTGGCTGTATGCACATTCTTATAAGGAGAATTGAATTGTCAACAACGACAAAACCTGCATTTCGCCTGAAACTCCCTGTCTGCTTCGGCTGGTTGTTTGCTCTCGTGTTGCTGTGGACGTTCCCCGCCCACGCCCAGCCCGGCATGGGTGGTACGTGGAACATCAGTTATCACTCGTCCGGGACATTTACCAAAACTACCACCCCACTAAATGGTACAACCACTACTCAGACGCGCACCCAAGTTCCAGGGGGTTTAGGCAATTACGACTATGATGTGGCGAGTTTGCCGCCTTACGCGACCGGGCAAGAATCGGTCGCTGCAACCGTCACGATTACCGCCACCTGGAATGGCACCAACTACTATGGCCCTCCTATCCCACCACCGGCGAAACTGATCCTCAAGCTCTATCCCACAGCATACTGGTCCGGTCAGGGAACGGCAGGTTTCAGTATTACCAGTCATAGCGCCGACGACGGCTACAAAGACCTGGAGGTGCCCGATAACTCTCCTGATAGTACTTTCTTTTCAGGTACCAGTTCCGCACCCCACCTGATTACTGTGGACGGTTCCAGTGGCACCGTGATTCTGACCGCCAATCTGGCCGTCAGCGTCTCAGGCGCTGCATCTATCACGGGGGGCAGTCTAAGCGTAGATTATGCGTGTACCGCGACGGTGGATGACCGCAACGTTAGCATTATCGACCCGTCTCCCACCTATCACTCTCCCATCGAGGATGGTCTGCCTTACTCTGCTGGCCCGCGACTGAACCCACAGGTCCAGGCTGGCTATGTAATGCGTGGCGATGTCTGGATTGACATGCTTACAAAGCGGCTGACTTATGCGGCGACGCCGAACGGCCCATGGAGCAGTAACACCGTATGTCGTTGGTCGGATTCTCTGCTCGGAGAATGGATTTCCGCTACGTTGAATACGTGGCCTACCAATATGATCACCTGGGATGTGATGTATTCAGATCTGTCTGGCGGACAATTAGACAACATCACTCTCCAACTGACGGATCCGCTGGACGGCGCGATTGCGGATGCCTATTATCAGATGCATTTGCATGACCAGTATGAACCCGCAAGTTGGCCGGAGGATTCCGGCTACCCCAAGAAGGTCATGAATACGCCGGATCCGGAAATGCCCAACTGGCCGACCTATCCCTGGCAAGCCTGTCGGGATAACAATGGACATATCCAAGTCCTCATCGGTCCAACCGGAGATGAAACGGGATAAGGGCCACCTCGAAATCTACGGAACTGAGGGATACACCGGCCATGGGCCTTGGCGCAGAGATCAATCTGTCGGCACGGATTATAGCTTCTACCAGCCTTATGCGACTTCGAGCACGCTCGCGAGCGATCCACCGGCGGATTGGAATCCGCCGGGGTACAATTAACACAGATCGGATATAGGACCCCATCGGCGCCCTGTACCTATTGGTATGCCGAGCAGTGTGTTCGGCAACTTGAATGCCGACATGATAAACCGTTCGAGGGCAGCTTTCATCTCTAAAGGCTGCCCCGAACAGAGAAGCAAAAGCATGAACTTAACCAAACTCAAGATCTTATTTATGTTTGTTCTGTTCTTGACAGCAACGCGCGTCGCGCAGGCAATACCGGGCTACCATATAAACGACGATGCCTCCGCAAAACGCGCTGTTAAAGAGTTCGCGGAGGATAGTTACAAATTTGGCGCCTGTGTCTATCAAGCTGAACTCGACAAAAACCTGTGGCGCTTAACTCTGGCGGCGCACGACTACCTTCTCAAGAAACCCGACTCACCACAAGGTGAATGCAGTTTTGCTTCTGCCTATTGGCGCTTACAACAAGTCCGAAGCCAGGAGACTATCTCTCCAGACGTCGTCAAGCAGTTGGATGCCATGTTTGAAGAAGCAGCACGCGACACTAAGGAGGCTGCGAACAAACTGCCCAATTCGGCGGCGGCGCACCTGAACTACGGGCAGTATCTCCTACTTCATGTGATGGGTAAAGAGAAAGTGCCGACTATGCTGGCCGAGTTTAAGAAAGCCGTGGCACTGCAGCCGAAAGTGGGTGAGTTCCATCGATGGCTGGCGGAAGGCTATGCAGGTTCAGGGGACTATAGCCGAAAAACCATGGAGGCCATTCTTTCAGAAGGCAAGCAGGCCGTGGAACTTGATCCTCGCCAGGCCAATGCCTGGTTCCTGATGGCAGTCGCATGTGCATCACCTGCAAAAGCGGACTACAAGAACAGCCAGCGTTACCTGGACACCTATCTCAAGTTGCGCCCTGAAGGAAATATAGGCGTCCCTAACATGCAGAAATTCCTGAAGGAGAAACTGGGCAAATAGGCGTCGTATCGCCGGTAGGAATGGCAGGACAAACCCATGTCACCCTCGAAAGATGCTCTCTCGATACAAAGAAGCAGGCAACGACGGGGTTACCTGCTTCTTGCCTTGGCGATGTTGATCGTCTGTACGGTATATGCAACCTTTCGGAAACTCCAGGCACTTCGGAATGATCTTTTCCTGCCGCCGGGCGTAAAGGCGATACCGAATATCTCCAGTGCGATGTCTCCCTCCGGACCTCTCTGGGCCTCGGATCATGAAGTCGTCACATATGATGGCGGCCAGGAAAAATTGGTAGACATCAGGAGTGGAACCGCGATTCCCATTCAGGCATGGGGGCAGGAGACAGGTATCTTCAATCCGGAACAGATGCAGGTGTCTCCCGATGGCAATCTGTTGCTCTGCGCGAACGGACCTGACGATGCGCCGCTCTGGTCTATTGCTTTGCTCCGGGGAGGGCAAACCTGGGATCGTCCGCGTGCAATCCATTCCGGTACCCTCTCTTTTTCCTGGCTTCCCGACAGCAGGCATTGGGTGGAATTGGTCCGGCGCCAGGGCAGAATGGCTGTCATACTCTCTAGTATGGATGACACCAAAAGCAAGCAAATTCTCCTTCCTGACAATATGTTCCTCGGGAGAATCGTGGGTATCACACCCGAGGGAGATATCCTGACCTCGGGAGGACGTATAATATTCGTCCCTTCTCAGTTCGAACTGGCCCAACTCTCCTTGAGAGCGAACAACCCGACGGTGAAAAAGATAGTGGTTACTCCCCCTGGATCACCGCGCTCAGAACCACAACTTCCCTATTTCTATGCACTCTCCCCCGATGGGAAAAGATTGGCATGGCTGCTTACGTGGGCAACTCCACCGAACGCTTTTCAACACTTGATAATGCGCCTTTCGCATCCACAATGGAACACGATGTATCCGATGGCGAGCTTGTGGATTACCGATTTAGATGGTAAGCATCCTCGTCAGATCGTTGCTAACTTCCCTACCTCCGGCTCGTGGATGGGACTGGCATGGATGAAAGACGGCAAACACCTGAGCTTTTACGATCGTGGTTCCCTTTGTATCGTGGACGTAAATCCGCCTTAATCGCCACTATTACCAATTGGCGCACCGGTTTCGAGATCTGCCTGGTCATCATGCTCATCGGCGGCGCCTGCCAGCTCTTCTCCCAACTCGCCTACCGACGTGCGCAAAGGAAGGAGTAGACCGGATGATGGATCGCTGTGTGATGATCCCTTTTCAGGAGCATCACGGTACGGAAGTGGTCCGTTGGGCGCTCTCTGCGGAGGAGGCACGTCGATGGGGTGGTCCCAATACCCCATGGCCTACGGACCCCTCCGTGTTTCCGCGCTGGCACGCGGATCCGGACGTTCAACCTTATGTGCTTTACGACGGAGACGTTTCTCTGGGTTATGGGGAGCTGTGGGTAGATGGAGATGAGCAGGAAGTGGAACTCGCACGCATTATTATCAAGCCCACGCACCGGGGACAGGGCGTGGGCCGACAGTTCGTCTCTCTACTTTTAGAGCGAGCGATGCGGACAGGCTATCCATGGGCTCTCATCCGCGTGGTTCCAGAAAACGGCATCGCCATCGCCTGCTATCGCAGTGCAGGCTTCTTCCCGGTTCCAGAATTCGAGCAAGCGCAGTATAACCGGGGACAGCCCGTAGAGTATCTCTGGCTGCAGCGGGAATTGATGCCTCTCTGAAAGCACTGGTGAAACTCCGCACGCCTTTAGCCGTGGAATTTCACCTGCCCTGTGAGCGTGGTGAGCGCGACGGAGAAGAGGAGCTGCGGGGTCGGTTTGCAGTTCGGGGCCTCGGAGCGGGACGCCCACTGGACGGACAGGGCGTATTGCTTCCCTTCGGCGGAGCCGGAGCAAAGTGATAAGCAAAGCCCGCCGCCTCCCTACGGACGATCCGCTTCTTGATCAGGCGTTCGATATCGGCCAGAAAGCCTTCTTCCTCCGCGCTGACCAGCGAAATGGCTTCCCCAACGCTGCCTGCTCGCCCGGTACGCCCGATGCGATGGACATAATCTTCCGGCACATTGGGCAGCTCGTAGTTGATGACATGCGGCAGTTGCTCGATGTCCAGGCCGCGAGCGGCGATATCGGTTGCGACCAGGATCCCCGTCCTGCCCGCCTTGAAATCGTCCAACGCGCGTGTGCGCTGCGATTGGCTGCGGTTGCCATGAATGGGGACCGCCGAGATCCCATCGCGCTGCAACTGTCGGACCAGCCGATCCGCGCCATGCTTGGTGCGGGTAAAGACCAGCGCCTGCTGGATCTTCTCATCCGCCAGCAGCCTCACCAGAAGGTCCTTCTTGTTCTCCTTATTGGCGAAATAGACCGATTGCGCTACCAGGTCGCTCTCCGCGCTTTTCCGGGCCACTTCCACCCGCGTTGGCGCATCGAGCAAGCCATCGGCCAGCGCCTTGATCTCATCCGAGAAGGTCGCGGAAAAGAGCAGGTTCTGCCGTCGCACGGGAAGCAGATCGAGAATGCGGCGAATATCGCGGATAAAGCCCATGTCGAGCATGCGATCCGCCTCATCCAGCACCAGGATCTCGACACGGCTCAGATCCACCGTGCGCTGCTGCACATGATCCAGCAGCCGGCCCGGCGTGGCGACCAGAATGTCCACGCCCTTCCGCAGCGCCTGAATTTGAGGCTGGATATTGACGCCGCCGAAAACGACGGTGGAAGTCAGAGGCAGGTACTCGCCATAGACGCGTACGCTCTCCTCGACCTGTGCGGCCAGTTCGCGGGTCGGCGTCAGGATCAGGGCGCGCACCGGATGAAAGGAGCGGGGCGGACGCGCGGGAGCCGCGTTCAAGCGCTGCAGAAGCGGAAGCGTGAAGGCCGCCGTTTTGCCCGTCCCGGTCTGCGCGCCGGCCAGGATGTCCCGGCCTGCGAGGATCACGGGAATGGCCTGGGCCTGTACGGGGGTCGGCACGGTGTAGCCTGCGGCGTCCAACGCGCGCAGGAGTTCGGCGCGAAGGCCGAGGGATGCGAAAGGCATAGGTGTTCAAATCTCCTGAAGTTCGGCCTGCTTCCGCGTTCACGCGGGAGTCCGGTTCAGGCAGAGGGTTTAAGTCGAGTGCAAAGGTCGGGGTAAGAAAAACCGCGAGCAGAGGTGAAGACGCAAACCGGGTTGCGAACAAACACTAACGATGCACATTTCTCAGACATACCTGTGTATTATACCACATTCCGTCGTATTTCCCGTCCGGATCATTGATCAATCTTTTCTTGCCCGTTTATGTATCCAGAACTTCGCGCACTTTCTGCGCCAGGGCGGAGTGGGTGTACGGCTTTTGGAGGAAGGTGACGCCCGCGTCCAGCACGCCGTGATGGATGATGGTATTGTCGGTATAGCCGGAAGCGTACAGAATACGGAGGCCGGGGCGGGTCCGTTCCAACTGCTCGGCCAGTTGCCTCCCGCTCATGAGCGGCATCACCACATCCGTCAGTAAGAGGTGGATCTCTCCGGGGTGGTTCGCGCTCCGCACCAGCGCTTTTGCTCCGTCGGACGCTTCAAAAACCGTATACCCCAACGTGCGTAGCGCCTGTCCTGCATACGCCCGCACCATGTCGTCGTCCTCGACCAGTAGGATCGTCTCGGAACCCCGCGGCAGAGGCGGTCGGGTCATGACGGCCGGGGAGACGACATCCTCCCGCGTGCGCGGCAGGTAGATCTTGAAGCACGTCCCTCTGCCCGGTTCGCTGTAGAGCCAGATATGCCCACCGCTCTGATTGACGATCCCATGACAGGTCGCCAATCCCAACCCGGTGCCTTTGCCCTGCTCCTTGGTGGTGAAAAACGGCTCGAAGATATGCTTCTGGATACTCTCTTCCATGCCTATGCCGGTATCGCTGACCGCCATCAGGACATACTCGCCGGGAGCGACTTCCGGATGGCGGCGCGCATACTCCGCGTCCAGGTAGACGTTGGCGGTCTCCAGAGTGAGCTTTCCGCCCTGCGGCATGGCATCGCGGGAGTTGACCGCAAGGTTGACCAGGACCTGCTCCATCTGTCCGGGGTCCACTTTGACGGCCCAGAGGTCCGGATGGGCAAGGGTGACCAATTCTATGTCTTCGCCGATAAGGCGACGGAGCATCTTATCCATATTTAGGAGCAGATCATTGAGATTGACGGCCCTCGGTTCGATGAGCTGCCTGCGGGCGAAGGCGAGCAGTTGGCGGGTCAGGTCCGAGGCGCGCCTGGCTGCGATCTCGATCTGCAGGAGGTCGTTGCGAATGGGGTGGTCCGCGGACAACACATCCAGCGCCAGTTCCGTATAGCCGAGGATGGGGGTGAGCAGGTTATTGAAGTCGTGCGCCACCCCGCCCGCCAACCGCCCGATGCTCTCCAGCTTTTGCGCCTGGCGCAGTTGCTCTTCCAGCTTTCTGCGTTCGGTAATGTCCGCCCAGGTCCCCAGCACACCGACCACCTCGCCCTTTGCGTCATGTAGCGGGAGCTTGTTGGTCTCCAGCCAGGCCATCGTCCCATCGGCAAGCCGCATCGTCTCGATGATGTGCATTTGCGGGGTGTTGGTCTCTATCACCTCGCGATCTTTCTGCATAAAAAAATTGGCCTGCTCCCGCGTGATATTGGGAAACTCGTGGTCGGCCTTGCCGAGGACCTGCGAGGGATCGGCAAATCCGATCGCCTCGGCGGCGGTGCGGTTGACGCCGAGATGGGCCGAGTTCCGATCCTTCCAGAAGACGCCTAGCGGAATGGTGTCAATTACCAGTTGGAGCATCGCACGCGAGGTGCGCAGCTCCTCCTCGACCCGTTTGCGCTCGGCAATGTCCGTCTCCAGTTGCCGCAGGAGGATCAGCGTGGAGAGGCTATCGGTAATCCGCTCGGCGATCTCGCGGAAGAGTTCCTGCTCCGCACCGCTCCATGGGCGACGCTGGCTGCACTGGTGGATGCCCAGCATCCAGGCATTGCCGATCCGGGGGCGGAGAGCGATGGTCATCTGGGAGCGAATACGAAAGCGCTCCTGAAAGTCCGGGTTGTCGGGGATCGCTTCAAAGTCGTGCGTAATCGGCGCGGCGCTCTCCAGGGCGGCGCGAAAGGCGGCAGCAGCGAAGGGGTCCATGGGAACCTCTGCCTGCTCGGCGAACGCGCCGGGATACTCCGGCCGTGTGACTTCGATGGGGACACGCCAGGAGGGGCTGTCCGGGTCGCAGGGGGTGAGCAGCCAGGCGCGGTCGGATTGGAAAATATCCAGGATCTCCTGAGCCACCTGCGAGAGCAGGCTCTCGATATTGGGCGCGCTCAGGATGATCCGGGAGATACGGTCCAGTTGGCGACGTGCGGTCGCGTCCGGGACGCTTTCGAGGTAAGATGGGTCTTCCGGTGTCTCGTGTGCCATAATCGGATGGGCCTCCCGGAGTGATGCGGACAGACGGAAGGGGCCCCGTTCGAGGTCCCTATCAGAGCGTCCTGCCGACGGCCAGCGCGATGGGTTTCAACTCTTCGACCAGTTGGCGGAAGTGCTGGGTGGTGAGCTGCTGCGCGCCATCCTTAAGGGCCTGGTCGGGATGGGGATGGACTTCAATGAGCAGACCGTCCGCGCCGACGGCGACCGCCGCCTTGGTCATGGCCTGGACCAGGCTGCGCTTGCCGGTGCCCTGGCTGGGATCCACGATGATGGGCAGATGCGACAGCTCTTTCACGGCGGGCACGGCGGAGAGGTCGAGCGTGTTGCGGGTGTAGGTCTCGAAGGTACGGATACCCCGCTCGCAGAGCATCACATTGTGGTTGCCACCCAGCAGGACATACTCCGCTGCCTGGAGCCACTCCTCGATCTTGGCCCACATGCCCCGCTTGATCATGACCGGGGTCTTCACCTTACCTACCTCGCGCAGCAGGTCGTAGTTCTGCATATTGCGGGTCCCGATCTGGAGGATGTCGGCGTACTGGCAGACCAGTTCGACGTTGCGCGGATCCATCACTTCCGTAATGACGCGCATGTCGAGCTTGTCGGCGATCTCGCGCAGCATCTCCAGGGCGGGCACGCCGTGCCCCTGGAACGAGTAGGGCGAGGTGCTGGGCTTATAGGCGCCGCCGCGCAGAATGGTCGCCCCTGCCGCCTTACATGCCATCGCCGATTCCCAGGTCTGTTCGTAGGTTTCGACGGTACACGGTCCGGCCATCAGGGCGATCTGGTTACCGCCGACGGGAAC
>DATGIG010000837.1:0-3410 GCA_035295825.1 Chthonomonadaceae bacterium | reverse complement strand
AAACGCTTGATAAGAGCCTCTAACTCCTGCTGCCAGGAATGGACCGTATCGAGTTGTGGCTGTAGTGCTAGCTGGGACATGAGCATACCTCCGTTGAGGTTATGATCGGTTCTTAGCTTCTACAACTGTAGTAGTTAGAGGTATTGCGCAGTTATAATCTCTCGATCTGGCCCATGCAGATCGTGGCCTACCTGCTCGGCTTGATTGCTATAGGCTCCCAGTTTGCCAGGGTCAAGGAAGCGCCCAGGCTGGCCTGGGGCATACTCGGCTTCTTCTGGGTATGGACGGGTATTGCTTACCATATCCTGCACTTCAGTCTCATCAACCGAGCGGCCTACGGGTTCGGCATCCTGTTCGTACTGGAGGGCATTCTCTTCTGGTGGGTATGCGCAACACAGCCGGACATAAGGGTACATCCTGAGAGAAATTTGTGCTCTCTGGTAGGCGGTGTGTTCATCCTCTACGCCATGCTCCTCTATCCTCTGATTGGGGCCTGGTCGGGACATGGCTATCCGTTCTGGCCCGGCTTCGGTGTTACCCCTTGCCCAACCGCAATTTTTACGTTCGGATTGCTCCTCTGGGTGAAGCAACGTGTCCCCCTCAATCTGCTGGCGATCCCGTTCCTATGGTCGCTTCTTGGCTTCTCAGCGGCGATGTCGTTTGGAATGCGCGAGGATTATGGCTTACTGATTGCTGGTCTGGTAACGGGCATGCTGGCTCTGTGGCAACATAGAAGCCCGATCCAATCCGCCAGGCAGGCCAGGGCGTGAAAGCGGTGCGGATACCAGTCTCCTATCCTCATCGCTTGGTAGGGAACATTGGGAACCTACACCTCCCGCTCCACATGCAGTTCCTCATTTTGCCGATTGATCCGTGGGAGGCTCAAGCTCTTTATGTTTGCGGCGCGGTTCCACCGCGCATCCCTTTGGCGACATTCAAGTGGAAATTCCCAACTTCGGCAGGATGAACCGCTGCAGGGCCACCCACACCACCAAAACGCCGATAAAAACCAGCCAATCCATCCTCTTCTCCTTCGGGAACCTTCTCACCTGAAGCGGCTCCCGATCCTCATATACATTTACGTTCGGCCTCCTGAGTTGGGTTCGTATTAAAGGAGACAGGAGCATTCCTTAGCCCTAGCTTCATAGAGCATCTCGATCAACTTCCCAGCTCGCAGAAGAGGTGCATCAGATCAATGGTGTCCGTACTTGGCTGCCAGCATCAGAGGTGTCCAACCGAGCCGATCTGGCGCATCCACGCTCACACCTTGCTCCAAGAGAGCCTTTGCCGCTTCGAGATTGCCCTCGATGGCGGCTCTCCGGAGCGTCCGGCCCAGGTCTTGTTCTTCCATAGCATTATGATCATGCGCCCGCTGCCCGCCACTCCACCTGCAGATCGAGCGGATAGATCGGGCGGCGGATGCGCTGGTAGGGCAGCCTTTCCAGCCGCAAATCGGTGAAGCCAGGACTGAGCGCCAGGATCGCACGAGGGGCATTGTCACGCAATTCGGGGAATAGATAGCCCAGCTTTACCACCACGATCTTCTGCTTTAGAGGATCCATGTGGGCGCGCTGAAAGGAGGACAGATCGGCGAAGGGCCAGCGCTCGTTTATCAGCAGGATCGTTATGCCCTCCACCTGCACGACGGCCAGATTGGGTGCGTCCAGCGGATCGAGATGCATCACCCGGCCTGTTACCTCCAGCGGCCTGGCGTTTATTCGATCCAGCTTTCCTCCCAGACTCATGGTCACTTCTGCCCCGACCCCTGCTTGCGCGCATTGATCCACGGCCGCGGCATCCGTGAGCCCGGCCACCACCGCATCTTTCGTCTTCGCTGCCAGCAGCCGCTCAATAAACAGAGGCATGTCGCCGGCTCCTCCTGCCGTAACGTTGTCCCCTGAGTCGGAGATGAAGACAGGCGCTTCTGGATAGGAGAGGGCACGAGAGATCGCTTCCTCTACGGAGGCCGTTTCCACGTCCGGCCCGAACTCCTTGCGCCGCGCCCAGACCGTCTCAGCCAGGCGGACAGCCTCCTGGTAGGCCAGCTTCTCATCTTCTTCCGCCACCACCAGCGCGGAAACGGAAGTGTGCGGCGAATCGGTCCAGGCGCAGCCGATCATCAGGGAGGCGTCCAGAATGCCAGGGATACGCTCGATCTCCGCAAGCAGCCCGTAGAGCGAGCGGGCCGGTTCCACTTCCGTCACCGCATATTCTCCCGGCAGAAGCAGCGGCAGCTTCACCATCGCTGTCACGGGATGCAGGCTCTCCCGAAGGCTGCGCAGCAGATGCGACAGGGCGCGCTCGCGGGTTTCTCTGCCATCCCGATGGGGAGCCGTGCGCAAAGCCGTCAGGATGTTGGCCGCCGCTACGAATGCCGGCGAGATGTTGCCGTGCAGGTCGAGGCTGGCACAAATCTGGACTTGCGGGCCGATGCGCTCCCTCACCGCCGTCACCAGGTCGCCTTCCCCATCGCCTATCTCCTGGATTTCCATCGCCCCATGCAGGCTCAGGAACACGCCATCCACCGGCAGGGCACGCTCCAGACGTTCCAGCAGTTCGGTTTTAAGCTGGAGATAGGCATCTTTCCCGACGGGGCCATGCGGAGCGGCTCCTGCAGTAAGTGTGGGAACGAGCTCCACTCCTTGCTCCTGATAAGCGTGCCAGAAGTCGTCCTGAATGCATTCCTCGCCTCGACGCACGTAGAATTCTTTCGTCCCTGTCATGAGCGTGGAGAAGGTGTTGGTCTCGTGGCCGATCCCGCCAATGGCTATTCGCATAGGATTCCTCCGATGCGATGAAGGGGAGTATAGGCTTAGATTCTGTTGCGGTGGGCCTACTCCTTCTTGGCTGCAAGGCGAACATCTCTATGCACCTAAGACGCTGCGGTCAGCCCATCCCTTCTGGCTCTGAGATTGGGGGAACTGTTGAGTCGCGCGTCCCCGTCCAATGGGGCAGGCATGCCAGGCATGCAGGAGGGAAACATGAGAAACAAACCATATCGAAAACTTTTGCCTATGCTTGCAGCGCTGGCGTTATGTGTCCCCGGTTCGGTTAGTCATGCCGCCAGCTTCCTATCGGTCGAGCCGGAAATAACCATGGCGGTGAGAGTGCATGATCTGCATCACATGCTCTCCTTGCTGGCCGCCGGAGCCAACGTCAATGAGAGAGATGAGGGCATGGAGCAGACACCGCTCATGCGCGCCGCCCAGGTGGGCGACGCGACGATTTCCCAAGTTCTGCTCGATCATGGCGCTGTAGTCAACGCACAAGACGACGAAGGGAAGACGGCGCTCATGTTTGCCGCAGAGAAAGGCTACACCCCCGTTGTGCGCCTGCTCCTGGAGAGAGGAGCCAGCCTCGACGCTAGAACTGCCGAAGGTGCCACGGCGTTGACGCTGGCACGCGAGCAG
>DATGIG010000836.1:0-3055 GCA_035295825.1 Chthonomonadaceae bacterium | reverse complement strand
CGGCCTGAGCGGCATACCGCTCTCCGACGAACTGCTCGATACCCTGCGAAGCATAGAGTCCGTCCGCGAGGCGGAACGGGTCCCACCGTCCCCCGTTGCAGAGGGCAAGGACGCTCCCGTCGTGCCCGGCGAAATGCTGCGCCTGCGCGCCGAGCAGCCGAACCGCGTGCTGTCGCCCCTGGTCGCCGCCCTGACCGCCGCCGATCTCTCTGTGACGTCTCTCACCATCAAGCATCCGAACCTGGAAGACGTCTTTCTCGCCCTGACCGGCAAGTCCCTGCGCGATTGATCCCAACGCCGGAAGGAGACGCTGTATGTCATTTCTAACCGTTGCCCGCAAAGACCTGAAAGTTCTGTTTCGTGACCGTTCCGCCCTGATCTTTATCTTCGGTCTGCCGCTGATCTTCACCGGTGTCTTCGGCTTTATCTTTGGCCATGGCGACTCTCAACCCTCTGCGAAGTTGAAGATACTGGTGGTGAACCAGGATAGCGGGCCGCAGGGACAGGCGCTGATCGAAGCGATCCGGAAGCTCGGCATGAACGTCGCGACCGAGCCGGGAGGCGCTACGGCGCTGCGGGAGCATGTCAAGAACGGGGACGATGCGGTCGGGATCGTCATCCCCTCGGACTTCAGCACCCGCGTTTCGGAGGTGGTGCAGGCGCAGGTAGACAAGCAGAGCACCCAGACCTACCATCTGCCGGTCCTCATGGACCCCGCGCAGGCTCAGGTCACTCCCATCGCACAGGGGGCGATCTATGGCGCGCTGGGGAAGGTGCTGGGGCCCCTGATCGCAAAGGCGCACGGCGCGCCCGATTCCGCTGCCGCTGCGGAGCCGTCTCCCGCCGTCGTGCTGGATGTCTCCAGCCCGGAGGTCGCCGCAAAACCCACGGCGGGCGACCTCCTTATTCCCGGCTACGCGGTCTATTTCGTCTTCTTTATGGCGAACGGCGTGGCCGCGACCCTCCTGCTCGAACGCAACGATGGGACGCTGCGCCGCATGCTGAGCGCCCCGGTCGCGCGATGGGAGATCCTGTTCGGCAAACTGTTGGCGCGGGGTCTGCTCGGCCTGATCCAGACCGCCATGCTGTTCGCCATCGGCGTCTACATGCTGCATATGAACCTGGGCAGCAATCCCTTCGGCCTGGTGCTGACCGCAGTGGCCTCCATCTTCGCGGCGACCGGTATGGGCCTGCTCATCGCCACGATGGGCAAGACCATGGAGCAGATCCAGGGCATGACCACCATGGTGCTGCTGTTGATGGGCCTGATCTCCGGATCGCTGGTTCCACGCCAGTTTCTGCCGGAGGCGCTGCAGAAATTCAGCCTGATCACGCCGCACGCCTGGGCCTTGAACGCCTACCAGGACCTGATCCTCCGGCACCTGCCCCTCACGCACACCCTGGTCAACATCGGCATGGTGCTGGTATTCGGGATCGTCTTCTTCGGTCTCGCCCTCACCCGCTTCCAGTTCGAGTAGTCTGAATCACGGATTAATCGGATGAAAAGATTTCACGGATGCGTGCGAATGGGTTGGTGGAGACGGATTAAGGATTTTTCACGGATGCGCTTCCGGTAGAACCGGTTTTTATCCGTGTCCTCTGTGTCATCCGATGAATCCGTGATTCAGACATACGATCTTCCCTTCCAGGCGATGGGGGTTTTGCGGAGGCTTTTCCAGTAGGAGGCCCACTGGATCGCGACCAGGGCGGCGATGGAGAGGGGATGCAGCCAGACGGAGCCGAAGTGTCCGAAGCGGCGCGCCTGGAGCGCCCGCATGAGCAGGATGAGGGCGACCTGCACCAGGCAGAGCCAGGCCCAGAGGGGGAGGGGATGGCTTGAGGCGCGGAGCGCGATGCCCCAGGCGAGCCAGGCGAAGGGCAGCAGGAAGAGGAGGATTTGCAGGAGGGTCATGGTCGCCAGCGCTCCGAAGCCGCCCAGCCCTTCGTAGGCGTTGCGTGTAAAGCCGTTCCAGACTGCGCGTCCACCCTCGTACATTCGGCAGGCAATCAGGGCGCTGCCGTCGAACAGCCGCACGGTCCTTCCGGAGGCTTTGATCCTGCGCGCCAGTTGCAGCCCATCGTGAAACGATTGCGAGATGCTGCCGTGGCCCCCGATGGCCCGGTAGGCTTCCGCCGAGAAGAGTTCAAACTGTCCGCAGCCCGCCACGAGTTGGGGAAAAGGCGCTTCCCACACCATCCGCACCGGCAGGAAGGTGATAATCAGGAAGGGAAGCATAGGGAGTACGACATGCTCCCAGAAGGTCCCGGTGATCTGATAAGGGAAGGTGCTGACCATGCCCGCGTTGGTTGCCTGCGCATGAGCCAGCGCCGCCAGCGCCATTCCCGGCTGGGAGCGGGTGTCCGCATCCACAAAGAGCAGCCAGTCCGCACCGCGCTCCAGCGCCGCCTGTCCCAACTGGTGGCAAGCCCACACTTTGCCTGCCCATCCGGGTGGGATTGGTTGTCCGCGCAGCAGGGTGACGCGGATATCTTGCGCTGCGATCTCCTCCACGATCCGATCCGTGCCGTCTTCCGAGTCGTCGTCCAGCACCAGCAGAGTGAGATTTCCCAGGGTCTGCGCCCGGAGGCCGTTCAGGCAGTCCGCGATATTGGCGGCCTCGTTCCGGGCCGGGACCAGCACAAACAGGCGCTCTTCCGGACGTGGCGGGCAAAGGTCGGGCGGCAGCGGCGCGTAGTCCCGCAGATTTCGCACCACCAGCCCGAAAAAGCCACAGAGCAGCGCCGTTATCACGATCTGATAGATCAGCATAGCATCCTTCCTCTCGGATTGGCGCGACAGGCCGGCGGCTTCTTCGCTGCATCGCATGCCTTTTCCTCCCCAGCCAGGATTTTTGCGCCTGCGCGGCGAAATTATAGGTCAGATCAGGATAGGAGCGAGAGATACGATGGCGGAGCGCGATATGCAGGCGGATGGGATGGACGGCCTGGAGCCGGAGATGCCGGATTTCGAGACGATTTGCGCCCACTGGGGCGAGGACCGGACGAAGTACATGGGGGCGGTGATCCCGCCGATCTTTCAGAATTCGCTGTTCAC
>DATGIG010000835.1:0-12563 GCA_035295825.1 Chthonomonadaceae bacterium | reverse complement strand
ATTGACGATCCAAGGTCCGCCGTCCCATCCGTCTTATCCCAGAGGACCCAGGGCTTACTGTCCGGCCCGACGGATATAGCGGTTGCCATCCAGTTGGGATAAGGACCATACCAGGGGGAGTTGGAGAAGGTCCAGTCGCTGTTGACGATCCAGAGATTGGCTTTGCCGTCCGTGGTACTCCACAATACCCGTGGCTTGTTGTCGGAGCCTACCGCCATCGCCGTGGCCGTCCAATCGGGATAGGGACCGAATTGCGGGGAACTGGTGTAGGTCCAATCGCTGTTGACGATCCATAGGCTCATGCTTCCGTCATTTTTATTCCACATCACGCGCGGTTTGGAGTCCGCTCCCATCGCCACCACGGTCGCCGTATACCCGGTAAAGGGGCCGTAGTGGGGCGAACTGGAGAAGGTCCAGTCGCTGTTGACGATCCAGAGGTCGGCCTGGCCATCCGTGGTATTCCACAAGACCCGTGGCTTGTCGTCGGGACCGACAGAGAACGACTTCGCCGTCCAGCCGGGATAGGGGCCAAACCAGGGCGAACTGGTGTAGGTCCAGTCGCTATTGACGATCCAGAGATCCGCTGTCCCATCCGTCTTATCCCAAAGGACCCAGGGTTTATTGTCCGTCCCGACGGAGATGCCGGTCGCCATCCATCCGGCATAGGGGCCATAGACAGGCGAGTCGGAATGGGTGCCGTCGGAATGGACTGTCCAGATCATGGCCCTTCCATCCGAGCTTGCCAAGAGCAGGCGCGTATAGCCGTCCGCCCCGGTCGCAATGCCGACTGCCGTATATGGAATGAAAGCATGGGAATCAGAAGAGATCCCATTCGTAATCACGGTGAGTTCGAAGGGACCGCCGTCCAGATTTGCCGGCAGGGTGAAATTGGTGGTCATCGTCAAATTGCCGGTCGCCACAGATGTAGTGCTGCGGTTATAGGTGCGCGCATACCACACTTTATTGTTTTGCGTGTTATGGAACCGTACCAGAGGGTAGTTGGTGGCAGCCGAAGCATCGTCGCCATACGCCGTGGCCTCCGAAAGGCCGTTGAGCTGAGTGCCCGTCAGGCGATAAGAGCCATCGGCATTTGTGGTGATATAATTGATCGAGGGTTTCCAGGCAGCGTTGGGCGCACCATCCGGTGTGTAGATATAGAGAGCGGAACTCACCTGAGAACTGAACAGGATCTGACCGGTGGGCAAGAGAAGCATCCGACCATCATAGGTATCATCCGCGTAGGAACTCCCTCCCCCCGGAGCCGTGATGCGCGTCAATGTCTGTGCCACCGGATCGTATTCGTAAAAGTAGGTCGGATAGGCATAGCCGTTGGAGGTAGTGGGGCCAACTGTACACAACACTTTGCCATTGGGTTCCAGACAGGCAGGAGCATCGATGGCTCCCAACTGCTTGTTGGTTCCCCCTACGACCACCGTGGGAAACGTCGGTCCCTGCGACCAGCTGCCCGCATCCGCAGGGTTGGCAGGAGGGGTGTAGAGAGCGGTGTTGCCTGTCGCCCCTACACAGAAACACTTGCCACTGGGCAGCAGAACGAAGGGACCGATCTCGTAGGTGGGTTCCTGAGAGACATATTGCACCAGGCTCACCGGTGTTCCTGCGCTCACCCAGGTGTTCTGGGAAGGGAGGTACTTGGCGGCGCTGTTGCTGGGATAATTGGAGTTGGCATTGCCGTAGCAGTGGACCGTCAGAATGCTCTGGTCGGGGAGGATAGCCCAACTCTCCTCACTGCTTCTTGTGTTGAGCTTGGTGGCTTTGCTGGTCCAGGTATCGGTAGCGGGATCGTAGAGGGCGACATTGTTGTCGTTTTTGGAACCCAGGAGGAACTTGCCATCGCTGAGGACGCTGCAGGGGGCGTCTTTGATGGTGTCCCATTCGGTTCCATCGGCTTTCTTGGGTCGGGAGACTTCGGTCCAGGTATTGTGTACGGGGTCATAGATCTCGACATTCTTTCCGGAGCCGGAGGTATACTCCCCGCCTGCCACCAAGACGCGTCCATCATTGAGGACAGCGGAGGCGTAGTAGAGACGGGTGTAATTCATGGAGGCGATGGTGGTATTATTGTTTTGATCGACGGCCCAGGTGGGGTTGGTGTAGCTTCCGTTGTTAGGGATGAGTTTGTACCATGTGTTGCTGATGCCTGCCTGTTGGATAAGGACGGAGCCATCGGTGAGCAGGAGCATGGTTCCAGCGGAGAAGCCATTGGGGAGGCCGGTGTTAAGTGTGGTCCAGGTCCCTTCCGCCTGGGCCGACCAGATAGCCACGATGCTGAACCATAGAGCGAGGCACGTCGTCCACAAACTCGACTTTATGCGTTGGCGTTGCTGTTGCATGTTCTTCTCCTTTTCATTTTGCGGTACAGCCATTGTACTGCTTACTTTACTATAGACAGGGCCTTACCTTGTCTATTGGGGATAATGGGGATAAAATTATTTTATGAACTCTTTTTCAGGAGCGGTGATGCAACTCATCAGCGTGAACAGAGGCCAGGAGCGTGCGATGGATAACGGCAAGCCCTCCGGCAAAACGGGCATCTACAAATTGCCGCTGGAGGGGCCAGTCCCGATTACAACCAATGGCCTCAAAGGCGATGTGATCAGCGACAAGCGCAACCACGGCGGCCCTGATCAGGCCCTCTATGTCTATGGCATGCCCGATTACGCCTGGTGGTCCGCAGAGTTGCAGAGCGACCTGTCGCCCGGCACGTTCGGAGAGAACCTGACGATCACCGAGTTGGAGAGCGCCTCGCTCCGCATCGGGGATCGCCTGGTGATCGGATCCGTGACACTGGAAGTGACCTCGCCCCGTATTCCCTGTATTACGCTTGCCCGGCGGATGGAGGACGACGCCTTTGTAAAGCGGTTTACGAAGGCGGAGCGCCCAGGAGTATACTGCCGTGTACTGCAAGCGGGCAGTGTGCAGGTGGGCGATACGGTGTTTCTGGAGCGCTGCTCCAGCGAGACGGTGACGGTCATCGAACTGATGCGCGATTTTTACAAACCGAAACTGACCGAAGCGGCGATCCGTCGCTTCCTCGCCGCCCCCATCGCCATCCGCGCCCGCCAACACAAAGAGAAGCAACTGCAGAACCTCCTCGCTTCGAAATGAGCAACCTATGCGAATATGGATCCTTGCGGCGGCCCTGATGCTCTGCCTGACGGCCAACCTGGCCCAGGCGGCGGACAAGACTATCGGGGTGTTTGTGGCCCTGGCCGACAATAAGAGCCAGGAGATCGTGCCGGTGCCTGCGGCCATCGGCAATGGAGATGACCCCGAGCAAAACCTCTACTGGGGCAATAGCGAGGGGCTGAAGGGCTGCTTCGACCACAGCGCGCAGTGGAAGCTGGTCGAAAAAGCCGATACCTCGCAGCAGGGCAATATTCTCCGGACGCGCACCTATCGCCATGCTCATGGCGGAGCGGTGCTGTACGCCCGCGCCTACCGGGGAAGCGCCATACGGCAGTGCATCGCCGAGTACGAAGCCGCCGTCCAGCACGGCTCGTATGATCTGGTGGTCTTCATCGGCCATAACGGGCTGATGGATTTCAACCTGTCGCCTCCCACACGATTACCCAACACAAAACGCCCCGATTGTGTGGTATTGTGTTGCAAGAGTGAGGCGTACTTCAGGGCGCGGCTGACATCCGCCGGGGGACATCCGGTACTGCTCACGACCCAACTCATGTATCCGGGGGCCTTTATTCTGGAAGCGGCGGCGGAGACCTGGCTGGCCGGAGGGAAACTGGGCGGGATCCGGGAGAGCGCCGGTGCGGCCTATGCGAGGAACCAGAAGATCTCCCGAAAATCCGGAGTGGGCGTGTTTGCCGACCTGAAGGAGTAAAGCTTTCGAGGTGCATACCTCCAAAAATGGGTTGGGAAATCGCGTCCGTGAGGACGCTTGGCCGAAGGCCCTCTAGACGGGTACGTTCTGTACCCGGCATGCCTTCAGAGAGGAGTATGCGATGCCGGAGTTGCCGAACATACACCTGGGTTCGCTGGAGGTTTCGCGCCTGATCGTCGGCGGAAACCCCATCAGCGGGTTCTCGCACCAGTCCTCCGAGCGCAGCCGCCAGATGCTGGAGTTTTTCACCGTGGAGCGGATCAAGGCGCTGTGGCATACGTGCGAAGCGCATGGGATCACCGCGCTGGTGGCGCGAGCGGATGCCTTCGTCATGCGGGTCCTGGCCGAGTACTGGCGGGAGGGAGGGCGCCTGCGCTGGATCGCCCAGACCGCACCGGAGCATCGGGACCCGTTCGCCAATATCCGCCAGGCGGCGGGAGCGGGCGCGTCCGCCATCTACGTCCACGGCGGCGATGTGGGCCGCCTGATGGAGGAGGGCAACACGGAGGAGCTGCGGGCGCGCGTGGAGTGCATCCGGTCGCTGAACCTGCCGGTCGGCATGGCGGCGCACGATCCGCAGTACCACCTCACCGCCCAATCGCAGGGCCTGCTGGTGGACTTCCACATGGTCTGCCTCTACAACCTGACGGGCTATCGGGGCCGTCGCGACCTGGAGCCGGAGGAGCAGTTCCTGCCGGAAGACCGCATAACGGCGATGCAGGCGCTTCGCCGATTGGACCAACCCTGCATCGCCTACAAGATATTGGGCGCGGGGCGGCTTACGCTGCAGGAGGGGCTGTCCGACGTGGCACAGGCGCTACGCACGAAGGACGGCATCCTGATGGGCATGTTCCCGCCGGACCGGCCGGACATGGTAGCGGAGAACGTCGCCGCAGTAGCACACCTGTGAGTTTCCGGTGATACGGTAGCGGAGGAGGCAAGAAAGATGATCGCAAAACCTCATGCGAGTATCGAGGACCTATACCACGTGCCGGAGAACGGCAAGGCGGAAATCATAAATGGAGAGTTGGTGCGGATGAGCCCAACAGGAGCGAAACCAGGCCGAGCGGCCACCAAGATCTCAGCCAGCCTTATTCGCTATGAAGAAGAACATGGCGGCGGTTATGCATTCGGAGATAATGTCGGTTTCCTTGTCAACCTGCCCCATCGGGATTCTTTCAGCCCGGATGCGGCCTGGTATATCGGCGACGTGGACAGCATGAAGTTCCTCCAGGGAGCGCCTCTATTCGCTGTCGAGGTCCGCAGCGAAAATGACTATGGCCCGGCTGCGGAACGCGCCATCGCACAAAAGATTGCCGACTATTTTGCGGCAAACACCCTGGTCGTTTGGGATGTGGACCTGTTGGACGAAGAGGTTGTGAAAGTCTATCGCGCCGACAACCCCAATCAGCCTGTCGTCTACCGTCGCGGTGAAGTTGCGGAAGCGGAACCCGCTGTTCCAGGCTGGCAATTTTCTGTGGATAAATTGTTTCTATAATGGTTTCTGAAAACAGGAAGAGGAAGTCAAAACGCCGAGTGAAAATCCTCAAAGCGTCGCTGATGGTGGCCGGCGTGCCGATCCTTGTGGCGGCATGGGCGGCGACGACTATCTGCGCGTATAGCAGCACCACGACAAACGCTTCCGCAGATGCCGCGCTCGTGCTGGGCGCGGCGGTGCGTAGCGGCGAACCCTCCCCGATCTTTCGCGAGCGCATCAACCACGCGATCGAGCTCTACCGCTCCGGCAGAGTGCAGAAGATCCTCTTCACCGGCGGCAGCAACGGCGACCTTACGGAGTCGGTAGCCGCGAAAAATTATGCGCTTAAGAAAGGCATACCTGCCTCCGTCATTCTGACGGAAGACCAGTCGCACACCACCATCCAGAACCTCCGTTATGCGCAACGGGTCGCGCAACAGAGCGGCCTGCGTAGCTTTTTGCTCGTCAGCGATCCCCTTCACATGAAGCGCGCCATGGTTATGGCGCAGGACCTGGGCCTCGATGTCAAGCCCTCCCCAACCCCCACCACCCTCGTCAAGACGCCGATCCTCTGGCTGCGCTTTCTAGGGCACGAGACCTGGAGCTATACCCTGTATCGGATCGGATTGGGCAGTTGACCGATGGCTCCTTTCCTGAACGCTTCGAAGGCGAGCAGGAAACGGAGCCACCCGAGACGAATTTACCCGCAATCTAAGGATGCGGGCGATTGTTCCCTCGGAAGTCTGCGCGCACCTCTGACGAATCTATTTCCCTTAGGATCAATAGAAGCCCATGAATACCGACCTCGCCATTGCACAGGCCGCCACACTACGCCCCATCACGCAGATCGCCGCCGATCTGGGACTTTCGGAGGAAGATCTCGAACTCTACGGAGCCTATAAGGCCAAAATATCTACGGCAGCGATGAACCGATTGCTTGCAGAGGGTGCGGAGAAGAAGGGCAAGATCGTGCTGGTGACGGCGATTACCCCCACCCCGGCAGGCGAAGGCAAGACAACCACGACCATCGGGCTGGCGCAGGCGTTGTGTAAGTTGGGCAAGAAGGCTGTCTCGGCGACCCGGGAGCCCTCGATGGGGCCGGTGTTCGGCGTAAAGGGCGGCGCGGCGGGCGGCGGCTACGCCCAGGTGCTGCCTATGGAGGACATCAACCTCCACTTCACGGGCGACATGCACGCCATCGGGGCGGCGCATAACCTGCTCGCCGCCATGCTCGATAACCATCTCCATCAGGGCAACGCGCTTAATATAGACCCGCGCACCATCGGCTTCAAGCGGGTAGTGGACATGAACGACCGCGCTCTGCGCCAGATCGTCCTCGGCCTGGGCGGCAGGCTGGGCGGCGTACCCCGCGAGGGCGGTTATATGATCACGGTCGCCTCCGAAGTGATGGCCATCCTCTGTCTCAGCAACAGCCTGCTCGAACTCAAAGAGCGGCTGGGCCGTATCCTGGTCGGACAGACCTATGACGGCATGCCCATCACGGCGGCGGACCTGAAGGCGCAGGGGGCGATGACCGCCATCCTCCGGGACGCCCTCAAGCCCAACCTGGTGCAGACGCTGGAGGGCACTCCGGCCCTCGTGCATGGCGGGCCGTTCGGCAACATCGCGCATGGGTGCAACAGCGTGCTGGCGACCAAGGCCGCACAGCGCCTGGGCGACATCGTGGTGACGGAGGCGGGTTTCGGCTCCGACCTGGGCTTCGAGAAGTACTGCGACATCGTCGCGCCCTCCGCCGGCCTGCCGCCGGATGCCGTGGTACTGGTGGCGACGATACGCGCCCTCAAGATGCACGGTGGGGTGAGCAAGAAGCGGCTGGGCGCGGAGAATGTCGGGGCGGTAGAGCGCGGCCTGGCCAATCTCGACCGCCATGCCGCTAACGTCGCCCAGATGGGCGTGCCCTTCGTTATCGCCATCAACCACTTCAGCGGGGATACGGAGGCGGAGACCCAGACCGTTTTCGCGCATTGTGAAACCCAGGGCTGGCGTGTGGCCGTCTGTGATGTATGGGGCGCGGGCGGAGAGGGTGGCAGGGCGCTGGGCGAGGCGGTGCTGGAGGCGCTGGAGCAGCCCGCGAACTTCCAGCCGAACTACACCCCGGAGATGAGCTTGAAGGAGAAGCTGCACGCGGTCGCCACACGGGTCTATGGCGCGGACGGCGTGGAGCTCTCCCCGGAAGCCGAGACGCAGCTCAAAAAACTGGAAGAGTTCGGCCTGGGCCACCTGCGGGTCTGCATCGCCAAAACGCAGTACTCGTTCAGCGACGACCCGAAGGGCGGCGGCGCGCCCACCGGATTTACGATCCATGTGAAATCCCTGTCGCCGTCGGCGGGCGCGGGCTTTGTGGTCGCCCTGGCCGGCGACATCATGACCATGCCCGGACTGCCCGAAGTCCCTGCTGCCGAAGCCATCGACGTGGACGAACACGGCCAGATCACCGGCCTTTTCTAAGGAATCACGCATGCTGACCCGTCTAAAAGTGAACGGCTTCAAAAACCTGATGAACGTGGATGTGCGCTTTGGGCCATTCACCTGTATTGCAGGAGCGAACGGTGTCGGCAAGTCCAACCTGTTCGACGCCATCCACTTCCTGAGCGCTCTTGCAGATCAGACGCTTATTGACGCAGCGCTTTCGGTCCGGACAGGAACGGTACGGAGTTTATTCCACCGAATTGGAGACGAATATGCGTCGGAGATGTCATTTGAGGCAGAGATGATCGTCCCGCAGGAGGGCATAGATGATCTGGGTCAAGAGGCGAAGGCCAGCATCACCTTTCTGCGCTACTCGTTAGTGCTTGCCTATCGCATGAGCGACAGTCGCCGCTCGCTCGGATCCCTGGAGATCCTGAAGGAAGAACTGACCCATATTACTCTGGGGGATGCCAATAAACACCTCCTCTTTCCGCATAGTTTGGAGTGGCGGAAGTCCGCTGTTGTTGGGGTAAGACGCTCTCCATATTTTATTTCGACGGAGGGAACCGACGCAAATCGGGCGATCAAATTGCACCAGGATGGCGGCAGTAGTGGCAGGCCTCTCTCACGCTCCGCAGCGAATCTGCCACGTACCATTCTCTCGAATGCCAATGCTGCAGAAAGCCCTACCGTTCTGCTGGCACGAAGGGAAATGCAATCCTGGCGATTGTTGCAATTGGAGCCTTCCTCTCTACGCAAGCCGGATGAATATACAGCGCCCACCCACCTTGATATGGATGGCTCGCACTTAGCGGCAACGCTCTATCATCTGGCGAGGCAAAATCGGGATGGGACATCTTCTGAAGAGGAAGATTCGGAAGTCTATGGACAAATTGCCAGTCGTCTTTCGGAGCTTATCCAGGACGTACGTGAAGTTTGGATAGATAGGGATGAACAGCGGGAACTGCTCACATTGCAGGTGAAAGGACATGACAAAACCTCGCATTCTTCCCGGGTGCTCTCCGATGGAACTTTACGATTCCTGGCATTGGCTGTATTAGAACTGGACCCGGAGACACAAGGCGTACTTTGCCTGGAAGAGCCGGAAAACGGGATTCATCCGGGGCGTATTCCGGCCATTCTTCGGCTACTACAAGATATCACGACCGACGTAAGTATGCCGATTGGCTTGGATAATCCTCTGAGGCAGGTGATTATCAATACGCACTCGCCATCCGTGGTTATGCAAATTCCGGACGATAGTCTGCTTGTCGCAGAGTTGAGAGAGACCGTTGCTAATGGAAAGCGCTTTCATCGTGCATGCTTCGGTTCTCTTCCCGATACATGGCGAGCGAAAGCACCGGATGGCGTTGTGTTAGTTCCCAGAGGTGTGTTGATCTCCTATTTGAATCCAGTCGTTGCGCCGGAACCAATGGAGAACAATAGGTATTCCAACGGCCTTCAACCTGCCAGGCAAACACATTGGAAAACGCGCCGCGTGGTGGATCGCCCCGATTTACAACCCTTACTTCCTTTCGGGGCCGAGATTGAATGAAGGAGTTGCGTTATACCCTATTGTGCGATGGTGTGTCGGATCAGGCGTTGCTCCCCGTCTTAAGATGGCTGCTGATTCAACATCTGCCGGAGTATGCATTTGCCGGGCGATGGTTCGACCCCCGCCTGGTTCCCGATAGGCAGAGGCCCAGAGGGTTGGCAGAGAGAATGCGTTTTTGCATGAATGATTTTCCTTGTGAGTTGATGTTCGTGCACCGGGATGCAGAGCGAGAACCAAGAGAAATCCGTATTGCAGAAATCCATCGGGCGCGAGCAGAAGTGAGGGAGTTGGAAAACTTTCCTGTAATCTGTGTGGTCCCGGTGAGAATGCAGGAAGCATGGTTGTTGTTTGATGAAGTGGCTATACGACAAGCGGCGGGCAATCCAAACGGAAGGATGACGCTACAACTTCCTCGCTTGAGAACGGTGGAATCTTTGCCGGATCCGAAGGAGAATTTGTATGCCTTGCTTCGAGAGGCGAAAAGTTTGAACCGGCGCAGGCAACGGGGAGAACATATTTCTCATGATGCTCAACGTGTCGCTGAGTTTATTGAAGATTTCTCTCCATTACGGGTGCTTCCAGCCTTTCAGGCCCTGGAAACGGAGATCGTTGATATCATCAATTCGCAAGGGTGGTGATTACGGCAAGGGATTGTTCTGAGCAAAAGCACTATGGACAATGGAACGAAAATTCTGCTCTTCAATATCTGGGCGATCTTACTGGGACTGTTCCTGCTGCGGGCGTACCAGAGCCGCTCCGTGCGTATCCAGATGATCCGGACGTTCAATCGCTTCCAGGTCCAAAAGCATCGTCTGAAAAGTGGGTTGCGTTGGTTCAGAGGGCGCCTGCTAATTGGGCTGGGACGGGCGCTGCTCTGGGCGGGGCATCGGCTGGAAGCGACCGATAGGGCCAGTCGGAAGGCTGGTCCCCAGGGCCTACCCGCACGCCTGCTGCGCAGCCTTTTCGGCTCGCTGTTCGGCTTCCTGCCCTGGTTCTTCGTCCTCCGCCTACTGGCAGGGCACGCGCCTGGGCTCGGCCTGAGCTTGATCTACTTTGCGACGATCTGCATCCTGGACGAAGCGAAATTTCAGCGGAAGCAGTGGCGCGAACGGCAGAGCGAGAGCCAGCGGAAAGAGGAGGCCCAACCCTCGCCGGGGCAGCCGGTGGCCGACCGAAATATTGCGGAAGAAGATTCGGTATGAGCGAGCCGGAGGTTACGGGCAGAGTGGAGACCCTGATCCGCGCCCTGAAAGACCCACATGTCTCCGTCGTCTGGAACGCGACGCGGGACCTGGCCCGGCTCGGCCCGGCGGCGAAGGCGGCGCTTCCGGCGCTGGCGGAGACCTTGCGTGGCTACGATCCCACCTCGCGGCTCTGGGCGCGCTATGCCATTGCAAAGATCACCGGCGAGACGAAGAAACACCTGCCGGTCTTTATCGAAGCTTTAGCGGACAAGAAGAGCCTGTTTCCCGGCATGGCCTCGGCGGCGCTGGCGGGGTTCGGGCCGGAGGCGCGGGAGGCCATCCCGCTGCTGATCGCCGAACTCCAAGAGTCTAACCCCGAATACCGCTGGAGCGCGGCGGGAGCGCTCGCCAATATCGGGCCGGAGGCGCATGCGGCGGTCCCGGCATTGACCGCTGCCCTGGAGGATGGGGACGAGAAGGTGCGCTGGTACGCGGCCTGGGCGCTGGGCGAGATCGGCGCGGCATCCCGCTCCGCCATCCCTGCGCTGATCGCAGCCCTCGACGATATAGATGATGACGTGCGCGGCTATGCGGCGCAGGCCCTCGGCAACATCGGCGGGACGGAGGCGCAGGCCGCGATCCCCGCCCTGTTGCGACTGCGAGACGACGAAAACGAGAACCTGCGGACGATAGCGACGACGGCCCTGGTGCAAATGGGGGCTTCCGTCGGATAGGCGTTGAGAAAGTGACTCCATGGATCTGAGCGCTTCGACATTGCGATACCGGCTGATCTCAGGCCCCCTGCAGCTGGAGCCGCTGCGTATCCTGGCTTCGCGCCGGGCGGACTGGCAGGATTGGAAGGTCACCTTCCATGTGCTGGGCGCCAGCCACGCGGTCCGGCTGCAGCGTGGTGAAACGACCCTCATCGAACTCCTCGCCTGCGCTAATGTGGAGGGCGCGCCCCCGGTTCTGCTGGACCTCGCCGGCAACACGCCGCAAACGGCATGCCACCACGTGGCGGGCCTCGTCTGCCAGGTCGCGCTGGTCCCCTTTGCGCTGGAAGAAGGCGACGCGCTGCAGGGCGCCTTTGTGCGCTCCGACCGGCTGGAACTCGCCTATGCCGCTCCCTCCGGCTCCCCGATACCCTACACCCGCATCGGATGGCGCCTCACCGAGCGCGAACTCACCCTCGAAACGGTGCATACCTATCCGGAAGAGCGCATCGGCATCCGAAGCCGGTCACGTTTTCAGCGAGAGGAGGCCGAACGATGAGCCGGATACAGGGTCACGAGGAGGAGACGCATGCCGAGATCCTCGCCGCACGTCAGGCCTTTAAGGAGCAGCGCTACGACGATGCCGAGTACCATCTCAATCGGGCGACCTACCTGGGAGCGCCTCAGCAGCAGATCAATGAACTGCAGAAGAGGATACGCAACCTCCGCAAGACACAGAGGGAGCGGGCCGGGACGAGCGGACGCTGGGGCTTCTGGTGCGGTATCCTGGGTTACCTGCTGCTCTCCCTGCAGCAGCCATCGGGCTGGACGCAGACCGTCTGGATCCTCTTGGCGTTTGGGCTGGTGCCTGCCATCATCGCGCTCGTCGTGCGGTGGCGGCAGGGCGTCGAGGTCGAGAACAGCGCCCGCTTCTGGACGGCGTGGCGGGCGGGAAGCGCGACCATGGCCCTCTACAGTGTCATCTCGCTGATAATCGTGGGGACGCGTCTCGGCGGAGACACGGTGAGCGGAGCGAGCCACTTCATTGCGGGAGTACTCACTATGCTACTCTTTGCGCTGCTGGCGGGGAGCGTCGCGGGCCTGGTGTGCCTGCTGTTCGGTTTCCGTTTACGGAGGGAAGGAAAGCATGAGCCTGCATCTCGATGAGCGTGCGGATGGCGGCTTTGCGCTCTACATCGATGGCGACTTTCAGTTCGATACCGCCGACGAGGCCCTCTACCATGAGAGCATGGCGCTGCCCGCCCTCTGCCTGGCCCGCCCACAAGCGCCCGACGCCCTGCGGGTGCTGATCTGCGGCGGCGGCGACGGCCTGGCCCTGCGCGAG
>DATGIG010000834.1:0-14512 GCA_035295825.1 Chthonomonadaceae bacterium | reverse complement strand
CCACCCTTTCTCCGCTGGGTATTCCGTGACCCCACGGATGGCAGAACGGCTTCCGTCGGTATGGAGTGTTTTCCCGCCTCAAATGCGCGCGCCTGGGATCGGCACAAACGCGCAGGTCGCCTCCTCGTTCCCACAGAAAGCATCGGATCCTTTGTTATTCAGGCGGAGCAGGTCTACTGGTACCATTGCCAACTCTGTGGGCGGGAAGAACCGCTCTGTCCTCCGCAGCGCATCGAACGGCGTTTCGAACCCGTTTCGCAAACGGAGGACGGCGAAGTGGTCTGGCGTTATACGTTGAAAAAGCACGACAATCAAGCGTTTCTGGACATCACCCGACACGGTTATGTTGCGGATAGCGCGAATATAGGATTCGGTCCGTGGGAAGGCGAACTATAACCGCAATCTGAGTGAGCAAGAGGCAACTGTGTCCGATATCAACCCGCAAACTCTGCTGCAAGAGGTGTTTGGCTTTCCTGAATTTCGTCCTGGCCAGAAGGCAGTCATGAGCGCACTCTGGCGCAAGCGCGCGGCGCTCGCCGTCTTCCCCACCGGAGGCGGCAAATCCCTCTGTTATCAATTGCCTGCGTTGGCCTTCGAGGGCGTCACCGTGGTCGTCTCCCCCCTGATTGCGCTGATGAAAGACCAGATCGATTATCTGCGCAGCCGGGGCGTTGCGGCAAGCCGCCTGGACTCCTCGCTGACGGCGGAAGAGGCGCGCCAGGTAAACGAGGCTCTCTCAAACGGCACGCTCCGCCTCCTCTATGTCGCTCCGGAGCGCTTTAACAATGAGAAGTTTCTGGCGCAGATCGCGCGCATTAAGGTCGCCCTCTTCGCGGTGGATGAGGCCCACTGTATCTCCGAGTGGGGCCACAACTTCCGCCCCGACTATCTGAAGCTGGCCGACACCGCGCGCGACCTGGGAGTGGAGCGCATTCTGGCGCTGACGGCGACGGCGACCCCCTCCGTCGTGGCCGATATCTGCACCGCATTCCGGATCCCTCCGGAGTGCGCCATCGTCACCGGGTTCTATCGGCCCAACCTCAATTTGAGTGTCCAACCCGTCCGCGCGGAGGATCGCGATGCTCTCCTGCTCAAACGCCTCCAGACGCGCCAGCCCGGCCCGACCATCGTCTATGTCACCCTGCAGAAGACCGCAGAGCGGGTTGCCGCGGCGCTCCAGCAGGCCGGTTTCTCCGCCTGGGCCTACCACGCGGGCATGGAGGCGGAGGCGCGCAATCGGGTTCAAGAGGACTGGATGGCTTCCGACCGGGGCATCGTCGTAGCGACCATCGCGTTCGGCATGGGGATCGATAAGGCGGATGTCCGGTATGTCTATCACTACAACCTGCCGAAAGGATTGGAATCCTACTGCCAGGAGATAGGCCGTGCCGGGCGGGATGGGGAGCGCTCCACGGTGGAGTTGCTGGCCTGCCCGGACGATGTGCCCACCCTGGAGAACTTTGCCTACGGCGATACCCCCACCGAACGCGCGCTGCGCGCTCTGGTCACAGAACTCCTTGCTTATGAGAACGCCTCCTTCGATGTCAGCCAGTACGACCTGTCCAACCGGCACGACGTACGCCCCCTGGTGCTCCGCACGGTGCTCACGTATCTCGAATTGATGGGTGTACTGCAGCAGGGCACGCCTTTCTATGCGGGTTATGAGATCCGCCTTTTGAAGCCGCTGCCGGAAATCCTCGCCGAATTCCCCGGAAAGCCGGGCCAATTTCTCACCGACCTATTCAACCATGCCAAAAAAGGGAGGACGTGGTACTCTCTGAACCCGGACACGGCGGCGGAAGCGCTGGAGCAAGAGCGCAAGCGGATCGTGCGGGCGCTGGAAGTGCTGGAGGAGCGGGGGTTGGCGGAGTTGCGGTTATCCGATGTGCGGCAGCGCTATACGCGTCTGCGCGAGCATGAAGATCCCGAAGCTCTCGTCACCGAGCTTACCGCCCGCTTCCAGCGGCGCGAGGCGCAGGATATTCAGCGCGTGCAGGACATACTCGCTCTGGTTACCCACAATGGTTGTCTGACCAACCATCTCATCCGTTATTTTGGGGAACCGCGCACCGAGCCCTGCGGGCACTGTACCTGGTGCCTGACCCAGCGCGCCCAGACGCTGCCTGCGCTCTATCCGTCCCCGCCGCTTCCTACTGGGCTGGATGTTGCCGTCTTCCGCCAGCTCCGCGCCGAACACGCACATGCGTTGGGCCACCCACGCCAGGCAGCCCGGTTTCTATGCGGGCTCACCAGCCCGGCGACCATACAGGCCCGGTTGTCTCGCAATCCTCTGTTCGGTATACTCGATTCAAGGCGCTTTCAAGAGGTGTTAGGCTGGTGCGAAAGCGAAAGAGAGGAATCATAATGGAGTATCGGGTTCTGGGAAAGACTGAGATGAAGGTATCGGCGTTGGGGTTCGGAGCCTCGCCGCTTGGCGGCGTCTTCGGCGAGGTGGAGCAAGCAGAGGCAACCCGCACCGTACATGAGGCGATAGACCTTGGGATCAACTTCTTCGACGTCGCCCCCTTCTACGGTATCACCAAGGCGGAGACCGTGTTGGGCAGAGCGCTCCAGGGCGTTCCCCGTGATCGTTATATGCTGGCAACCAAGGTGGGACGCTATGGGATGTCCGATTTCGACTTCTCCGCCGAGCGGACCGTACCGAGCGTGGAGGAGAGCTTGCAGCGTCTGCAGGTCGAGACGATCGATCTAATTCAGTGCCACGACATCGAGTTCGGATCCCTGGACCAGATTGTGGAGGAGACCCTCCCTGCCCTGCGGACACTTCAATCTCAGGGCAAGGTGCGGTATGTCGGAATTACCGGTCTGCCGCTCCAGATCTATCCTGTAATCCTGTCGCAGGCAAACGTAGATACCGTCCTCTCCTACTGCCACTACACGCTGTACGATACCTCCCTCTCCACGCTGCTTCCCTACCTGCAATCCCAGGAGGTCGGTATCATCAATGCCTCCCCTCTCGCGATGGGGTTATTGACCAACTCCCCTCCGCCCGATTGGCATCCTGCTCCGGAGACCTTACGCGCCGCCTGTGCGATGGCAGCGGCGATCTGTCGCTCGAAAGGGGTCGATATCGCCGCGCTCGCGCTCTCCTTCTCACTTCAAAACCCGTCTATTGCTACCACCCTGGTGGGAATACCGAACCGGGAACAACTGCGTCGCAATGTCGCCTGCGTGGGTGCGCCGCCCGATGCGGCGCTCCTCACCGAAATCCAGTCTCTCTTCGCCCCCGTTCATAATCTCACCTGGCCCAGCGGCAGGCCGGAGAACAATGATTAAATATTTTCGGACCTCAGGATAAGGAGATGATATGCAGACCATCGTGCTGGAAGAGCCATTTCGGCTCAAACTTATGGAGACGCAGCCGCCGGACGAACCCGAGCCTGGAAATGCTCTCGTGAGGGTGCGTCGCGTAGGCATCTGTGGCACCGACCTGCATGCCTATCGAGGACGACAGCCCTTTTTCAACTACCCGCGTATTCTGGGGCATGAGCTGGGAGTCGAGGTGGTCGCCTTGGGCGAAGGAGTTACCTGCATAAAAGTGGGCGACCTTTGCGCGGTAGAGCCCTATCTCAACTGCGGAGCCTGTATCGCGTGCCGCCGGGGTAAGACCAATTGCTGTACCCAATTGCAGGTTCTGGGGGTACACACCGATGGCGGTATGCGTGAGTTGATCCAGGTCCCTGCCCATAAGCTCCACCGATCCAATACGCTCTCGCTGGAGCAACTGGCGCTTGTGGAGACGTTGGGCATAGGCGCGCACGCCGTGAATCGCGCAGGGATCGAACCGGGAGAGTTCGTGCTGGTCATCGGAGCGGGGCCGATCGGCCTCGCCGTCATGCAGTTCGCCACCGCCGCCGGCGCTAAGGTCATCGCGCTGGATATCAATGCCAACCGCTTGGGCTTCTGTCACGCGCAGCTAGGGGTACCCTGGACGCTCTCCGCGGAGGGCGACCCGCTGGAAGCGATCCTGGAACGGACTAATGGGGACCTACCAACAGCAGTCTTCGACGCGACCGGGAATGCTATATCTATGCAGGGAGCATTTCGTTATGTGGCCGCAGGCGGACGTCTCATCTTTGTCGGCCTGGTCCTCAGCGACATCACCTTCTATGACCCCGACTTTCACCGGCGCGAGATCACGCTGTTAGCCACCCGCAACTCCACGGGAGCAGACTTTCAGCGCATTCTCCACCTGCTGGAGACAGGAAAGGTAGATACCGCCCCCTGGATCACCCACCGCTGTGCAGCGGAAGCCATGCCGGAGCAATTTCCCTCCTGGTTGGAACCGGAAACCGGGGTCATCAAAGCGGTGGTCACCTTCTGAAATCGAAAACACCTGTTCCTTGATACGACCATTATGTGCGACCTTTTCGGGCCAGGCTGAGGCGATTATCTTATAGCCAACAGAGAGGGGCACGAGATGAGCCAAGGCTCACTTCGTGCCCCTACATTTACCATTCGCTGCTGTTAACAGCGTTCCGTGCGATTAGTTGGTGCTGAAGGTAACGGCGAACACCCCGTTGGAGGTTCCAGCGGCCGTCGAGACCGGGCTGGCGGCGGGATTCCGCGGATCGGTGGAGGCGACAGCGTTTGCCCCGACGGAGACGGCATCCGGCCTGAAGAACTTGGCATGGCCATCGCCCAGAGCGAAGTTCGATCCAGCGGTATGGCGTCCGTCAATCTTGTTCACCAGAATATTCGGCGGGTTCGGAGCCGGGGCGTTCTTGTAGCTGCCCATGACGCCCGTGTCGTAAACCGCCGTTGCATTGGCGGGAGTACAGGGCAAGCCATAGTAATCACAGACGATGTTGAGGCCATTCCCGGAGGCAGACATGGTATGTCCAGTGACGGAGCCCAGACCGGAATACTCCATGGGGGTCGAAAGTTCCGACGCATCGTGGATACATTCTGCGATCAGGACCGTGCTGGCCGGCGCCGTCATCGCGGCGAGAGCGGGCGCGCTCTGGGGAATGTTGAAGTTGATGGCGTACGAGGAAGCGTAGAGTGCGGGTGTGGACGCCGTCGCCGCCACGTTTGCGGTCGTATCATCCGGGCATTTCCCTACCTGCGCGTTCTTGATGTAGGGATAGCACTCACCAAACCATCCCAATCCCGTAAGGCCAGCCGACCAGGTAGTGGGTTCATTTCCTGCCGGCATATTCTCGTCATAATCCTGCACATACTGCAGAATGGCGAGTGATACTTGCTTCTCATTGGAGATGCAGGAGATAGCCCGAGCTTTTTCGCGCGCCTGTGCAAAGACCGGGAAGAGAATAGCCGCCAGGATCGCAATAATAGCGATAACGACCAGCAGTTCGATCAGGGTGAAGCCCTGCACGGGCTTGCGGGGAGAGGTGGACATACTTTCTAATTGCTCCTTCTGTGATGCTCCATCGCTCATGGCGAATGGCATGGGTGTAATACGGGTCGTTTACAGCCCGGAAAAGGGAAGAATAACAAACACAACGCACGTGCGTACTTCCCTTTGTTAAGGTGTACAAGCTGACCAACGGGGAAAGCGCGTCTCCCTCTTGCTATGGCTACGCACTTCGTCATGCGGGTGATTCCAGTATAACGTACTCTGTACCAATTGTCAAGTCAGTATTAAGATTAGATTAAGCTTTTTTCATGCGGATTAACAATATTTTCGCCTTTTCGCCGTCCTCCGATTGTCTTTTTGACGTTTTTTCATCATTTTTTCATCTCATAGTCCAGTTACTCCCTTTTCCGTGTGAGCAGGAACCTGCCTCCTTCGTCACGAATATGGCAATGCACTCAGGAACGGGAGAGATAACGATGATGAGCAAAATCACGGTGGTGATTGCGGAAGATGAGCGGCTGACCCGCGACGCGTTGGCGCGCCTTCTGGCTTTGGAAGAGGATATAGAGGTATTAGGTCAGGTGGCGGATGGCGAGTCTGCCGTGCGCCTGGTCCGTGAAAAGCGTCCCCAGGTTCTACTGACCGATATCAACATGCCCCGCGCCAACGGCATCGAAGTCACCCAACGAGTAAAGAAGGAGTTTCCCGAAATCGGCGTCTGTATCCTCACCATCTACCACGATGATGCCAACGTCTTTCAGGCGATCAAGGCGGGAGCTACCGGCTATGTGCTAAAAGACAGCCCCATCGAGGAGACTGTGGCTGCCATTCATACCATTGCGGAGGGGGGAAGTCGCTTGCATCCCAGCATCGCGTCCCGCGTCCTTGCCGAGTTCAACCGGATCAGCACGCAACGGGCAGCGGACAATGCACTCTTTGCCGAACTCACCGACCGCGAAATGGAAGTCCTGAAGGAGGTCGCCACCGGCAAGCGCAATCGCGAGATCGCCGAGACGCTCTTTATCAGCGAAAAAACCGTCAAAAACCACATCAGCAATATCCTGAGCAAACTCAACGCCAATGACCGCACGGAAGCCGCGATGATGGCCGCGCGTCATGGCCTCGCCGAGTAACAACTAAATGAGAGGATGAGAGCGATGTCGAAGTTCAAAGCATTGCTTGTCGGAGCCGGTTCCATGGGCAAAGCCTGGGGCCAGAACCTTGCGGACTGCGATCAGGTAGAGATCGTAGGTTGGGTGGATATTCGTCCCGACGCCGCAGCACAAGCCGCCGAGGAGCAGAAGCTGGATGGTATCCTGACAACCGACGATCTGGGCCGAGCGCTGGTAGAGACACGCCCGGACTTCGTGGTGGATGTGACCATCCCGGAGGCGCACCACGATGTGACGCTTCAGGCGCTGGCGGCAGGCGTTCCGGTGCTGGGCGAAAAACCTATGGCGGACAGCATGGAGCGTGCCCGTGAGATGGTGGCCGCCTCGGAAAGCGCCGGGAAGCTCTACATGGTCAGCCAGAGCCGCCGCTACAACGCCTGCCTCCAGGCCTACCGCCAATTGATCGCCGCACAGGTCGGACCTCTCGGTATCCTCAATTCGGACTTCTACATCGGCGCGCATTTCGGTGGCTTCCGGGACGAGATGGCCAGCCCTCTGCTCCTCGATATGGCTATCCACACCCTGGACGCTGCACGCTATCTCTGTGACGCCGACCCGGTCGCCGTCTACTGTGAAGAGTTCAACCCGAGTTGGAGCTGGTACAGGGGAGACGTCTGCGCCACGGCTATCTTCGAGATGACCCGTGGATTACGCTATACCTATCGAGGCAGTTGGTGTGCGGAGGGCAAACACACGTCCTGGGAGGCGGAGTGGCGCGCCGTAGGGCCGAACGGGACCGCCCTCTGGGATGGTCACGGCGCGCCAACAGCGGATATCGTGGCGGGAAAGGAGGGCTTCTTCCATTCCACCGAGCCACACAAGGCCGAAATAGCCGAGATCATGGGAGGGATCTCCGGCTCATTACGCGATTTCCTGAACGCGCTGGAGACCGGTGGCACCCCCATGGGGGAGTGCCACGACAACATCAAGAGCCTGGCGATGGTATTCGCAGCCATCGAATCGGCCTCGCTCAAACAGCGTATTCCCGTTTCCACCGCGTAACGGCGGATACAACCGTACGTCTGCCCGTCTATTGCAAACGCGAGGAAGAAGCGTCCGTTTTGCCCTGTTGCAGGTCGGTGACAAACCGGGCTACATCCTCCGGATTTCGCGCCGATCCCTCGAACTTGGTGCGGACCTTCTCATCTTGCGAGAGCGTGATATAGACGGGCAGCGCTACCGTTCCGGTCAAACGGTTCTGCAATTCGCGATTGGCATCGTCAATCCCGACCCGATCCGTATCTAATTCCACCGCAATGTAGTCATTCAGCTCCTTCACCACATCCGGACGTGGAAGCACTTCCGCCTCCATCTGGCGGCAATTGGTACAGGTTACGCCGGTAAAGTTGATGAACAGAGGCTTGTTCTCCGCCTTCGCGAGCGCCAACGCCGCCTTATAATCGTGCTGCCATTGGATGCCATCCTTCGCAACCATGGCTCCCCCTGCCCCATCTTTGTAAGGATAGGGATCGGTGGGAAGATAGGGATTGAGCAGGCTGAGATGGACGCCGCCAATCCCGATCAGGCAGAAGATCCCCACGACGATGGTCGCACCGCCAAGCACCCGACGCGGCACGCCCGGCGTGACATTCAGCTCATGCGGCAGCCGCAGCCAGCCCAGCAGATACAGACCTGCGACCACGAAGATGGTGGACCAGATGGCGAGATACACGGGCTTGGTCAGGACGCCGAGCTGCCAGACCAGGTCGGCGTTGGAGAGGAATTTCAGCGCGGCCGCCAGCTCCAGAAAACCCATGAACGCCTTGACGGAGACCATCCACGAGCCGGACTTCGGCAGCTTCGCCAGATACTGTGGAAAGAGCGCCAACAGGAAGAACGGCAGGGCAAATGCGGTGCTGAAGGTCAGCATTCCCAGCGCGGGATAGAAGAGATCGCCATGCGCCGCCGCCGCCAGCAAAGTACCTACAAAGGCGACGGTACAGGTGAATGAAGTGAGCGTGAACGCCAATCCCATCAGGAATGGCCCGATGAAGCCGCCCCGTTGACGCCCCGCCTGGATCTTATTCACAAAACCGGTGGGGACCTGGATCTCGAACACGCCGAACAGATTGACTGCCAGCACCACGAACAGCATGGCAAAGCAGATATTGACGATAGGGTTGGTCGCGAACTGCCGGATCGCGCTTCCTCCGAAGATCACCGTCGCCAACAATCCCACCCCGGTGAATGTCCCAATAATCCCCAGGCAGTACGCCAGCGCGTCCTTCATCCCCTGCCCCGGCGCACCCTCTTTGCGCTTGGCAAAATAGCTCACGGTAATGGGGATCATAGGAAAGACGCACGGGGTCAGGAGCGCCAGCAATCCCTCGCCGAATGCCAGCAGCAAGAACCAGAATAACCCTTTCGATTTCGCCTCTTCTACGTTATTGCTAGGCTGGGCAGGCTCTTTTGAACCAGGAGGAGCGTTCACTGCCGCCGGGGCTACGGGGGCATCCTGCGGCGGCAGCATTTTCAAGGCTGCCAGGTGGTCGGGACGCGCAACTCCCGGCGCTACGGTAAAGTCCACCGGAATTTCGACATCCGTCTCCGGATCAAGGAGGGTACGGTCGTTGCCAACCTGATACGTCAGGGAGAGCGCAGCCTTCTGCGCTCCCTGGATGCTGGACTTGAGCTTTACGGGAACCCCAAAGGCAACGGAATCCGCGTAAAACTGCACGTCTATATTAGAACTGTTGTCATGTTTGGTTTTGAACGAAGGTCCCACCGGATCGCCCCCCACTTCCAGTGCTCCCCCGGATTTCACCTCGATGGTCGTCCGGTAGGGACCGCCGTTCGGCTGCGTCAGCGAGTAGAGATGCCAGCCGGGATCCAGCTTCGCATGCAACACGATCTGCGCCCCCTCTCCCGCTCGGGCGTCCGGCGGGTTCAGGGTCGCCTTCCATTGGATATGCTGCTGTTGCGCCCATCCCGGCAGAGCGAGCAGACACAACAGCACAGCGCAAAGCGTGTTTTTGAGGGTTTTCATGACGTTTGGCCCCTGGGTTCGGCTTACTTCGCGGTGAGATTGACAGTCACCTGAACGGTGGTTTTATCCGGTGGATAGCAGGATTGCTGGTTGCAGCCCTGATAGCTCACTGTTACGGGAAGCGTATACTTGCCCGGCTTCATAGTAGCGTCCGGCGTCACCGGTACCTTGATCTGAATTGTCTTCACGTACACCGGGATCTTTTCGCCGCTGAACGCTTGGATCACGGAGGCGGGATAGACCACTTTGCCGGGTTTGAACCCCTTTGTCTGTCCCACGGTAACCACCGTCGGAATGTAAGGGTCCTTGGCATCATGCCCCTGGAGGTGGTACTGATCGGCAATCGTCAGGGCGACCGTGATTGTCAACTGCTTGCCGATGGGCGCGGACTTCGGCGGCGTGGCCTCCACCGTCAAAAACTTGGGTGAATTGGGCTGCGCATTCCCATGAACTGCCATCGTGCCCAGCGCCAAGGCCAACATTAGCAGCGTCGCTGCGATCCCCATCCCTCTCAAACGCTTCATGGAATCCTCCTCCGAATACGATTATGTTGCTTCTATCAACACGCTGCAGCGGGCTTCGGTTCCCAAACACCGCCTGCAGGGCTGCTGTGTCATCCACTTATTCGCTTTTCCGCGAACTAACTCCTAAGAACCCTCCTTTTGGATACGCGTATTTGCGCCGGTCCGGTTCCTGTACTCTCGTGGAGGGGCTTGCAGGGAATAACGCCAACCTTGTGGAAAAAGGGATCAGCACCAGGAAGTATGGGCGATTTGAGTTCGGGAGGCACATCATGGATATGAACCGTATCGAAACACGCTCATTGGAAGACATCGCGGCGGAATTGCGCGGCGCCCTGGAGGCGACCAACAGGGCCAGGGAGGAGGCTCTGCGCGCCGCCCGTGAAATCATTCAATTCTCTTCCCGTACCATCCGTGCAGCGCATCGTGGCCTGCTCGCAGATGCCAAAATGCTGGCGCGCGCCGCCAAGCTGCGTGTGGAGGCGCTCAAGACCACGCTCGCCACGCATCCCGACATCTATTATGCCGGCTATGTACAGGATGCGCAGAAGGAGTATGTCGAGGCAGTCTCCCTCTTTGCGATCATCACTTCACAACCTCTACCCCATCCCAACGAACTCCATGTCGAACCGGCTGCCTATCTGAACGGACTGGCGGAAGCAGCCAGCGAATGCCGCCGCTATATTCTGGATCAGATGCGTCTGGGAGATATGGATCGGGCGGACAGCGTCCTGAAGGTGATGGATGACATCTACTACGAACTCATCGCCTTCGACTTCCCGGATGCCATTACGGGCGGGCTGCGACGCACGACCGACGCCCTCCGCGCCGTGCTGGAACGGACCCGTGGCGATATCACGATCACGCTGGCGCAGCGCCGTCTGGAGATCGCACTCTACGAGGCGGGAACCGATGTGGGCATCGGTTCCGTAGAGACAATGAACCTCTACCCGGAAACAGGGCCCGTGGAGTGAAACACCCCGTGAAAAAAAGTGGAAAAAATATCTATTTTCAACCGGACTGCCGGGAACAACTCTTTTTGGACCGTAGTCAAAGGAAGTGTGATCTCCTTTCTGTGATTTTGATGGCAAAACCGCTGTCGCCCCTAAACTTTCGAGTTATCATGGCGGCAGCGGATTTTTTTGTTTCCTGTAGGGTGTCGCGTCAGGGAGGCCGCGCATGTTAAGCATCCTCATGCCGATCTATAATGAACGGGCGACCCTGCTGCCGCTTCTGGGGCGTATCCGCGCCGTGCCCATTCCCAAGGAGATCCTCATCGTTGACGATTGCTCTACCGATGGCACCCGGGAACTGCTGCAAACCGAGGTGGAGGGCAAATATCCCGACGTGCGTGTCTACTATCACGACCGCAACCAGGGCAAGGGCGCTGCCATCCGTACCGCCATTCCCCACGCCCGAGGCGAGTTCAGCATCATTCAGGACGGCGATCTGGAGTACCATCCGGAGGACTATATCCCCATCCTCTGCGCCTTCAAAGAGTACCAGGCTGCCGTCGTCTACGGCTCCCGCTTCATGAACGGGTGGCCCAAGATGCGCCTCCCCAACCGTATTGTCAATGTGCTGCTGGCCTGGATGGTCCGCTTCTTCTTCCGTACTCCCATGACGGACGAGGCGACCTGTTATAAGGCGTTCCGTACCGAAGTCCTGCAGGGCATCCCGCTCACCTGTAAGCGCTTCGAGTTCTGCCCGGAAGTCACCGCCAAGGTGATCCGTCGGGGCTATCGCCCGGTCGAGATCCCCATTCAATACGAAGCCCGCAGCATGGCGGAAGGGAAAAAAATTCGCTGGACAGACGGCGTCTCTGCCATCTGGACCCTGCTCAAGTTTCGCTTCGTCCGCTTCTAAATCCCTGGGCGATTTTCACCATCTCCCTTCCAATCCCCTCAACGCCACGTCATTATCAGGGGTAGCTCCCCTGTTCGGCTGATGCACCTAAATTCCGCATAATTTTTTTCCGAAAATTTCTTATTCGTGGGAAGGAATCGTACGGAGAGACATCGAACGGACGGATAAGTTCTTTTCCCAGGCAAGTCCCCAAGCGCATCCGCCGCGCTCTAAGGCCGATCCCTGGAATCTCATCCCCCTTTTGTATGAGTTTGCCGGTAAGTTCCTGACGCGCATGTTCGGAAGGAGGGCCTGATGTTCCATTTACGCGCTTTTTTGATCGGCTGTATCCTGCTGCTCCCCCTGGCGTCTTACGCCGCCGATCCGCCTGCCCCGGACCAACCTCCGGTCAGCCACACCATCGCGGTGGCCGACTTCTCCGGAGCCGACCCTGAAGTCGGCCGCTTTATCGCCGAAACGCTCTTAACCGATCTCGCCCAGTCCCGTGTGATGCACTTCGCCGAGCGCAGCGAGATCCGCCGCGCTCTGGATGAACTGAAACTGCAATCCACCGGCCTCATAGATCCCCAGCAGGTTTCGCAGCTTGGCAAACTCGTCAGCGCAGACCGCCTGATCGTGGGAAGCTATCTGGAAGCGGATGATCAGATCATCATCAACGCCCGCCTGCTCGATGTCGGCACCGGTCGCCTTGCCGAGGGCGGCTCAGGCAATGTCTCGGGCGAACGTCGCAACCTGCTCTCCCTGGTGCATCGCCTGGCGCACCAGTTCCATCGACGTGTCAGCGGCGAGGATTTTGTGATCGACGGCGAAGGCGCGGACCCGCCGTCCCGCCTCCTCCCGCCCTCCAATACGCGAGGAGCCGGTATCGGGAATGGAATTGGCGCACACGCGAGCCCTACCTCCTTGACTTCCCCGCGTCCGTTCTCGGATCCCATACCCAAAGATGAGGGGAGCGGGTACCGGGTCACCGAACCCGCTTCCAACAGCAGCAGCCCCCACCTGGACGTTCCTCCGCTCGTGTCGACCCCCACCCGACCGAGCACCCGGCTGGGCGTGCCCTGGCGGCGGCGCATTCCGCCCCCTCCCTATCCTTACGGCCCTGTTCGCATCCAACTCGATACCACTCCGGTCAACTATCCCCCCGCCGGTGCCCCGTTGGGTTGGCGTATCCAGTAGCGGGAGAGGGAGGGATCTATGCGGAGGTTGGTCCTGATACTGATCCTGGTTTTAGGTCTCAGCGCATGGGTACATGCCGATGAGACGGCCCCTCCTACCCGAACGGTCCTGGGCAATGGGACGGCGCCCCTGGGCGACGATCCCCTGGCAGCCGACGAGGAGGCCGTCTGGGAGGCAAAACGGAATGCCGTCGAGCAGGCGTACGGCCAGGTCGTCCGCGCCCGTGAATTCGGGCGCGACCATGCCATCGAGGAATCGGAAGTGTGGGGTAGCGCCGAGGGCTTCGTGCAGAGTTGGGAGATCGTTCCCGGCTCACGGCACGTCGAGCAACTCAACGGCAGCCCCATCGTGCGCCTGCAAATCCGTGCGCAGGTCGCTCCTCTCACTGCCATCCACCACCTCACGGACCTGAAAGATCTCTACGCCGATCTCTCCCGTCCGCGTATCCGCGTGGTGATCGAAGGCGACCATGGCGCGCGAGCCGTTCAGGACACCCTGATCTCCGCGCTGCGCAAGGAGGGCTTTGAACTTGCTCAGGACGACCGCGCCGACGTCACCCTCTCCGGGCGCTTGTCGCTCCTCCCCACGATGCGCCTGGGAGACAACCGCACTCCCTACGGCCTCGGGGCTTCGGTCGCCACCTGCAAGGCTCAATTGACCGCGCGCCTCATCTCACACAACAGTGAGGAGGTGCTCGACTTTGTCCACGCGCAAGGGGTTGGACAGAGTTTTCAAAGCGATGCGGACGCAGCCTCTCGCGCCGCTGCGGATGCGGGGAGCAATCTCTGCACCGCCGACCACGCCCTCTTCACCCACAACCTACTGCTGCACTGGGCGCAGGAGCGCATCGAAGGGTATGTCGTGTGCGTTCAGGTCCACGGCCTGGACACCCGCCGCACCGACATGCTCCGCGAGCAGCTCCGCGCTCTTCGTGGTTTCCGACGCTTTGTGGAGGACACAAATCACGATGACCATCTTACTCTCCGCTTCCTCACCCGCTCCGACACCCGCTCGCTACGCCGGCATCTTCCCGAGATGCACCTGGACGGCGTCGCGCTGCGGGTGCAAGACGGCGAGGGAGCCCTGATCGTATGCACGGCGAACCGCGCCCCCCGGGCCGCCGGAAATTCCCTGTCCACCCGTACCGCGCAACGCCCTTAATGGCGGCAAACGATGGTGGATGCAATACCCTGGAATTCGGCAACTACCGGAAAGGATGTTTGACATGCCTAATCGAGCTGCTCTGCTGCGCGCCGCAATGGCGCTTGTACTCTCCGTGCTGATCTTGCCCGCCCCCGCCGGTCAGCGCGGCGCCGATCCCAACCTTCCCACCGGGGACAAGGTAGGAGATAACGGCCATATAGATTATGATAAGGGGGTCCTCTACGCCACCGGCCAGGGGGTCATTCCCATCGACGAACCCAACTCCGCCAAGGCCTACCTCCGAGCG
>DATGIG010000833.1:0-5168 GCA_035295825.1 Chthonomonadaceae bacterium | reverse complement strand
TGAAGCTCGGCTACGACGTCGTTCGCGGCGACCAGCCGCTGGCCATGGGGGAGACGCTGCAGATGCTCATCGACCGCAACGGCAAGCCCTGCTCCTTTCCCCCGGAGATCGCCGCCCGCTTCGATTACGGACCTCCCGGCGCGCAGGCATGACGGGCGCCTCTCGCGCCTGCCCTCACAGACTATCCCTGAAAAGAGACTCGAGCTATGAGATCGCAATTATCCTCTAAGCAGATCGCCCGCTACCGGCAGCAGGGCTTCCTGATAATCGAGAACTTCCTCGATCCTGAAGATTTAGCCCGCTGGCGCGCCGATACCGAGGAGGCCGTCCAACAGCGCCTGGAGCAGACCCACAGCCTGACCAATCAGGGCGATCCGGACAGCTACTACGCCCAGGTCTTTACCCAGTGTCTGAAACTGGCGGACACTCACGCCGGGATGCGTACGCTGATGCTCGATCCCCGGCTGGGCAAGATGGCGGCGACGCTGGCGGGCGTGGACGGCATTCGCATCTGGCACGATCAGGCGCTGTTCAAACCGCCTTTCGGCAACCCCACCGCCTGGCATCTGGACGTTCCCTACTGGTCTTTCGACTCGCGCGACGCGCTTTCGATCTGGGTCGCGCTGGACGAGGCCACATTGGGCAACGGCTGCATGTGGTATCTGCCCGGCAGCCACAAAGAGGCGACCTTCGCGAACGTGGGCATCGGCGAGAACATGGCCGATCTGTTCAAGATCTATCCACAGTGGCGGGCCATCGCGCCGGTCGCCTGCCCCTGCCCCGCCGGCTCCGCCGTCTTCCATAACGGCCTGACCGCGCATGGCGCCGGGGCCAATATGACCAACCAGCCTCGCCGCGCCATGACCTGCGCCTACATGCCGGATGGCTGTGCGTTTAACGGCAAGCGCAACATCCTACCGGAGGACTACTTCCACTCCCTCACACTCGGGGAGGTTCTGGACGACGACACGATCAATCCGCTGATCTGGTCCCGCCACCGTTCCCGTTGATCCAGGACCCTTTCGGAGGATTTTTGGAGTGCGGGAGCTTGCTCCCGCTTTGGCTGGGGGCGGCTTGCCGCCCCTTCTCTTTTTTGCGGCGGCAAGCCGCCTTAGAGAAAGCGGTGGCAAGTCACCCCACTCCAAAGGGATTGCCGTCAATCTCGGAAGGAACCTGGCGGATAAGGAGCGAACAACGGTTAATATCGCGCGCATTCGCGCACCCATCCGAAAGGGGAGGATAAGATGCTGCGTCGTATATCGCTCCTGCTTTGCCTGCTGACACTGAGCTATGCGGCTCCGTCTCTGGGCCAGGCCGACAAGCCGCAATCCGCGCAAGCCCTGCTGGATGCCGCCATGAAGACGGCCAAAACCTCTCACAAGACCATCTGGGTGACCTTCGACGCCTCCTGGTGACCCTGGTGCAAGCGGCTGGATGCCGCTTACAACAGCTCCGCCCTGCACAAAATCTTCACCGACAACTACATTCGAGTCGTGCTCGATGTTCAGGAGTCCAAAGACAAAAAGAACCTTGAGAATCCGGGCGGCGAGCAGGAGATGAAGGACCTGTGCGGCGAAAACGCCGGGCTGCCTTTCTATGCGTTTCTGGATGAGAAAGGCAAAAAGCTCGCCGATTCCAATGTCATGCCCAAAAACCAGAACATCGGCTATCCCTCGGCGCCGGACGAGATCGTCGCCTTCGAGAAGCTTCTGGAGAAGACCGCCCCCCACATGAAGCCAGCCGACCGGGAGAAAGTGGTCGCCTATCTCAAGAAGGCCGCGCCGCCCTCCGCCCAAAACCAGGCCACGGGTCTGTAAACGGACTTTGGGCACGGAAATGCTCAGGGTAGGCTTTCCGGTTCCGAAGCCTTCGATGAAGTGGAAAGCCCCACCGTTTATCGGTGGGGTAGCTCACCTGGGTGAGAATAACAGAGCCGCTGTTTTTCCCGATAGGCTCTCTGTAGCGGCAATCTGGTTGGCATTGTTGATATAGAGTGCCGGCTCTCCTCCGGGCAGCCCCGCCATCAAATGGCGTCCCGTGGGGGCGTTCCATTTTTCCGGTTGGTTGTCGCTTGCCAGCCAGATATAATCTCCTTCTCCGAACCGGCTGGCATTCTGCGCAGCGCCTACGATCCGGCCGGTATCGTTGATGCCATACGCCTCGCTGCTAAACGCCTTCTCAGGAGAGACATCCTCCATCTTACCCTGCGCATAGCGGAAAGCGTGCCACTCATTTTCTGTCGTATCCGCTGCACCGACCACCGCATCGTATGCATTGATGGCGTTCGCCTGGCTGTTCGTTCCCCCCAGCGTGCCCAGGTCCTGCATTTGCCCATCCCGATACAAAAAAGCATGCAGGGTTCCTTGCCCGGTCTGTGCCATTCCTACGATATGGCCGCTGTTGTTGATCGCTCTGGTATAGCTGCGGCGTCCCCCCAACGTGCCTAAATCTTCGATATGGCCCTGCTCCCACAGGCAGGCATGAATGTCCCCGTTGGATAGCTGCGCCCAGCCTGCGATCTGGCCTCTGTCATTGATGCAGGAGGCAACACATTCTCCTTCACGGAAAGCGGATAAGTCCTGCATCTTCCCCTGCCGCCACAGGAAGGCATGCTTCTGGCCCGAGCGCGTCCATCGGGTACCGACGACCTGGCTATGGTTGTTGACGGCGCAGGCGCAGCCATGATCTTCTCCCGGCGTATCCAGTTCGATCATGTGGCCTCGATCCCAGAGGAAAGCATGCGCAAGGCCATCCTGGTCATCTGTTTCTCCGACGACCTGTCCCTTATCGTTGAGGGCGTAGGCGGCGCTGTTCTTTCCGCCCAGCGTTCCCAGAGGCGTGATAATATAGGGACTTCGATGCCAAAAACGCGCGACGCAAAAGAGCGCCACGCAGCTTAGAATGGCGAAACTCCAGGGCAAAACGCGATGTCTCATCCAGGTCTCCACTGTGCCAGCAGGCCGATCTGTGCGGGTGAGGAAGGCGCGCTGACCAGACTGCGCAGACGTCCTCTCGTCTGCTCTGATTATCCAGGGCATCCATTCCAAAAAGCGTGTCAAGGAATCGAGTAAACGTGTGTCAAATAGGGTTTGTATTGCTATTCAGACAATGGGGTGCAGAACAACATGGCACACACTGTTGAATCCAATGCAATGTCTCCCGTGACGCTCCGGCTCTTCGGCAGCTTTCAGCTGCTAGTGGACGGGCAGCCTGTCCCAGGGCTGCGTGCCCGTAAAGACCAATGGCTGCTGGCCTTGCTTGCCCTCGCGCATGGGCGTCCTGTCCAGCGCACGTGGCTGGCCCAGGCGCTATGGCCTTTCCCGGATACTCTTGAAAGCCGGGCCGCGTATAATCTGCGCCGCAGCCTGTGCGCGCTGCGCCATGCGCTGGGAGAGCGCGCCTCCTGTCTGCTCAGCTCTACCCGGCAGACTCTGGCGCTGGATATGGCCAATATGCATGCGGATGTGATTGCGTTCGATGCAGCGATAGCAGCCGGGGACCTGGCCGCGCTGGCGCTGGCGATCTCTCTATATCGGGGACCGCTACTGGGCGGATGCACCGAGAGCTGGGTGCTGCCCGAACGCGAAACGCGCCAGCAGCAGTACCGGCAGGCATTGCAGACCCTGGCCGATGGCGCGATAGCGGGCGGAGACTATGCCGGAGCAGCGGGCTATCTGCGCCAGGCCGTCGCGGTGGATCCGCTGTGGGAGGAGGCGCATCGGGCCTTGATGCAGGCCCTGGCAATGAGCGGGGACTACAATGCGGCCCTGCAGGACTATCAGGATCTGACGCATCGCCTGGGACGCCTGACACCGGCGGCGATTCCCGACCCGCAGACAGGCGCGCTGTATCATCAAATCCGTGAGGAGGCGCGTCAGCTGGGCAGCGCCAGACTGCCTGAATCCAGCTTGCAGGCCGAAATGGGCCGCCAGGCCGGTCCTCTGCCGCACCCTCTTACGCGCTTGATCGGCAGAGAGGAGGAAATCCTCCAGATCACAGCCCGTTTACAATCCGCGCGTCTGGTGACATTGACCGGCTCCGGGGGCGTGGGCAAGACGCGGCTGGCAATCGCGGTCGCCAAAGAGGTGGCGGGCGACTATCCGCAGGGTGTCCATTATGTGGAGCTGGCTGCCTTACGGGATGCCGCCCTGGTCCCTCAGGCGGTGGCGGCTGGGATGGGAATCCGCGAGCAGGCCGGCAGGGCGTGGATACAACAACTCCTGGATTACCTGCGTCCCCGGCGCCTGCTGCTGGTGCTGGATAACTGCGAGCATCTGTTGCAGGGGTGCGCCCGGTTGGCCGGAGGCCTGCTGCGGGAGTGCGTCGGGCTGCAGATCCTGGCGACCAGCCGGCAGGCGCTGGGGATCGTCGGCGAGATCGTGTGGCGGGTGCCGTCCCTGCCGGCGCCGGACCCGGCCCTGTTGCCTGCCGATGAGGAGGAACGGGAACGGATTGTGAATTCATACGCGGCCGTGCAGTTGTTCGTGGAGCGGGCGGAGGCGGCACATAGAGGCTTTGCGTTGACCGGCGATAATGCCCTGTCTATAGCCCGGATCTGTCAGCGTTTGGACGGTATCCCGTTAGCGATCGAATTGGCGGCGGCGTGGGTTAAAGTCCTGCCGGTGGAGCAGATCACAGCCCGCCTGCAGGATCGGTTGGGAATGTTGACAGGAGGCAGCCACATGGCGTTACCGCGTCAGCAGACCTTATGGGCGACGATCGAATGGAGCTACAATCTGCTCTCGCCCAGGGAGCAGGCCCTCCTGCAGCGATTGTCTGTGTTTGCTGGGGGTTGGACACTGGAGGCTGCGGAAGCCGTGTGCGCCGGCGAGGAAGTCGAGGGCCGTGCCGTGCTGGAGCTGCTGACATGCCTGGCAGACAAGTCGCTGGTTCTCTATACCAAGATGACAGGACAGGGACGATATGGTCTGCTGGAGATGCTGCGGGAATATGCCCGCGAGCGGCTGCAGGAGAGTGGAGAAAGCGAAGCCTTTCAGGCCAGGCATCTTGGATACTTCCTTGCGTTAGCGGAGGCGATCGAGCCGCAGCTTCGCGGGCCGAATATGAAGCGCGGGCTGACCCTGTTAGAGCCCGACCATGATAACTTTCGATTGGCTCTTGCCTCCAGCCAGTCCAGCGACGTAGATGCCGAGATCGGATTGCGTCTG
>DATGIG010000832.1:0-7843 GCA_035295825.1 Chthonomonadaceae bacterium | reverse complement strand
GCCTGGCCACGATGGCCAGTTGGCAGGCTTTGAGGTCGAGTTCGACAGCCCCGGATAGCGCGATCTTACGGAGTTCTCTCGGGAGCTGGTTGACGGTCATCTGCCTGGAGTAGACACGGGGCGAGTTCTCCAGAACGGTGTAGCGCATTTTCTGGTGTTCCAGAAGATGGTCGGCCAGACACCGGCTGTACTGGTATCTTAGCCGTTCGTGCTCCGTGTGTCGAGGCATAGCCTCCACCGCCGCGTCGAGCCTGGGCAAGTTCGCCTTGATGATCTTAATGAGGCTGTGCGGGGGCTGGTTGTTCAGAAACTCCATGACGGGCAAGCCCGGATGGCCTGACGGGATCACCTCCGCCTGGAGGATGGCCTTGTCATGTGCCCTGATGGCCGCCTTCCATTTGCGCCGGCTTGCCAACTCCCCGGTATCGAAGAGGACCCAGCCGGCGTCCTCCTCATTCCGGCACCGTTCCCGGTCCCGTTCCAGGGCCGCCCAGATGCGGGGATCAATCTCAGGATCAATGGTGCGCGCCCGGCCCTCCTTATAATTCCACTCAGAAGGATCTAGGGGGAAAACATCACCACTGAAATCGTCCAACCAGGTCCCTGCCCTGAACCGTGTGTCGTGGGGTTTAGCGCCTACCAGCGATGCAACGACATTATAGGACAGGATCTGTTTATTGGTACGCCGGTCGGGATAATTGCAGAACAGGATATACTGCAGGATGCGCCAATAGGCGAGCGCATTCAGATGATCCCGGAGATTGGGATAGAGGGTCAGGATCATCTCCCTGGTTTGCTTCGATACGCGCACCGGGGAGAGGCTGAAGGGCCGGGAGGCTTTGCTCACCCCGGAGGCCATCCTCTTAGAGGGAGTGATCTGCGAGGAAGGCGCGGGAAGCGGCGCCTCTCCTCCTATTATGGGTAAGGGGGTTTCTCCCGTTCGCCCTCGAGGATCCCTCGTCTCTGCCGGAGCATCCTGGTCCGGGGATGGGAGTAGATCCCAGAAGTCGTCCTCCAGGAAGGGTAAAACGAACGGGTCAGACAGGTCAGAGCTGTCCGCCAGATTGAGAGCCTGGCAAACTTGCGTCGAGGTGGGTACTGCCGATGCGGGTTGAAGGTTCGTGTTTTGCATGTTCTTTTCCAATCTGTGAGGTGATTCCGGTTATGCACTAACGGAAATGTTGACTAACGGCACCTTCGTTTACACCGTGTAAACGGTAGATGGATGCCTTCGTTTACATCGTGTAAACGGATGATGGATGGGAGCGGGAATTTCTTAGCCGGCCTTAACGGCGAACGGGTATCAATATCCACAAGGCTCTACGATAGAGCTGCTCGCGATCACGCATATTTTACCCGATTTATTCCCCATTGTCAAAAAATAAGGAATATAGGGCACGAATATGCTATACTGCTATCGAAGGAGGGAGCATGGACACGAAGACAGCAACGGAGTTAGGACAATATCTGCTGTCCCTGCGAAAGGATCGTGGTCTCTCGCTAGAGGCGGCAGGCAAACGGGCGGGGATAAGCGGAACTTATATCTACAAGATAGAGAAAGGATTGCGGGGCCAGCCAAGCCAGAAAGTACTCATCAGCCTTGCTGAGGTCTATGGGATTGATCCCCAGAAGCTACTTCGCCAGGCCGGCTACGTGAGCGCCCACATAGCCCCCATTCCTCCCGAGCGCATTGAATGGGCTTTTGAAGCAGTTCGTCGGGATCCAGCCTACAATGATGGAATCCGTCTGAAGGCGGCGGACCTGCCTATTGACGCCAAAGCGTTCATCGTCGAGCTCTATCAAAAAGCTTCTGGTCGAACCCTCTTGCTCCCTACCGAGACAACCCAGGTTCAGGAAGCTTTGGGCGGCGAGAAACGTTGGCTTCAAAAGTTCGGCGCTCTCCTGAGCAAGGGGGCCGAGGCTATCTTAGACATCGCGGACAAACATCTAGCGAGGAAGCAAATCAAGCAGGCGGCTGTCCTGGCCCGAACGGTCCTCCGGTACGCCCTCTGCTTCCACTGCCTGGAGCACCCTTTCTCAATCCCAGCTATCGAGAAGGTTCCCACCCGGACAAAGCATAATCCGGAATGGACAGAAGCCGAGCAATGGAACATCGCTCTGACCGTGGCGGGCGCACATTCCGAGGTTGTAAACACCGAGATCAGTGGGTGGCTATTATGCCTCTACAGGGCGACGGAGGGACCGGATGGGATTCAAGCAGCCGAACTTAGGCAGGTGGTAGAGGCTATCCGAAAATATGTCCAACGAGATTAGCAAACCCGGTCGGTTTATGGCTCAGATGATTGCTTTTGTGAGGAAGGGTGGCAGACTTGCTTGAAATATCGTTAGGTCAGGGAATGGTTGCCTGGGTTGATGAGCAGGATGCAGAGCGGGTCCGTGCCTACCGCTGGTATCCTTCTCCCCAAGCGACCACGACCTACGCCATTACTCGGATCAATCAGGGCGGGAAACGGACCAGCCTCTACATGCATCGGCTCATTATGCAGCCCCAGGCCGATCAACAGGTAGACCACATCAACGGCAACGGCCTGGATAACCGCCGGTCCAATCTCCGAGTCTGCAGCCTCCAGCAGAACCTGAGAAACACCGGCAACCAGGCCGGATCTACATCATGCTATAAGGGAGTGTACTGGAAGAAGAGTGTAGGGCGCTGGGTCGCTAGGATCAGCGTCGAAGGCAAGCAGAGGCATCTAGGCTACTTCCGGGACGAGGAAGAAGCGGCTTGCGCTTATGACAGAGCGGCCAGAATAGCCTATGGGGAGTACGCCCGATTAAATTTCCCTGCGTAATTCTTCCGAAACTCTCACCCTCCATGTAGTCTATTTAAGAGGGGCATGAGAAGTAAAAGTGGATGCTTGGAGAGCATAGTTCAGGAGGTAGAGCAACCTGATCTACCCCCCAACAGGGGGGTAGGCAGGTATCCAGAGATGTGAGAGCACTGGGACTCGAACCCAGGACCCACGCCTTAAAAGGGCGTTGCTCTACCAACTGAGCTATGCTCTCACAGCACGAAGGTAATGGTACCTGAAAGCGCCCTGCCTGTCAATGTATTATCGGCGAAGGGCGCGGGCGAGAACGTCGTCGAGGACGATGGTCTGCTCGCGGGCGGGGCCGACGGAGACGGTCGCCACCGGCACGCCGGCCAGGTCCTGCACCCGCTCCACGAAGCGACGGGCGTTGGCGGGCAGACCGGTGAGAGCGCGAACACTGGAGAGGTCTTCCGACCAGCCCGGCAGCGTCTCGTAGACAGGCGCGAGGTCGGTCCGGAACGGCAGATCGCCCGGCAGGTCGCGTACGGTCTCGCCTGCGCCGTTCGTATAGGCCACGCCGATCTTCACTTCCTCCAGGCCGGTCAGCACGTCCAGATGCCCCAACGCCAGGCAGCTCAGGCCGTTGACCTGCGCCGCGTAGCGCAGCACGACCGTGTCCAGCCAGCCGCAGCGGCGCGGGCGGCCGGTCGTCGTGCCGTACTCATGGCCCCGATCCCGGATGGTGTCCCCGGTGGCGTCCAGCAGTTCCGTCGGGAAGACCCCCGCCCCCACGCGGGTGGTGTACGACTTGGCGACTCCGATCACCGCATGGATCTGCGTCGGGCCGACACCCGTGCCCAGGCAGGCGCCGCCGGCGATGGGATGCGAGGAGGTGACGAACGGGTAGGTGCCCAGGTCAATGTCGAGCAGGGTGCCCTGCGCGCCCTCGAAGAGGACGCCTTTGCCGTTGCGCGCCGCCTGCGCCACCAGCGGCGGCGTATCGCACACGAACGGTCGCAGCGCGTGCGCGTAGCGCCCGTACTCCTCCAGAATGGCCGCCGCTTCCAGCGGCTCCGCACCGTAGACCTTCGTCAGGACCGCGTTCTTGTCGTCCAGCGCCGCCTGCAGCCGGGCGGTGAACCGCTCCGGATCCATCAGATCGCCCATGCGGATGCCGGTCCGCGCCGCCTTATCGGCGTAGGCCGGCCCGATACCGCGCCCGGTCGTGCCGAGCTTGTCGTCGCCGCGCCGCGCCTCCTCCAGCGCGTCCTGCAGCCGGTGATAGGGCAGGATGACGTGGGCTGCTGCCGAGATGCGCAGGTTCGCCACGGAGACACCACGCGCCTGCAGCCCCTCGATCTCTTTGACCAGCACGCCGGGATCAATGACCACGCCATCAGCCAGCACGCAGACGGTCTCGGGATGAAGGATACCTGCGGGAATGAGGTGGAACTTGTACTCGTCGCTGCCGACGGTGACCGAATGGCCGGCATTGTTGCCGCCGCCGTAGCGGACCACCATCGCGGCGTTTTGGGCCAGGTAGTCTACGATCTTGCCCTTGGCCTCGTCGCCCCACTGCGCGCCCACAACCACAAGGTTTGCCAATGCTTCGCCCTCCTGCGGCGCTTCCAGCTTCGGAATCGCCGCGGCCGGTCCTCCCTTTTCCCTCCGCCAGGTGATGTGAGAGGGGATCCGGAGGCGAATGGAATGTCCCCGAAAAACAAGAATGGATAGCGCGGGGCTATCCATCCGGGGCCTGGCTCTACACTTTTCCTATTATAAATTTTTTGTATGGCTGTTGTCAAGCGAAATCGTGATTTTTCCCGGCGATTGCGGGGGCAGGACGATCTTGCCGAGCACAGCAGGACCGCTCGCGCCCGTCGCGCAGGGCACGTTGGACGGGCGCCCATGCAGCGTCTCGTAACCCAGGATCGCGAAGGCGACCGCCTCTTTGGCATCGTCCGGCAGGCCGAACGCGGTGTGCGGGAGCACGCGCGGCTTCGGGCGCCCCCGCGGCGTAACGCGCCACAGCCGCTCCGCCAGCATCTGCACCAGCGTCACGTTATGCGTGCCCCCGCCGCCCAGAATCACGGTCTCGATGGCGGCGCGCGGCATCAGCCAGTCTCGGTAGGCGCGGGCAACAGTTTCGGCGGTCAGCGCCGTCGCGGTCGCCAGCAGGTCGTTCGGAGCGCAGCCCTGCCGCACTCCCGCCTCATAAAACTGCTCCGCATACGCCGCGCCGAACGCTTCCCGCCCGGTGGATTTGGGCGGCGGCGCGGCAAAATAGGGATTGGCCAGGAAAGCTTCGAGCAGCCTTTCGATGACTTTGCCCATTCCGGCCATGACACCGCCCGAATCGTAGGCCAGCGCGCCCTCCGAGACCCGGTAGGCCAGGGCGTCGAGCAGCATATTTCCCGGCCCGGTATCGAAGGCGAGCACGTCCGCCAATCCTCCTCCCTTCGGCAGAAAAGTGACGTTGGCGATGCCCCCCAGGTTCTGAACGGCACGCGTCTCCTCCTGCGAAGCGAAAAGCGCATAGTCTGCAAAGGGCACGAGCGGCGCGCCCTGTCCGTCCAGCGCCATGTCCGCCGCCCGGAAATCGGCCACGACCGGGCAGCCGGTCCGCGCGGCGATCACCGCCGGCTCCCCGATCTGCAGGGTGCCCCGCGCGCCCCTGCCCCCGATCTCCAACGGCGCCGGCTGATGCCAGACCGTCTGCCCGTGCGAAGCGATGGCATCCACACTGTCTGGTGGCACGCCTGCCGCCCGCGCGACCTCCAGCGCCGCCTCGGCGAACGCCTCTCCGAGCCGGTAATGCAGTGCCGTGATCTGCTGCAAAGGCGCGTCCGGCCGGCAGGCGTCCAGGATCGCCGCCCGCATCTCCGGCTCCCACGACACGCAGAGGAACTTCTCCAGATGCCAGGTCAGCGCAGGCGGCTCTCCCGAAATCTCAACCAGCGCCGCGTCTACCCCATCCACCGACGTGCCCGACATCAACCCGATGATTCGCATGCTGCTTATCTATATACCTTCCAGCGCATAAGCCATCACCTGCTCGATGGGCATCGCCCGTCCCTCCGCCCAGGCTGCCGCAAATGCCTCCTCCCCCAGGGCGGAGCGCAGGGCGGCGACCCTGGTCTCGTGCTTCTGCTGCGCATAGGGTCCTCTCCGGCAGGAATAAGTAATTATAACCTCTGGCCCTCTCACCCCACCTCCCGCCTCCTGCAGGGCTTCTGCCGCCCCGAGAAGGCATGCCGCCCGCTCACCCTGGGAAAGGACCGCGATCTTCTCCAGTGCCCAGGCGATAAGGGATAACTTGCTCTTCTCCCCCAGAAGACTCAGGCCCTCACGATAGAGCGCGCAGGCTTTATTCTTGTCCTGCTGACCCAGGCTGATATCGCCCAGGCGTATCAGGCACACCACTCTGCCGGCTTCATGCCCCTCTATGCGCGCCAGAGCCAGACCCTTCTCCAGATAGGCCTGAGCCGCGGCATCATCCCCGAGATCGCAGCAGTCCTCTCCCAGTCTGATAAACACCCAGAAGGGAACCTCCCTCGCCTCCGACTCTTTGTTGGTGACCATCTCCTCCAGGAGCGTTCGTGCTCCAGGAAAGTCGCCCAGGGTCGTCCGAAGGAGCGATGTGATGGTCAGCGCCCACTCCAGATGGGGACTGCTCCTTTGCGCGCGAGTGAAGCAGAGACTCTCCTCCGCAAGCGCATGCGCCGTGGCGAAATCCCCCAGGTCGCGTAAAAGCTCTGCCAGGGAGAGGTTCGTCCAAAAAACACCAAAGTCATATTGCCCCTCGCAGGCCAGCGACCGCGCTTGCTCCCAATAAGTGCGAGCTGCATCCAGGTCTCCCTGCGCGCGACTTACCGTTCCCAGCGCGCAGATCGTCCAGAAGATATCAGAATTCAATCTCAACTCTCGAAAGATCACCAGAGCCTCATCACACAGGGTTCGCGCTGCGACAGCATCCCCCTGGAGTAGCTTGATGGCACTCAGGATATTGAGCAGCCTTGCATACTCCCCATTCTCCCCGAGATCCTGGAAGATCGCCATACTCTCCTCGGCGTAGGCCTGGGCTTTCGCCAGATCGGGCTTTCGAAGCGCAGGGACATCCTTCAGCATCATCTCATAGGACGCGGCAGCGGATAGCGCCATCGCCCGCGCCCTCGTCTTCTGCTGCGACCCCGGCAGGGAGAACGCCACATCCAGATGTGCCTGCGCTTCGGTGTAGGCGCCCGCGAAACTCCAGATGGGCCACCATATCGCTGCTATGAGTCGCAGCGCCAGATCCGTCCTTCCCGCAGTCGTTTCACTCCACTCCAGCGCGGCCCGCAGGTTCTCGCGCTCGGCTTCCAGGCGCTTGCGCAACAGAGACTGCTCTGACCAATGCGTTCTGTTCTCCGTAATATCCTCCGCAAGGCGCAGGAAGTAGGCGGCATGCCTGTCATGGATTTCATCCTTCTCCCCACTCTCGGCCAACCGCTCCTGGCCATACTGGCGAACGGTTTCTAGCATTCGATATCGCGTTTGATCCCCGTCCTGCTGGCAATTTACCAGGCTCTTGTCCATCAGCGAGGTCAAAAACGTGAGGACAGCCTGGCTCTCCACAATGCCTCCCCCACATACCTCTTCGGCGGCCTCCAGCGTGCCTCCCCCCGCAAAGACAGAGAAGCGACGCAGCAAGACGCGTTCCGGCTCGCCGAGCAGATCATAGCTCCAGTCCATCGTTCCCCGCAGCGTCTGGTAACGCTTCGGCCGGGTCGGATCCCCTCCCATCAGAAGCTGGAAGCGGTCCACCAGGCGATCGGCTATCTGCTCTACCATAAGGGTCCGCACCCAGGCTGCCGCCAGTTCGATCGCAAGCGGAATGCCCTCCAGTTGGATACAGATCCGTGCGATGGCATCTGCATTCTGGCGCGTCAGCTCAAATCGTGGCTGGACCAGCCGCGCCCGCTCCACGAACAGACGGATGGCCTCGACCTCGATGGTTGCGGATACGGCATCTATTCCGCCTGCTGGATTTCTGTCCTGAGCGGGCAACTTCAGGGAGGGCGCGCGCCAGATTC
>DATGIG010000831.1:0-4839 GCA_035295825.1 Chthonomonadaceae bacterium | reverse complement strand
GCGCCACCGGCAAACTCACGCCAGATTTTGCCCGTTGGGAGCTTCCAGACTGCCGCTCCAACCCCAGAGAACTCGAATGGGAACCACACGTCGTATACGTCCTCATCGCAATACAGCGTCTCTGTGTTCGCGACGTTCCCGCATCCTGGAACCCCTTCTTGGACCCAGAGAGCATCCTCATCGGTTCCACCATCGACCAGGGCAATCAACTCGGCTGGGTACGCTACTCTTGCCAGCGGCGTAGTTACGAGTGGATGCCCAGCCCATGCCCACTTCCAGTATTCCGCTGAGAACAGCCCGATCTGCTGTGGCGGTACGGGCATAGAAGGATCAAAAGCATAGCCGCTCCAGGAACCGATCATCATGCCGTTTGCCTGGTAAGAGTTGACGTAGGTGGTCCTTCCCTCCGCCTGGAGCTTACCGGGTAGAGCGCCAAGCCCGGTGAGCATCGCCGCATCTCCTGGTGTGCGATACAGATCGCCGTTCTTGACATAGGGGCTGACACACTTGACGCTACTCCAGCGGTAGTAAGGTAGTACCGGGTCCTGGGGGTACGGGAACTCCATGGCCGGGTAGGTCTCATCATAGTCCTGAACGTACATCATCACGGCAAGGTCCATTTGCTTGAGGTTGCTCATGTCGCTTGCCTGTCGCGCCTTGGCGCGAGCCTGTGCGAACACTGGGAAAAGGATGGCTGCAAGTATCGCAATGATTGCGATTACGACGAGCAGCTCGATGAGAGTGAAGCCTTTTCGGGAAGGTACCATTGTGGATTCCTCCTTTTGGAATCGGCGCACTAATGCGTGTTGGATAATGGCATTCGCGACGATGCAGCCAGGAACCTGGAGCGGTTACCGGTGCTTTTATCTGTTTGGGTGATTGTGCCCGGCCTGGGCCAAGGTGGAAAATCCAATCTCCGTTCGTTCGCATCATCTCCTTTCTGGCGAGACATGTGGCATCCTGTCATGCCGTGTCGCCAATGATCAAACTGACGGGGAGGACCGTGGCAGAGACAACGGTTTCCCCTTTCATCCGGGCTGTCAGCAGATCCACCGAAGCCTGCGCTACCTGCGACCAGTGAGCATCAATGGTAGTCAGGCGCTCCGGCATTCGGTTTGGGATTACGAGGCCGTCAAATCCGCATATAGCCAGATCGTCGGGCACGCGCACGCCGCGCCGGTGGCAGATCCGAAGCAGATCGTAGGCCGCCTGGTCGTTCCAGCAGACCGCGGCCGTCGGCATGTGCGGCCTCGCCCGATCTAACCAGGATGCAATCGCAATGTCGTCTGGATTCGTAAACTCCTCTGCTCTCCATTCCTCGACTTCGAGATTGTGGGCGGCGGCAGCCTCCAGAAAGGCAGCACGCCGCTCCTTTAACGAGGTAAGGTTCAGCAGTGAGCTGCGGTAGATGATATGATGATGACCTTTGCGGATAAGGTACTCGACAAGCAACCGGGAGCCGGCAATGTTGTCGGGACCGACCGAGGGTATTCCCTGGATGACTTCCCCGACAGCGACGACCGGCAGTTCGGTCTCGACAAGCTTGTCAACGAGCGGGTCCCCCGGCCGCGCGAAGACAATCAGGCCGTCGATACGGCCATCGACGATCTCCGTGTAGATGTCCTCTACCGGGCGATCCGGGTAGAAGGCATGCAGTAGAATATCCTTCTTGTGTGCGGCACACGCCGTGTGGAGTCCGCCGAGCAGGACCGCATAGAACGGGTCGGCGGGATTCAGGAAGCGATGCCCATCATGAATGGAAAGATAGGCTCCGATGACATTGGTAACCTGCTGCCTCAGAGACCGCGCAATGGCGTTCGGGCGATAGTCCATTTCCCTGGCTACTTCGCGCACCCGTGCCCGAGTTGCGTCCGATACATAGACCGTCGGATAGTTCCCGCCGAGTGTTGCAGAGACCGTCATTACGCTAACACCGGCCCGCTCCGCTACGTCTTTCATGGTTATTTTACGCCGCCTGCCCATACCTTACGCCTCATATATATCGTTATATTAACTGCTGGGACATTATAACACGGCATTGACAATGGTGTCAAGAATATTTTTCATATGGCTGTCGACAGTCCGGCTGCATGCCCGGCCAAAACAGTCCGAAAGAGGAATTCGGGGAGGGTACAGGCGAATGTTGTGAACGGGCGCCGGAAACAGACCTCTTTCCGGCATCCGTATGAGAACCAACCCCCCAATCCTTTGTGCAGTAGAAAGGACACCAGGCGCATGCGCCGTAAGATCGGCCCTCTTTTCCTGGCTGTGGGGCTCCTTCTGGCCGCCGTGAGCGCGCAGGCTCAGAAGACGAGCGACCGAATCGAAACCTTCACCTTCCTGGACATCACCGATACCCACCAGACCGCCAATGGCAGCATCGCTCCCCTGCAGCAACTCACGCAGGACGCCATCAACATGTCTCCGCCGCCCGCCTTCATCATTGACAATGGCGACATCACCGAATCCGGACGGCCACAGGAGTATGCCCGCTTCAAAGAGGGGATCGCCGGGCTGCAGTCCGCCGGCATCCGCTTCTATGCCGTGCCCGGCAATCACGATGTGCGCTGGAGCCCGGAGGGCAAGGAGGGCTTCGTCAACCAGTTCGGCAAGCTCTACCAGTCCTTCGACTACGGCAACGTCCATTTCATCCTGCTCGATTCCACGGTGGTCCTGGAACATTGGGGCCACTTCGACAAGGCCGAGCTGGACTGGCTAAAAAACGACCTCAAGCACGTTCGCACGGACACGCCCGTCATGCTCTTCATGCATCACTGGATCGGGCGCGACGCGCCGGACGTGCGCATGATTGATAACGAGTTCGATCTGGTCCCGATCCTGCATAACCATAACGTCATGGTCTTCTTCACCGGGCACGGCCACGCGGACCTTGTCTGGTATACCAACGGCGTGCTGAGCCTGATGTCGCGCGGGCTCTACCAGGGCTCCTATCTGCGCGTCAACGTCACGCCCCTGCTGGTGACCATAGACCGCTTCGTCAAGGAGAAGCCGGGCGTGCCGGTCCACATCGCCACGTTGCCCACCCAGTTGAAGAACAAGCCGTCCGTACTGCAGGTCGCGTGGGACGATCCCGACATCGCCTTCCTGGAGCGCCGCCGGCCCATGGCGCTGCTCTCGCCTCGCGCCGTCACCGACAACCCGGACAAGGAGACGGCGCAGTATCGCATAGATGATGGGGACTGGAAACCGATGACCAAAGACGCGCGCGACATCTGGCGCGACCAGTTCCCCACCAAACCGATCTCCGTGGGCGTCCATAGCTGCGATATCCGCCTGACCACCAGCAACAACGTCACCTACGAGGACGAGCTGATCTTCGAGGTGGACCACGGCCTGAGCCAGCCGACGCGCAAATGGGCTATAGACCTCAACGACGCCATCCAGTCCAGCCCGCTGCTGGCGGGCGATACGCTCTACGTCTCCTCGCTGGACGGCCATGTCTATGCCCTCGACAAGGAGCGGGGTCGCCGCCGCTGGAGCTTCCCGACGAAGGGGCAGTTCCTGGCCTCTCCGGTGATCGCGGATGGCGTCCTCTACATCGGCTCGACCGACCATAACCTCTATGCGCTCGACCCGGCTTCCGGCAGACCCCGGTGGCATTTCGACACGGGCAGCCCGGTCCTGGCTTCGGCGGCGGAAGCGAACGGGGTGGTCTGCGTGGGCGGCAACGGCAAGATCTTCGGCCTGGACGCGGCCACCGGGAACATGAAATGGACGCAGCCCGCCGGCAGCTTCTTCCAGTCGCGCGCCGCTACGGATGGCGAGGCTTTCTATCTGGGCGGCTGGGACAACACCCTCTACGCGCTCGACGTTCAGACCGGCGCGCCGCGCTGGAAAGCCCACATGGGCCGCTCCTTCTACATCTCGCCCGCCGTCGCCTCTCCATTCGTCACCAATGACCGGGTCTACGTCTGCACGGACGACAACGTCCTGCACGCGGTCAACAAGCGCACAGGGCACGACGACTGGACGGCCAGCGCCCCCAAAGGCGACGATGTCTTCGGCTACTCGTCGCCGGTCGTCTCCGGCGCGACCCTCTATGTCGGCGGCTTGGGCGGGCATGGCGACGTCTACGCGCTGGATACGGAGACGGGGAAATTCTTGTGGCGCACGCCGACCGGCCAGACCATCTACGACTCCTCGCCCCGGCTGGCGCCGGACGGCAAGTCGCTGGCGATCATGGGCGTGCGGGGCAACGTCGTCGTCCTGGACACGGCAAATGGGAAGCAGCTCTGGACCTATGACCTCGGCCCCGGCAACATCTTCTCCACGCCCGAATACGACGGCCGCGTCGTCTACACCACCACCATGATGAACGACGTACAGGCCATCAATGGACCGGGGGTAGGCACGGGGTAGCGGGCCTCCGGGTTAAAACCCCGGTCTGAAATGCAAAGTCCGCCTGCGCGGACTGCCGCTGTCAGGTTGTGCCTCTCCCGGTAAGCGAGGGATCAGCCTTTGCGCGATTAACCCGCTTTAGCGGGTTTCGCGTTTCAGCACGGCGTTTCAACGCCGTGTTAGGAAAGCCGAGCCGCCTCTTTATCCACCAGCCAGGTAAGCGATCCGTTCGCCGGGACAACAGCCTGAGAGGGCAGCGCCTCCGGGTCCAGCGGGCCTTCCAGCACGCGGGCCAGCGTCTCGGCTTTGTCGGCGCCGGCGACCAGGAACAGGATATTCGCGGCGTTGTTCAGGACCGGCAGCGTCAGGGTCAGGCGGGGCACGAACGGCTGGAGGCCAGGCTCCGTGGCGACGACGAGCTGCTGCTGTTCCTGAAGGGCGGGCTTGTGAGGAAACAGAGAGGCGCAGTGCCCGTCCGGC
>DATGIG010000830.1:0-3380 GCA_035295825.1 Chthonomonadaceae bacterium | reverse complement strand
CGCGTCGTGCATGACCGCGCAGCCCATCGCCGCCAGGACCACCGTGGCGAAACGCACGTCACCCTGGAGCGCCTCGGGACCCAATCCCGGCACGGTGACACGCCCGCCGGTCAGCGCGGCGGCGGCGAAGAAGTAGGAGGCGCTGGAGGCGTCCGGCTCGATGGTGTATTCCGGCTGGGGCGCGTAACGCTGCCCCGCAGGCACGACAAACCGCTGGCCGTCTTCTACCTCGACCCGAACCCCCCATTGGGCCATCATGCGGCGCGTGATCTCCACGTAAAACGGGCGCAGCGGCCCCATGACCTCGATGACGAGATCGGAGGCGGCGTAGGGAGCGACCATCAGCAGGGCCGTCAGAAACTGGCTGCTGGCCTCGGCGCGCAGCCGGACCGTGCCGCCACGCAGCCCTCCGCCGCTCTTCTCCTCTCTCTTCCCTCTTCCCTCTTCCCTCTTCCCTTCTCTTCCCTGTTCCCTCTTCCCTTCTCTTCCCTGTTCCCTGTTCCCTGTTCCCTGTTCCCTTCTTCTGCTCTCGATGCGGATCGGCGGGCAGCCATTACCGGCTTCGGAAAGGGCGGTCACGCCCAGGCTTTGTAAAGCTTCCAGCAGGTCACCTTGGGGCCGCTGGCGCATCCGTTCGGTGCCATCCAGGCGATAGTGTCCACAGCCAAGAGCGGTCAGCGCGGTCAGAAAGCGGATGGAGGTGCCGGAGTTGCTGGCGAACAGCTCCGCCGAGTCAGCGGGGATGCGCCCGCCCTGGCCCTCGACGGAAATCATCTCTTTCGCTTCGTCTGTCTCCACGCCAAAGCCCAGCCGGCGTAGCGCCTCGACCATGACGCGGGTATCGTCCGAGAAGAGCGCGCCGCGCAGCACGGATCGGCCGTCCGCCAGGGCGGCCAGGATGAGCGCCCGGTTGGTGATGCTCTTGGAGCCGGGAACGGAGATACAGGCGTCCGGCGGAGATTCGAGCGGCCGGATCGGCAGGAGGTCGTTGGTCGTCATAGAGTGTGTTTGCGCTGCCGGAAACGCTCCAGGTCTTCCGGCGTGTTGAGATTGGTAAAGCCCAGCCCTTCTGGGTCCAGGCGGCGCAGCGTCTCTTCGTCTACGCGACGGGTCTGGAGACATTCCAGCGCCTGGTAGGCGGCGCGCCGCCCGGTATCCAGAAACGCGCGCAGTTTCGGCGCGGCGGTATGCTGGTAGACGGCGCACAGCGGTTCCGGCCGTCCGGCGGTTTCCGGAACGACCGCGTCCCATTCCGGCGTGGCAGCTTCCAGCAGGAACTGCAGCACCCGAACATTGAGCGCGGGCATGTCGCAGGAGACCACGAGATGAGAGCCTTCCCCCAGCGCCGTCAGGCCGGTCAGAATGCCGCCGACGGGACCCACGCCGGGCAGCAAATCAGCCACGATTCGTCCGAGCGCGTTGTCGTACTTCTCCGGCACATCCGCGACCACGACGATCTCGGAGACCAGCGGGCGCACTGTGGCAACAACCTGTGCGATGAGCGATCTCCCGTCTACTTCCAGGAGCGCCTTGTCCTGCCCCATGCGGGCGCTTTTCCCGCCCGCCAGAATGATTCCTCCCGATGTGGTCATCATCGAAAATAAGAATTCATCTACTCCAGCGTATTCCTAATAGCGTTTAGCACCTGTTCTAAGTCCGGCAGCAGGGCATACTCCAGGCTCGGACAAAACGGAATAGGCACGTCCGCCCGGCTGACAAGCTGTGGAGGCGCCTGCAACAGATAGAACCGCTCGCAGAGGCTGACCATCTCGGCTATGAGCGCCTCGGCCATGCTGCAGGTTCTCTGGCTCTCCTGCACCACCACCAATCTTCCGGTCTTCTCCAATGACTTCTGCACGCTTTCATAGTCGCAGGGACAAAGGCTTCGCAGGTCCACAAGCTCTACGCTCACTCCCTCTTTGCCCAGCGCCTCCGCCGCCTGCTCGCCTAACTCCATCCCATTTCCCCAGCTTACCAGGCTCACATCCTTGCCCTCTTTCCTTACCTTCGCCTGGCCCCATTCTAGGGGCTTATATTCTTTGACCGGCATCCTGATCCTGAACAGATGCTTGGGGATGAGGATAAGGGAGGGGTCGTTGTCCATGAAAGCACTCCAGAACAGCCCCACTGCATCCTCGGGGGTGCTGGGAACCGCTACCCTTAATCCGGGTGTGTGACAGAAATAGCCTTCGTTGCTCTGGCTGTGCCACATGCCTCCAGCAGGCAGGTAAGCCCCATACGGAGCATACAAGACCACCGGGCATCCCCATTCTCCCTTCGAGCGCCATCGGAGCGTTGCCATCTGGCTGACCAGTTGATTGAAGCCCGGAGGCAGGAAGTCTATGAACTGCAGCTCGAACACCGGCTTGTAGCCTGTGGCGGCCAAGCCCACGGCGGTTCCAAGGATGGTGGCTTCGGCTAAGGGGGAGTTTTTGACCCGCTCCTTGCCGAAACGAGTGCTTAAGCCCTTGGTGAAACCGAACACCCCGCCTTTTGGGTCTTCGATGTCCTCGCCGAAGAGCATCATCTTGGGGAAGGTCTCTAACCCTAAAGCGAGCACCCGGTTGATAGAAGAGACCATCGTCTCGGTAGAGGCTTCCACGGCTAAAGGCAGGGCCGCAGGCTTTACCGGGGGAGCAAACAGATGTTTTTGGACCTCGTTGGGATCCGGGAAAGGCGCTTGCTCGGCCTGCTGGTAGATCCTATCGATTTCTTGGGTCACCTCTTGCTGCATCGCCTCCCACTCACTCTGGCTCAACTCTGCCATTTTTATAAGCCGATTGGCGAGAAGGGGGATCGGATCGTTTTGAACGATGGCTTCCAATTCCTGTTGGCAGCGGTAGACCCTCTGATCGTCGGCAGAGGTGTGGCTTCCGAGCCGGTCCAGCTCACACCACAAGAGGCTGGGTCCGCCCCCTTGCCGGGCTTTTTGGATCGCTTCTGAACCCCTGGCAAACACCTCGAAGGCGTCTCGGCCATTGAGGTTGCAGACGAGCTGGCTGTCGAAGATATGCAGCCTGAAGGGAAGCTGAGATTTAGTGGAGGTGGAGATGCCGTAGCCGTTGTCCTCGATGACAAAGACGATGGGCAGCTTCTCCTGCACGGCAAGACACACCGCTTCGTAGAACTCGCCTTGCCGGGTGGCCGCATCGCCGATGGTGCATAAGACCATCTGAGCGCTGCCTTCTTTCTGAATGCCCCACGCCGCTCCGCACGCCGGAAGGCATTGAGAGGCGACCGGGGAGGCGATGGAGAAGGCGTTTATCCGCCGGGAAGAAAAGTGGCCGGGCAGGTTCCGACCTTCCGAGCTGGACCCGGTGCGGGCCAGAAAGTCGAGGGCGAGTTCATAGGACGTGGCGCCGCGGGCCAGCATGAGCGCC
>DATGIG010000829.1:0-5538 GCA_035295825.1 Chthonomonadaceae bacterium | reverse complement strand
GCTTTCCCAGGGCGCGGATGGCGCTCTCTACGGCACGACCTTCTGGGGCGGCGCTTTCGGCAACGGCGTAATCTTCAGGTACAGCCTGACCGGCGCCTTTCGCGTGCTGCATGTCTTCAGCGCGTTTACCTCCACCAATCGCAGCGGCTATGGGATCAACGCCGATGGGGCCGATCCGGAAGCCGCGCTCGTGCCCGGCGACGACGGCGGCTTCTATGGCGTCGCCGCCTACGGAGGCGCTGCCGGCTGCGGCACGCTCTTCACCATCACGCCGGACGGAACGCTGACGACGCTCTATAGCTTCTCCTCAAAGGAGGGAGTCAACCCGAACGCCCTGATCCGCGGCGCGGACGGCAACCTCTACGGCACGGCCTATCAGGGAGGAAGCCAGGGGGATGGCGCTATCTTCTGCCTCACCCTGGACGGCTCGCTCTCGCTGCTGTACGCTTTTGCCGCCGAGCGGACGGGAGGATGCAACTGGAATGGCTGCCATCCCAGCGGCCTGGTCCAGGCGGCGGACGGCAGCCTCTATGGAACGGCCTACGCCGGCGGAGAGGGCGGCGCGGGAACGGTCTTCCGTCTGACGAGCGCCCTGGCGCTGCTCTCTGCGAACGCGAGCCGGGACCGCGCGACCGGGAATTATACGGTAGCCATCACGTTGGCCAACACCGGCTACACGACCGCCTCCGGCGTTACGGTCCTGCACGCCTATTTAGGAGCGGCCGGCACGGTCACGACCCTGCCGGTCCTGCTGGGCGACCTGGCTCCCGGCGCGGTCACGACCCTGACGTTGTCTTTTCCGGCCTCTGCCGGGCAGGAAGGCGTGGTCGTGCCTTTGCGTCTTGCCGCCGCCACCGCAGAGGGCCGGATTCACCGGGGGGTAGACGTGACGCTGCCCTGAGAGCTTGCACCGGCCTCTTCCAGGGCATAGGCGAGGGCCTGCTCCAGGCTCATGGCGCGGCCGGCCTGCTGCGCTTCTGAAAACGCCGCCTCGCCGAGCGCCTGTCGCGCCGTGAGCAGATCCCGCTCGATCTCCTCGGTTTCGCCGGGCGAACGGGCCGCCCCGATCGTCTCCCGCAGAGATTCCGAGGCGGCGAACAGACGGACGGCGCGCCCCGGCTGCTTCCGTGCGGCGGCGACCTGGCCCAGGGCATCCAGGGCAGGGTCCTTCCGTTCGTATACTGGGGGCATGGACACACAAGACCTTTTGCATCCTGGGCAGGGTCATTCCGTTCTCGGCGAACGCCTCTTTTGGAGTGCGGTGGCTTGCCACTTTGGAGTGCGGGAGCTTGCTCCCGCTTTGCATTGAGGGGCAGCTTGCTGCCCCATCTGCTCCGACGGCGGCTTGCCGCTGCCAAGGTTGCGCCTTTCAGGACGGCGGCAAGCCGATGCGTTGCGGAGCACGCAATGTCCGCACTCCAAAAAGGAAAACGGAAGGGCCCTGCCAGAGGACTGGGAGGCGCCATAGGGCCCTCCCACGCCTGCTTCTCCGCTTGCATGTGCCGGGCAGAGCGCGTGGGAGGGGAGGCGGCGTCAGGGAATGGGGGCATCCGGCGCGTACTTGAAGAGGGTGATGACGTAGTTTGCGGTTTCGTGACTACACTGCCCGGCCACAAGGACACGGTCCTGATGATCTATGGCGACCAGCGACGTATCGAGGCCCCAGTTATAGCCATACACTCCCTTCCAGAGGATACGGCCTGTCGGGTCGTACTTGAGGGTGACATTATCCCATCGCAGGATCGTTTCGGCTGCCGTTCCGTTGCGCTTCACGACGCCGGCATCCTGGGCATAGCCGGTGACGATCACGTTGCCGGCATGGTCGAAAGCCACATTATTGGCATAATCCACGGCATTGGCGGTCCCGTTATACATGCGCGCCCACTGTAAGCTGCCGCTCGGGTCGTACCGGAGCGTCAGATAATCGAAATTCACCGCCGGTCCTGTGTGTCCGGCCACACAGACATTGCCCGCCCCGTCCACGGCCAGAGCATCGGGGATGTCGTCCCCATGCCTGTTATCATAGACATGGACCCACTTCTGATTCCCGTCCGCGTCGTAGGTAACGGTCACAACATCGTTGCGGGTGCCATTATTATCCAGGCCGCCGTCGTATTGCTCGCCGGCTATCGTGACATTGCCGGAGCCATCCAGAGCGATCCGGCGGGCGGTGACGTCCCCGAATCCCTTCCCCCGGTAGGTTCTTTGCCAGACAACTTCGCTGGTTGGCGCATACTTGATGGTCAACACGACCGTCTTGCCTCTATTCCAGAGATTGGTCCCGAAATTTCCCGTGACATAGATATTGCAGGACGGATCAACGGCCATATCCACGGCCTCGGCCTCTAACCAGTCTTCCGCAGGGCGCACCTGCTGGTTCCACATCAGCCTGCCGTGCAAGGGTTCGTACTGGACGACCTCCCATTCTTTGAGGAGTCGTATCCCGCCATCCACGCGACGCCTTACGATCGAATATCCGGCCACATAGACGTTGCCTACGGCATCCACGCAGAGCTTGATGGGTCGGTCTTCGCCATCATCCGGGCCGTTGAAGCGGGCCACCCAGATCTGGTGGCCGTCCTTATCGTACTTGACGGTCGCCCAGTCCAGACCGGACATGCGGGAGGCGCCATTGCCCTTGCCGTTATCCGAATCGCCGGTGACGTAGACATTGCCGTCCTTATCCACGGCAATGGAGCGCGCACGGTCCACGTCGTTGCCCGGCCCGTTGTAGCGGGCTCGCCAGATAAGCTTGCCGCCGGGATCGTATTTGAGCGTCAGGTAGTCCACGTCGTTGTGCAGGGTCCGCACGAAGCCGGTGATATAGATGTTTCCCGCATCATCCACCGTCATGGCCGTAGGCTCGCTGTTCTCCTGCTCATCCGGAGCCGCCGGATAGCGCGCCACCCAGAGCCTATTCGCATCCGGAACAAGCAATGCAGATCGGGGCGGCGCACTTCTGCGGTGCAGGAAAACCGATCCTAACGCGAACAGGAGCGCGACCAGGCCGGCGGCCGCCAGAAATCGGGGCCAGAGAGCGGGAGAGGAAGAGGGCCGGGCAGGTAGGGAAGTGCGAGGAGAGGCGGGCCAGGCTTCGGGAAGCGCCGGTTCCGTGTCTTCCCGGACGAGCAGCGAAGCGGGATGCGAGTTGCCGTTCATTCCATTGACCGTATGCGGCACATTGGTCTGAGCGCGCACTCGCAGCGTTTCCATCAACTGGCGGGTCGCCGGGGAAGGCTCTTCTCCGAACGCCTCCTGGAGAATCTTTTCCAGCTCCTGATACTGCTTCAACACGGCTGAGGGCTGGCCCATTTCGGCAAAAAGGCGCATCAGCGTGCAATGCGCCTCTTCCTTCAATGCATCGCGGGCAAGGATACGGCGGGCATATTCCACCGCCCGCTCCAGATCGCCTGACTGCTCATAGACATTAGTCAGCGTCTGCAGGGCATGTTCGTAGAGGTGAGAGAGGCGATGGCGTTCGGTAACGAAGCACTCCTGATAAAAGCCGGGCAGCAGGTCGCCGTGATAGAGCTGAACCGCGCGGACGAGATGCTGCTCCCGTTCTTGCAGATCAGTCGTGCGGGTGGCCATGCGTAAAGCCTCTTCAAAAGCGATCACATCGGTAGTGACCAGATCAGGATCCAGGCGAATCGTCTTGCGGGTCGTCAGGAGCAGATCGGCCAGCTCCAGAGGAGGCTGCTCGAAACGGCGGCGCAGCTCCAGCAGATAACGGCGCATCTTGGGCTGCGCCTGTTCGGGCTCCTCTTCCGCCAACAGTTGCTCTATTAACTCTTCGCGGGTGGGATTGCGCTTGAGATGTAAAGCCAGGTAAGCCAGCAGGGCGCTGGCTTGCTGCGGGAGAAATTCGACTGGCTGGCTGCCCTCACATCCCACGTGGAAGCCGCCTAACATCGAGACATGATAGATTTCGGATGCCATGAGGAGTGTTATTTCTGTAAGATGCTATCCGTTTCTGCCTATCTGTTGAAGAATCCTGCAAAAGTCGCTTTAATAGATGCCAAACAAACGGTAAACAAACGGTAAACATACGCTGGCTTGTTATAATATAACAAGTCCTCTGGATAAACGGTTCGTATTGGCCTCGCTGCCCAGGTAGTTCCCATCTCTAGCAATCTCGTACCCTGGCTATCATGGGAGGAGACAGTTGCCATATTCACGTCACTTTTCTTTACTGCCGCCAAAGCTCCTTATGGGACTTGTGGCCGCCTGGCTTATCGTTATGACAGGCCAGCCTGCATTATGCCAGACGGCTGTCTATCAGATCAACTGTGGCGGTCCAGCGGTCAATCCCTTTATAGCCGATAATTACTTCACCGGCGGCAATCCTCCTTACAGCACCACCTCCACAATCGACACCAGCGGAGCGATCAATCCCGCTCTAACAGCCGTCTACCAGACGTGTCGCTATGATGTCAACGGCGGCGAACCCTTCAGCTACACCTTTCCTACCTTGACGGCAGGAGCGGCCTACACGGTGCGTTTCCACTTTGCGGATATTTTTGGCGATGGGCCGGGAACCGACCTCTTTACCTTCAAAGTCAATGGCTCGACCGTACGCTCCAACTATGATGTGTCGGCCTTTGCCGGTGCTGGCTACAAAGCTGTCATTGTAGCCGCCAACACCACTGCTGACGCCAGTGGCAACATCACCCTGAACTTCTCCAATGGCTCTGTTGGGCCTTATGATTACTGCAATGGTATCGAGATCCTGACAGGTAATCAGGCGCTTAACAGTGCGCCTACGGGTTTAAAGGCGACTGCAGCAAGCAACGGAGTAAACATTTCATGGCAAGCCCTTTCGGGCGTAATAGGATACAACGTCTTGAGAAGCACTAACGACGGCCCCTTCGTAAGAATCAACCCAAGCACAATTACGGGGACGTCCTATCATGATACGTCACCAGGTTCATGTACCAGTTATGAAGTGCTTGCGGTCAACAATATCGGAGAAGGGCCTGCGAGCACTCCGCTGACAACCAATACCTTTGCATTATCTGTCACGCCATCCCCGCTGATGGTGACACATGGCAGCAGTATCGCGGCGACAGTTAGTGTCTCTGCTGCTTGTTTCCCATTCCCTTTCACTCTTAGCGTGAGCGCGCCGAATGGAATCACCGCCTGGTGCTTCCCCAATTCCGTCAACATAGCTTACCCGGTCACAACTCCGACTTTGACCGTGCCATTGGATTATCCCAACGCTGTTCTCAATATCGTTGTCGGCAGCAACGTGGCGCCCGGCAACTACAATGTGACTGTGACCGGAAAATCAACGAATGACACCGTGTCCGTCATGGTGCCGATAACCGTCAATTAGGAACCGCTCATGTTTTCTCATCCCGATTCAGGAGCTAGCCCAGCCATGATGAACCAATCGAGCTATAGTGACCCCATTTGTCAAGACAGTTTTTCGCCCTCTTTAAGGTGGTCGGCCTGTCGAGTTGAGCGGGCTTGTCAGCCGGGTTGAAACGTCACGTGACGCTTCGTGAGAATATCGGCAGGGCCGGGCAGATTGTGGCC
>DATGIG010000828.1:0-3073 GCA_035295825.1 Chthonomonadaceae bacterium | reverse complement strand
AGAGGCCGGAATACCGGCCTCTCCTCTCATGTTGTTACACCCTATCGGGGGAGTTGATAGCTATCCTTAGCTTAGTTGCACTTGGGATGCGGACCATCGGCGTCCGTCGTCCAGAGGCAGACATCGCCCACCACGCGGCTGTAGGGCAGCGCCTTGGCATGGCTGTCGGCGAAGATAACGTTGATCTGCTCGGAGTGGCGGTTTTTGCCGAGCACGACGGCCTGAGCGGGGAGAATGGCGCCGCCGCTGTAGCTCCAGTTGGCGTTGCCGATGTTCATCCAGTAGTTCTTGTACTGGCTGCCTTGCGCGTTGAAGTAGTTCAGTTCCACGGTGCAGTCCGTGCCATCCACGCAGTCGCCGGTGGCCTGGTAGCCGCTCGCGCCGCCGACGCCCGCGTTGGGATCGAAGGCTGCGCCATAGTAGGTGGCGTCGGAGATGATGATGGTGCTGGCCACGCGCGGGACCGCCGCGATGGCGACGGGCGAGGGCTGACCGTTCGCACCGGCGAAGGCGCCGGCCGGGCTGAGGTAGATGTCGTTATGGCCGTAGGAGTTCTGGCCGCCGTAGGCGGTGCCGATGCAGCCGGGAGCAGAGCAGACAGGAGCAGGCCCGGAGGTCGGGGTGAAGGCGCCTGGATTGCTGGGGCACTGGAATACCTGGTAGTTCTTGATATAGGGCTGGAGCAGGAAGATCCAATAGTAGCGCTCTTCGGAACCGCCGCTGAACTTCGCCGCATCCGGATTGCCGACATACTGCTGGCAGATCGCGTTTGCACCCGGGCCGGGGCAGTTGAAGCGATGGGGATAGAACTGTTCGTCATAGTCCTGCACATACATATAGGTGGCCAGGCCCAACTGCTTTTCGTTGCTGAGGCAGGAGGTCTGGCGGGCTTTCTCGCGCGCCTTGGCGAAGACCGGGAACAGGATGGCAGCGAGGATCGCGATGATCGCGATGACGACTAGCAGTTCAATGAGGGTGAACCCATCATTGCTGCCGCGACGCATTCTCATGGGGTTGTTTCTCCTTTCGAGAGTCAAACGGGAAGGGAAGTGCCGTGAGTGACACACGGGGTTGCAGGCGTGGAATTTTTTGGTTCCACGCCGGTTCGGATTGATGATCACGGCACTAAGGATAGCATGCGAATGTTAAGGCAGGATTAAGGGAATGTTAAGATTTGGTAAAATCCCCTTGCAATGTTTTCTTTCGCGCATACGTAGAGTATTATCAAGTATCTCCTGTCTGAAACTTCGTTTATGAAGAAGGTAGAATTATATGGCAGCCACGCGCTTACACTTTTCCGAAGAGTTAGAGGCTCTACGCCACCGCCTCCTAGAGATGGGCAGCGAGGTGGATCGGATGCTGAGGATGGCTGTTCAAGCGCTTACCGAACAGGACATCACGCTGGCGGAAGAGGTCATCGCGCACGATGATCTGGTGGATAGGCTGGATCTGGAACTCGAGGGCGAGTGCATGCGTCTGATCGCCCTGCAGCAGCCTCTGGCACGCGACCTGCGCCTCATCGGTACGGTACTGAAAGTCATTACAGACCTGGAGCGGATCGGGGATCACTCGGTAGATATCGCCAAGGTCGCCCGCCACCTGATCCAGGATACCTTTTACCAACCGCTGGTGGACTTGCCCCGCATGGCCGAGAGTGTCCGCCATATGCTCAATCAGGCCATGCAGGCCTTTGTCAATCACGATCTGGAGCAGGTCGAGACCGTTGTTCTCGAAGACGATGAGGTGGATATGATGTTCCACCGTATCCGCGAGGAGCTGCATACGGTGATGCAGAGAGATCCGGCATTGGTGGTGCAGGCGTCCTATTTGCTGTTTGTGGCGCACTACCTGGAGCGGGTCGCCGATCATACGGTCAACATCGCGGAGCGCGTCCACTATGTCGAGACCGGCAGCCTGTCCCAACTCGCCAAAAGCCACAAGACCGCATCTTAATGCGATGTAGGGGCGCTGCTTGCTGCGCCTGAAGCCCCTACTTTCCACCCTGTGCCGGTCTGTGCCAATCAGAGGATCGGCAGGGGACGGCGCCCCTGCCCTACAGGGATGCTCAAACACGCTGGATCTTGCCATGGGGCAGAAGCCGGAACCGTTCGCCACGCCAGAAGATGGTGTTGCCGCAGTAACTGGCAACGTATAGCGCGAAACTCAACAGATCGCTGAGAGGCAGCAGGGGCAGAAAGCGGGAAACGTTGGGGTCCCGGGTATAGACGCAGGCTATCGTCAGAGCGGCCAGCAGGCGCACGGCGATCACGGTTCCCGCAAGGACCCAGCCCAGCGGCGAGAAGCCCATAGCCAGCAGAAACAGCAGCGCCAGCGCTGTGCCGTGGGTGATGCAGGAGCCCGCATAGCCGGTTGGACGGCAGGCCCGTACGGTCCGCGCCCAGCGGAGCCTCCGCGCCCACATGGCGGCAAACCGCTCCCGGCCCAGCACATCGTCCACCACATACTCCGAGAGGACCACCCCATAGCCCAACCTGCGCGCGCCCTCGCCCAGGCGATAGTCGTCCGCCAGCTCTTCTATCAGCGCCTCAAAGCCTCCCAGGGCTTCCAGCACTCGGCGCGGCAGGGCGATGGTCGAGCCGAAGGCGAACCCCACTCCCTCCAGGGCGCGGCTCACCAGGGCGCTCGGGATGAAGTCCGCGCCGATGCCCAACGCCTCCAGCATGGCCGCAAAGCTGCCTGCACGGCATCCACGATAGGGGCAGGTCACCAACCCGACTTCCTTCTCTTCCTCGGAAGATCCGGGCGCAGCTACCGCAAGATTGGGCGCAGCCTGTAGGGGCGCTGCTTGCTGCGCCCTGAGCGCCCCTACAGGCTCTCCTTTTTTGCGCTCGAACGGCGCAACCACGCGGCGAAGATAGTCGGGCGCGACGCGCATGTCGCTGTCGCACAGAACGAGCAGGTCGTGCCGGGCCAGGGGCAGCATGGAGGCGAGGTTGCAGACTTTGAGGTTGGGGCCCCGTGCCGTCTCCGGCCCGCCGCATACGATGCCGATGTCGCACTGGGGAAACTCGGTCTGCAGGCGGCGCACCAGTTCCAGCGCGGGGTCGGCGGG
>DATGIG010000827.1:0-5796 GCA_035295825.1 Chthonomonadaceae bacterium | reverse complement strand
AACAGCGTGTGTACGGGCGTTACGTCGGCGGTACAGACGATGGAGGCCAGCCATCGCGAGGTGGAGACGGGGGCACATCAGAGCCAGGAGGCAGGTAAGGCGCTGGAGCAGATCCTGGATTCTGCCCGGTCCGTGGCGTCCGAAGTGGAGCAGGTGACCTCCATTGCGGAGGAGATGTCGGCGCTGGTCCAATCGGTACGCAATTCGGTGACCACCGTCAATAGAGTCGCTCAGGAGAACGCGGCTGCGGTCGGCGAAATGGCGCAAGAAGCCTCTCGGGTCTCGATGGCGATCACTTCCGTGGCGGCGCTGACCGAAGAGACGGCTGCGGGCGCCGAGCAGATGAGCGCTTCCGCGGAGGAGGTCGCGGCCAGCACGCAGAATGTCTCAGCGGCGGTTCAGGAGCAGACAGCCAGCGTCGAGGAGGTGAGCGCCGCCGCGAGCGAACTCAAGGGAATGGCTACCCAGTTGCAGGAGATCGTGAACCAGTTCCGGCTGGAGGAACCGGTCCAACACACCCCCGCAAAATCGAAGCGCGAGCGAACCGCCCAGTCGCGCCTTCGGGTAGCCTGAGCAGACCGTGGGGCTTACCAGACAGGCCGTGCGCTGCCCACCTGGGCAGCGCACGGCCTGCTACTACAGAGGGAAGAGACGTCGGATCGTCACAAGGGAGTAAACTCCCTCGCTACGAGCCTGCGGCTAAGTGTCCCCCTATGGGGACACGGGACACGTGTGGTAAGTTCGTCAGTAGTCACGCTGCTTTATCCGTCGCCTTCTGTTTCCGGGCCGTCTGGCCGACAGGCTTGGCAACGGAGGTCTTGCGCCGGCTCCGGGAAGCAGCGCTCTCTTGAGTGGATGTGTCTTGCTCTTCCTGATCCGTCTGGAAGTGGTAGAAGCGGTTCACCAGCGCCTTCACCTGCCCCATCTTCGTGTCCAGATCCTGAGCCGCGGAACTCACTGCCGCAATATGGACCGCTTGTCCGGCGATAATCGCGGCCATCTCCTCTGCATTGGCAGAAACCTCTTCGGCTGAGGCGCTCATCTCCTGCGCGCCGGCCGCTGTCTGCTCACTGATCGCCGCCACACTGCCAATCGCCGTGGAAACCTGCTCCGCTCCGGAGGTCATCCTCGTTACCACGTCGGTATTCTCCACGGCAGCATGGGTCACGGAGTCGAAGGTATGCACTACGCCCTCCACAGAAGCCGCCATCCGAAGGGCCACTCGTCTCACCTCTTCCACGCCGGTCGTGACCGTCTCCACGGATTGCAAAATCCGGATCAGCGAAGACCCGGCCTGCTCACTGTTGGAGGCTCCCTCCTGAACTTCCCGGCTGCTCGACTGCATGGCGTCTACGGCATCGTTGACGCCTCCGCGTACCCGCTGGATCAGCACCCCGATCTCACGGGTCGCCACCGTGGCTTTCTCCGCCAATTTGCGCACCTCATCCGCCACGACCGCAAAGCCCTTGCCATGCTCCCCGGCGCGCGCCGCCTCGATAGCGGCATTGAGCGCCAGCAGATTGGTCTGCTCCGCGATCTGGTCGATGGTCTCCACGATGGCCCCGATCTGATGCCCCATCTCTCCCAATTCCGCCACCCTGGAAGAGGCAGTCTGCACTTGATCGCGAATCCGCCCCATGCTGGAAATCGTCTTCTCGACCGCCTGCTTCCCACTGTCCGCGATGTCAGTGGTCTGTTGCGCGATCTGCCCCACATGTTGCATGGCCTGCGTGACTTCCGCGACGGCCTGGGCGGCGTCCTGCATCTCCCTGCCGGCTTCCCGGGTCGCCTTCTGCTGCTCCTCTCCGCCCGCCTTCACCTGCGTGACGGCGCTATGGAGCAGTTCCATGGCTCCTGCGGCGTCTGTAGCGGAATACGCCTGGCGTTCGCTGGCCTGAGCCATCTCCTGGCTGGTAACCGCCGACTGGTGCGCGGCGTTCGAGACATCTTTGATGGTATTGGCAACGCGCGTCGCAGCCTCTGCGGCCTGGGTAGCCAATGCAATCAACTCCCCACTGGTTTGCACGACCGTGTCGGTATGGGTAGAGATCGATCCTACCAGCAGCCGGACATTATATACCATCTTGATAAAGGCATGGCCGAAGACATCCGCTTCCGACTTGGGCTCCAGTGTGACGCCCAGGTCGCCCTCGCCCATGGCCTCCGCCGCCGTGGTCACCTCTCGCTGATAGGCCATGATCGCCCGAAAAGCTCGGGCCACTTCGCCGATTTCATCCCGGCTCTGCAGGTCTATCTGCGCCTCGATGTCTCCGACAGCGACCCGGTTGGCTGCCGAGGCGAGCTTCGCGAGAGAGCGTACGATGTATCCGGCGATAAGCCAGGCTGCCAGACTCCCCACACCGAGGGCGATCAACAACAGCATCAGGATCTGGTTTCGAGCCACACGATTGCCCGCCATGACCCGCAACGTCAATGCCTGCCCGTAATTTTTATTCCAATCCAGCATCTTATCCAACACATCACTCAGGTCGTCCTTGAATTTGACCTTCATCGGGCCATTGTACAGCGCCAGTTCGGCGCGCGCGTCGTTCCGTCGGTAGGCGGCGATCAACTGCGCATGGAGCGCCTCGTACTCATCCCAGTGGGCATGGAGGCGAGTGAACTGCTCGCGGTCTTCCTGCTGCGTGATGCCTTTCTCATAGGCCGCCATCGCCTTGGCGATATTCGCCTCCGCATGCACCATATCGACCAGCGTTTTCTTCTGCTCCGCAGCATCGGTGGTGACGAAGCGCGTTTCACGGATGCGCAGGGCGCGCATCTCCATTCCCAGCGTCCCGATGGAGGCTGTTCCAGGCAGGACGTTATGCAGAATCGTATCTGCGGTCGTATCCATATCGGCCAGGCGCTTCAAGGCCACCCCTCCGGCGACCAGAGAAAAAGTGAGGCACAGGCCAAATCCCAGGATCAGTTTTGTCGCCGCTTTCAAGTTGATAAACCATTTCCAAACCATATACAATCTCCCGTTATCGCTTGCAATCGCTCGTTATCACTGTAAGTTGGGCCGGTTGCTTTCTGAAATTATCGGCACAGGTGCAATGGACTTGTAGAGTCCGTTCAGAATGCGACAGGCCGCCGGCTCTCATTAGGGAGAGCCGGCGGCCTGCTTTTGATCGGACGGAAGTTGTGTGACGAGGGGTCACTTCCTGGTATCGAGCCGGATGCCGGAAGAGAACGGAGCGTAGCGTGAACGGGCAGAGATCAGCAGCTTCTTCCCTTTGTGTCGATGGCGCATCTCCTCTCGTACCTGCAGCATCGCCTGGGTCAATGCGACTTCGCACTCATGGAGCAGATTGCGCGTTTCCAGCGCGATCTGGGCGGCATCCCCCGCGCCTACCGGCAGCGTCGGATAGACGGCGTTCCAGCGCGCCAGAGCGGAGGGTAGCAGGCCCGCAGCCTGACTGACGATCACCAGGTCGTTGCGCGTAATGGCGGCGCGGATCTCCCGTGCCAATTGGCGCAGGCGCAGGAGCGGCTCGAAGGCGCTCTCGTCGCACAGTGCATGAGGTGAAAAATCGTCAGGCACGTTGGTCTCCCAGGCGCGGTATCGCTGTAAGCACAGGGGAGCCATGAGATCGTGCCAGTGGAACCGCCGAACTGCGCTGAGGCGCCGCCGGGCTGCGCTCCGGTTCGGGAGCGCTCGGTGCAGTCTGCCCCTCGATCTCACGCCACGTCTCGCGCACGTCCTGGAGCATGACCAGAGTTTGCTTGATCGGCGCAATCTGGTCTTTCATGTTCGCCAGGACCAACTGCTCATAGAGATAGAGGTAGAGCCGCATCAGGTTTTCAGCAACCTCGCCGCCGACCTTGCAATCCAACGAGCCCATCAGCTCACTGAGGATATTCTGCGCCCTGAGCAGATTGATATGCTGTCCTTCCCGATCACCGGTTTGCATCGCTTCTATCGCCATTGAGCAGAAGCGGATCGCGCCATCATAGAGCATCACCACAAGACGGGCCGGGCTGGCAGTCTCCACTTGAGCGCGGAGATACTGCTCGATATGTTTCTGGTTCCGGCCTCGGAGTTTCGGATTCGCCGAAGTTGGGTTCACGTTATAACACAGCGGGGTTAGCCCCCACCCTTTCGTTAGGATTTATACGCTGAAAACAGCGGCGACTGCAGGAATTTAGCCGCCGGAACTGCTGCTACCAGAACTGCTGGAGCTGCTGGAACTGCCGGTACCGGTGGAACTACTCGTTACCACCCCGAGACCGGCCAGGCCCTGGCCGGCAGCCTTGAGCTGGGCGACTGCCGTCTCCATAGCGGTAAACTGCTCCTGTAGGCGCGACTGGTCATTGGTGATCTGCGTCTCAAGGTTGGTAATATCGCTCTGAATGCTGGTAACGTTATCCTTCATGCTATTCACGGCGGTGGTCAGCACACCCGAGAATGGATCGGTCTGCGTATTGAGGAAGTTTTTCAGCCCGTCTGCGATCCCGGAGGTGTAACTGATGGTCCCATAAGAGCCAGGCGTGGTTGCCGTCACCCGTACTTCCAGCCCGTTTGCTTGGCCACCCTGCAGCGTGCCGGTCAGAAACTGTCCATTGCCGGTGGCCGCCTCGCCATTGATAGTACCGACGATATTCGTCCCATGCTGATCCGTCACCGTCGTCCCGATCCCACTGCTGGTTCCCGCCGCCGCGATCGTGGATACCACGGCGAAGTCCGCATTGGTTCCGAATTGCTTCGAGGTGAGCGTCAGTTTCCCCCCCACATTGGAGGCGGAGAGCACCGCCCCGATGACGGGATCGCCGTTGATCTGCGAGATAATATCAGCGAGCGAACTGCCGGCTGTAAGCGTGATCTGGTGTCCTCCCGTCAGCGGCGCCGTAGAGGGCGCACCGAAGAGAGAGCCGCCGAAGGTCAGGGTCTCGTTCTGCGCCAGCGGCCCGGTCTGCGCCGTTGCTGCCGTGAAGACGGCCTGCTGCGCTGGCTGCGTCACCTGGATCGCATACCCGCTCGATCCGCTCGGCTGCGTGGTTGCCTCGCCGGTGACGAACTGCACGAGCGGATTGCTGGGAATGCCGGTGGCCTGAAATATTTTCGCCACCCCCTGTAAGTTGCTGGTGAGCGCACTGGAGAGCGCGGTGCTGTCCACGTTGAGATGTCCGCCCTGATCCAGCGTGATCCCGATTTGAGACAGCAGGCTGAAATTGCTCGGCAACCCCGGAACCTGGTTGGTGACGCTGGACGCAAGGCTATTCTCCATCTCCTGCATCGTTACATCCCCGAACAGCACGCCGGTATTACCGGTCGTCGGATCGTACGTCGAAAGATTGTTGATGCCGTCAATGGTATTGTTGTATGCCGTGACAAAGGCATTGATATTGGAGGTGATCGTCGTTGTATCGCTGCTGACGCTTAAATTGGTGCTAGCGCCGCCATCTTTGAGCAGCGTGATGGTAACGCCGGAGATCGCGTCGGAAAACGTGTTGCTGGACCGGGTCGCCGGCAGATTGTCGATGGTGAAGCTGGCGTCCTGAGCGGCCGTCAATTGCCGCCCCGCGCCGTAGTTCTGTTGGATGATCCCCAGGTTCGCCAGGACGTTGTTGCTGTCCACAAAGCTGGTCTGACTGGCGCCGGTCTGCGTAGCGATCCCGCTGATCTGCAACTGCTGGCTGCTGGCGTTGGTGATCGGGTTCGTTACGGTCGCGACGGTCGCGACGGAGCTGCCGAATGCCGTATTGATCTTGCCGGCGATGGCGCTCAACGAATCGGTGCCCAGGTTGATCGCGACGCTCTGGGTGACGCCACCGCTGGTGATCTGTACCGTTCCC
>DATGIG010000826.1:0-4514 GCA_035295825.1 Chthonomonadaceae bacterium | reverse complement strand
CATAAACGTGGCGACCACGGTGGTGACCGCCGGTGTGGAGGTCCCGAAGTGTAAACCTAATGCGCGGATCCAGACGATCTCGTAGATGAGACCGCTCATTCCGGAAATCGCAACCAGCAGGTAGAGGAAACGAGGCAATGCAGGTGGGGTGGATTTGACAATAGCAGTGTCGTCAGAAGGCGCCTCCACCAGGGCTTGGTCGGCCATAGTAATCTCCCATCCGAAATGAGATAACCGCACGGCACTGGGTCGTCTTCAAACGCAGAGGTATTCAGCTTGCAGAGGTATTCAACTTTCTGTTGGGAAGGTGCTGCACAACCGTAAGATATGCAGTCTCCGCTCGTAAATGCTCTATTTCGTTGGAGATGTCTCTCCACAATCCCCGTCTGATAGGCGCCTTCAGGACTTTGTCAGAATTGCCTGTCACAATAGGAGCTGTAGGCGGTCAGCCGCCATGTTATCGCAACAAAGGAGACACACGAATGAAAACAGGACGCCTCTTTTCCTGTGCTACACTTGCCGGAGCGACCCTCCTGGTCGGCCTCGTGCCCATCCTCCCGGCCCAAGCGCAAGATGCACCGCTGGAGGTTCACGGCAAGATCGTTATCCAAACCCCGAATGGTGTCCATGGGTATGATGTAGACAATCAATCCTCTCCCCTTGGGGAGGGATGGCAGGCGAGGATCATGGGTGTGGGACCGGATGGTCAGTTCTTCAGCGCACTTGTGGGTCCCAACGGCGTGATACTCGATGCTCCCGGCGGTCCTGCCACTCCGGTCGGGCCGGAGTACATCGATCCGGGCCGCAGCTATATCCATCAGCTCCTCAAGCGCAACGACGTGCGCTCGGAACTGCTCATTTCGGCCCAACAGCGCGAGGCTCTGGATTCGACGAACACGCAACAGCAGCAGGCGGCACGGCTGAATATCCCCGCGCTGGCGATCGATCTGAAGGACAAATCTCCGGACGAGTTGCGGGAACAGTTGGCGGAGAGCACCAAGAAGATCCAGGAGTATATGAAGACTCTTGCCGCAGAGAGCGACAAAAAGCTGGCCTCAATCCTGACCCCGAAGCAGATGACGCGGCTGCAGGAGCTGGATCTGCAGTGGCGCGGCCCGCTGGCGATGGGCGTAAAGCCGGTAGCCGACCAGGTGAAACTGACCAACGAACAGGCACCGAAGGCTGCCCAACTGCTGGGAGAGTATTTGCAGGAGGTAAGCCGCCAGATGCGTTCTGGCGTTCATATTGCCAACCTCAGTTCCGTGCCGGGAGCGCCTGCTTCCGAAACGGTCGGGGGGGTGCCCTCTACTCCTGCGGAGAGGCAGGCCAGGATGGAAGTCGCCCAAAAAGAGATCGAGAAGGCCCGGAAAGCTCTGGGAGAGAGAGCACTCAAGGGGATCACCGACGAACAGCACGCCCAGTGGTCTACCCTTACCGGCAAGCCATTCACCTTCCGCACCAACGACTGAGAAGGATACCTAAACATAGAGTGTGTCGGCGTTCCGCCGCCATGTAATCGCAACAATCGCAACAAAGGAGACAAATCGATGAGAACAGGACGCCTCTTTTCCAGTATCGCGCTTGCCGGAGCGACCCTCCTGGTCGGCCTCATGCCTATCCTCCCGGCCCGAGCGCAAGACGGGGAGGTTCACGGCAAGATCGTCATCCGGACCCCGGACGGAGTCCAGGAATTCGACGTGGACCCAAGCCAGCTTCCTCCGCCCGGAGAAGGAAACCTGGTCGTGCGCATAGGACCGGACGGCCAGGTCTTCACCTTTGGCGGCAGCCCGGACGGGTTGAGCGCGTTCATGGGGCCGAACGGGATGGCGTTTCTGGGCGGTCCCGGCGGTCCCGGTGCGCTCAATATCATGAACATCATCGATCCGGGCCGCAGCTATATCCATCAGCTCATCAAACGCAACGACGTGCGCTCGGAACTGCTCATTTCGGCCAAGCAGCGCGAGGCCCTGGATTCGACGGACACGCAACAGCAGCAGGCAGCACAACAACAGCAGCAGGCGGTACAGAGTATCCAACCTCCGCTTGGAGACCTCAAAGACAAATCTCCGGACGAGATCCGCGCCTTTATAGAGGAGCATGCCAAGCAGATGCGCGAACACATGCAGAGCCTCGCCGACGCGCGGGACAAACGGCTCGCCTCGATCCTGACCCCCAAGCAGATGGCGCGGCTGCAGGAGTTGGATCTGCAGTGGCGCGGCCCGCTGGCGATGGGGGTGAAGCCGGTAGCCGACCAGGTAAAACTGACCAACGAAGAGGCGCCGAAGGCTTCCGATCTGCTGAAGCAGTACCGGCAAGAGGTGAACCGCCAACTGAGCTTTGGCGTAAAAACCGTCGCTTTCGGTCAGAAACCGGGGGCGAACGCACCCGCCTCCGGCGAGATCCAGTCGCCCCCTGCCACTCCGGCGGAGAGGCAGGCCAAGCTGGAAGCCGCCCAGAAGGAGATCGAGAAGGCGCGGAAGGCGCTGGGAGAGAAGGCGCTCAAGGGGATCACCGATGAACAGCGCGCCCAGTGGTCTACCCTCACCGGCAAGCCCTTTATATTCCGCACCAACGACTAATTACCGTAGGGCGATGTTAGGGTCTCGTGGGCGGGGCAGCGAGAACCAGGCATCGTCGCAGGCGGCCAACTCCTCCGCCTCCAGCGGTGTGTTCACAGCGGCCAGGGTAGCATCCAACTGCTCTGGCCGGCTGGCCCCGATGATGGCGGAGGTGATCTCCGGCTGTTGCAGCACCCAGGCGACCGCGACCTGCGCCAGCGGCTTCGCCCGCACCTCGAAGAAAGCCTTCAACTCCTCCACTGCGTTGAACTGCGCCTCATGCCAGTAGCGGTCGTGGTAGAGGCTGGTTTTGCCCTTCAGCACATCGAAGCGCGTACCCGCATCGGCATCGGCATCCTTGCGATACTTGCCGGTCAGAAAGCCCCCCGCCAGCGGATTGTAGGCGATCACGCCGACGCCCTCCTCGCGACATAGGGGCAGGACCTCCTCCTCGATCTGCCGGAAGAGGATGTTGTAGCGGGGCTGTACGCAATCGTAACGCGCCAGATGGAGCTTATCGCTGGCCCACAACGCCTGAGCCAGCCGCCATGCGCCGTAGTTGGAGCAGCCGATATAGCGCACCTTGCCGCTCCGCACCAGCGTATCCAGGGCGGACAGGGTCTCCTCGATGGGGGTCTCCAGGTCCGGGGAGTGCGTCTGGTAGAGGTCGATGTAGTCCGTCTGCAGCCGGCGCAGGCTGTCCTCCACCGCCTGGAGGATATGCTTACGCGAGAGGCCCTCGTCCCACGGTTTGTCGCCCATCTTCCCCCGGCACTTGGTCGCCAGCACCACGCGGTCCCGCTTGCCCTTCAGCCACTTCCCGATGATCTCCTCGGTGCGTCCGACGGAGGTCGCAGTCACCGGGACCGGATAGACATCGGCGGTATCCAGGAAGTTGATCCCGCCCTCGGTCGCCTTGTCCAGAATGGCGAAGCTGACCGTTTCGTCCGCCTGCGCGCCGAACGTCATCGTGCCCAGGCACAACTCCGATACCTTCAATCCCGTGCGCCCTAGTCGTTTGATTTTCATTCTTCTCGCCTTTTCTAACGCCTCTGTCTTGCGTGGATCAATGGGGCAGAGCCCGATTGGGATCGGCGGTTTCCAGAACGCTGCCCAGTTTGAAAGCCGCCTCCATCTGCTGGAGCATCTGCTGGTCGGTGAGGTTGGTCCAGGTGTGCCCCTTACCCGGCCCATACTCGATGCTGCCCTGATACGGCGGATCGGCCTTCGATAGGAAGGCGTCCAGCAGATGGACCGCGTTGTTGAGGAAGTAGTCGTCCGCCTCCCCCACCCAGATGTGGATCTTGCCGGTCAGCTTCGGGGCGAGCGTCTTCCAGTGGGTCTCCAGATAGATCCGCAGGTCGTACTGCTTCCAGGCTTCGGCCTCGTTCTTGTCGATCACTCCGGTGTGCGGGTCCCAGAGCGGGACCGGGCGGCCATCCGCCCCCCGTCTGCCGAAGGTGGCGTTCCATGCGCCCCACTGCCCGCCGGAATCCACATAGCTGTCTCCCGCTCCAAGGACATTCTCCACCTGGCACTCACGGCGCATCGTCAGGACCGTCTCGCCGGCCGTGGTGCGCTCGCTGGGGATTTCCGCTCCCTGAACATTGACATAGGCGTTCTTGTCCTGGTAGATATTCACCAACTCGTAGGCACGAAAATCCACCGGGTCGGGTGAGACCGACCAGGTCCCATTGAAGAAATCGGGGTAGAAGACCTGCAGCGCCAGGGAGACCCAGCCACCGGTCGAGCCGCCCTCCAGGAAGCGCGCGTAGGGTTTGCCCTCACCCCGGAAGGTGCGCTCCACATATGGAATGAGTTCCTGCGTGATGGCGTCGCCGTACGGCCCATTGTTGGCGGAGTTGACCTGGTACGGATCGCCCAACGGCCCATCACCGTCCAGTTGCAGGGCCACGAAGCGGGGCGTCTCGTCCGCCAGCCACATCTTGCGAAAGC
>DATGIG010000825.1:0-14117 GCA_035295825.1 Chthonomonadaceae bacterium | reverse complement strand
GTTGGCCCAATAGGCGATCAGCGTCCCCCAGAGGAAAGCGATAACCAGCACCCAGAGAATGGAACTCTGCTTGATGCGGGCCGTCTCCCCCATCTTCATGGCCTCCAGTTGGTTCGGCATGGGGTGGCAGCGATAGCCCCGGTTGAACCAGTACATGGTGGACATCGCCGTCAACGACTGCGCACCGAGCGCCTGACTGCCGAATAGCGTCACCAGGATCAGGCGCGGATTGACGAAGTAGATCTCATGCGGGGTACCCAATTCGGCGCGTACACGGGTGAGCGTGATGGCCAGCAGGAAGTAGAGGCCGAAGAAGAGGACTGCGATCCAGTATGTCAGTCCGATCTTCCAGGAGAAGTAGGCCAGGGACAGCGCTCCGACCCCCAGACCGATAAACGCCGCACGATACTGTCGGGTCAGGGATGCCTCCTCACCCCTGCCCTCTCTCGCAATATCGCCCCCTTGAAACGCCCGTTGCCAGGCGGAGCGAAACTGCCCGCGCAAGGCCCACACGATGGTCAGGCCCCAGGCGATCCAGGCCCCGCTCGCCTGCTGCTCGAAGTAGGGGAAGCCGGCGCTGCCCGGCCCATCCCATCCCGCGGCCGCACCGAATACCTGGAACAACTTGCGGGCCACAAAGAAGAACCAACAGGAGAAGGATAGATCGAGCGGGACAAAGAACGCCAGGCCGATGGCGAATGGGTACATTGAGATGTTGGTGGTTCCCATGGCGCTCCAGGGGCGCATCGGGATGAACTGGCCGATATCGAAGAGTTTCACGGCTTGTAGGTAGGGCAGCGAAGGATAGAGCGTGTGCAGCCCGTTGATGGTATCAATGACCGCCGCGACCAGGAATCCGGCCCACATCACACGGCTGGAGAACAGGCCGTCCTTTCGCTCCTCGGTCATTGCCATGGGAAGCTGGACGATGGGAAACGCCAGACGTTCGTGCCCGCTCCACTGGGTGCGAATCAGGATATTGAGGCAGAAGCAGATGCCGATGAGAGTGCCGATGAAGAGCGTCCACCAGAGCAGAGGCTGTACAAATGGCCCCCAGTACCGGGGATCGTAGGGATTGACGTTACCCAGATAGTACGCCTTGAGGGCAGTCGGGTCCCGCACCAGCCAGAACTTCGGCAAGAAGGCGAAAAAGAGGCTCTCCCAGCGGTTTTCGGGCGTGGCGAAGCGGTCGGCATGCCCTATCGAACCGAACAGATTCTGAAACATATCGTGCCCGGCCAGCAGCGTCCCGACCACGAGAATGATATAGACCGTCAGCAGTTCCGGCTGAGTAAGCGCCAGACGGGGCGCGAGACGCGGCAGCAGTCGCCGCACTCCCATGTTCAGCAACACCAGCCAGAAGAGAAAGAAGATCGGCGTTATAAAGAGCGGCAGGCTCGTTCCATCCAGCGTATACCAGCGCACCTCGACAACGGTGATCCAGTAGGTGTTCGGTACGGCCAACAGCAAGCCGAGCAGAACGGAACGAAAGGTCACACCGCGCAACGGAGCCGGCGCGGCTTCGGCGGAGGTATTCTCCTCCGGCATCGGAGGGGAGGGCATTCTGGATGGCGCGTTCGTTCGCGCCGGAGACATCTGTGGTTCCATACTCCTATCATAGCAAATCCCGGCCCTTGACGCAAGCCCCAGCCCAATCTCGTTCCCTGACGAGGTCCTTACCAGAGCGAATCATGGCATGGGCAAGCCTCATAGATCGAGGTGCTGGACTTCCTGGCACTCCTCCCAGAGCCGCTTGACCAACTCCCCGGCAGGGGGAATATCGAAGATCGAGCCGCAGCTTGTGCCGGCGTAGAGGCACATCGACAATACATCCCCTGTGAAGCCTAAGCGCGGAGCGGTATCCTCATAGCGCACAATCGGCTCGCCGGTCGCCGTAGACGCGATGACATCGCCCTCGCCGGGACGCCGTCCCGATGGCGGACAGCCCACCGCTTCCCAGGCTTCCAGCGTGGAGTTGCGCAGCACGCGGTGTGCGGCATAGGGCCACCCGCCGTCAAAGCAAACCGTCAGCGCGGCCTCCTCCATCAGTGCCTCCACCAGGCGCTGCTTATAGGCCGGGTGCGCGCGGCTCTCCTGCGTCGCTACAAAGCGCGTGCCCAACATCGCTGCAGCCGCGCCAAGGCGCAAGGCCCGCGCAATCTCCTCTCCGTTCCCTATTCCACCGGCAGCAATCACGGGCAGGCCGTCCGCCGCCTCCACGATACGAGGCAGGATCTCCCAGAGGGAGGAAGTCGCCTGCACATGCCCTCCTGCCTCGATCCCCTGGCAAATCAGAAAATCCACTCCCAGCGCGGCAAACCGGTGAGCGCCCGCCACATTCGTCACCTGCACTCCGATCTTTGCGCCTGCCGAACGCACCTGCGCGAGATACGGCGTCGGGTCGCCCCAGGAGAAGGTAATGATCGGCGCGCCTGCCTCCAATACGGCGGGCAGAGCCGTGGGCGAAAAAGCGAGGGCAAAGTTCACCAGAAACGGCTGCTGCGTCGCGCTTCGTACCTTGTGCACGGCTTCTACTGCCTGCTCCAGGGGCGCCCAGGTCAGCGCCATGGCGCCCATACCGCCCGCAGCGGAAACCGCAATTGCCAGTTCCGGGCCGGCCACACTGCCCGTCGGAGCCTGCCAGATCGGTATTTCCGTGATAAAAGGCAACTTTCCCCTCCCCCGTTTTGTCACGTTCCCGGCATCTTTACGAGATTTCCGCCCCGAGAGCGGTTTTCTATGAAACGATGGCCTCAAGCAACCGATGATAGCATGGGTAAATTGAGTCTCTCCCGAGCGGGATCACTTGGCGCAAGGACTAATTGGCGACATTATGCTGTTTCGTCATGCTGCGTACAGTAGAGGATTGTATTGTTAATGAAACTGCGGCATCGCATTTTATTCTTTCTTGGTGTGACGGTCATTGGCCTCTTCCTGGGTATATACTCTCTTTCGTCCACGGTATTGTTGCGGAGTTACACCCGACTGGAACACCAGAATACCGCTCAGAACGTGGAACGCGCCAGTCGTGCGTTCTATCAGCTTGTCAACGATGTGCATGAGAAGTCGGTAGACTGGGCTGCGTGGGACGATACCTATCTCTTCCTGACCAATCACAACAAGGCTTATATCGCTTCCAATCTGGACGACGCAGCGCTCGCCAGTATGCGGATCGACCTCATCCTCTATGTTGACACAAGAGGGCGCATTTTCTATGCCAAGACCATAAAACGGCTCAAAGATCTCAAACCACCCTCCCCGGAAGCGGTTCTCACGGAACTGGAACGGAACCCATCCCTCTTGCCCTCGGTGAATTCAATGGAAGGTCTCAGTGGGGTCATCCCTTACCCAAACAGCCCCCTGATGCTCTCGATACGCCCCATCCTGACCACAAAACAGAAAAGGCCTTCTCACGGTTGGCTGGTGTTCGGACGGTATTTCGATCCCTCGGTACTCAAGAACTTAGCGGAGCGAACGCGCCTCAATGTGCATTTTGACAATATGGATGCCCCGACTCTATCCGCGAATGCTCGGAAGGCTCTCCGCGAACTGTCCATTTCCACCCCGAACTATATTCAACCTATCGATTCGTATCATGTTGCTGGGTACACACTGATACACGATATCCATCAGCAGCCATTCCAGATCCTGACAGTTTCACAACCGCGTGCCATATACCAGCAAGGTGTCGCCAGCATCGGCTATTTCTTACAACTGACCCTATTGGTGGCGGTTATCTTCAGCACGATCATAATGCTTGTTGCGGAGCGATTTGTCCTCTCTCGCCTCTCGAAGCTCACCGCCTTGGTGGATAAGATCGGTGAGTCCGACAGCGAATGGCAGCATATCCAGTTGCCGGGCAGAGACGAACTGTCCGGCCTCGCGGAACACATCAATGGCATGTTGGATAAGTTGGAGCACAACGCCCTACGCCTGCGCGAGAGCGAGGAGCAATTACGCGTCTACAATGATAATCTGGAGCATGCCATCATGGAGCGGACAGAGCTGTTCCTCCACTCAGCTTTCCACGATACGCTGACGGGCCTGCCCAATCGCGCTCTGTTTATAGATCGCCTCGCCCAGGCACAAGCCAGAACAGAACGACAGAGCAATCCGATTGCCGTCCTCTTCATCGACTTGGACAACTTCAAGACCATCAACGATACCCTCGGTCATCATGCGGGCGACCATCTCCTGGTTACGGTTGCAGAGAGGTTGGAGCAGTGTGTGCAGCCTGGCGATACGGTGGCCCGGCTGGGAGGTGATGAATTCACGATCCTGTTGGAGGGGTTGAGCAGTGTTGAAGACGCCATTGCCACAGCGGACCGCATCGTGGAGGCTCTCCGCGCGCCAATGAAGCTGCCTGAGAGTGAAGCCTTCGCGTCCTGCAGTATGGGGATTGCTTATAGCACAGAACCCTCCGATAAGCCCGATGGGCTGCTGCGAGATGCCGATACCGCCATGTACGAGACCAAGGCCAACGGCAAAGGTGGCTATACCCTGTTTGAACCCGGTATGAACGACCGTGTGATGGAGCGCGTGGAGTTGGAGACAGCCCTGCATCTGGCTCTGGATCGGCAGGAGCTCCTGATACACTACCAGCCGCTGATTGACCTCTCGACCGGTCATCTGGCAGGCGTGGAGGCGCTGATCCGCTGGCAACATCCGGAACGGGGATTGATCTCTCCCGGCAAGTTCATCCCGATTGCGGAAGAGACCGGGCTGATCCTTCCCATCGGGTACTGGGTAATGGAAGAGGCCTGCCGACAGACGAAGGAGTGGAAGGAAGCGTACCCCAACCATGGAGACTTTACGGTCAATGTGAACCTGTCGGGTAAGCAGCTACAGCGCTCGGACGTCGTTCAGCGCGTCCAGGAGGTGCTGGAGAAGACACAATTGCCTCCTGCATCGCTCAAGATCGAGATCACCGAGAGTGTGATTATGGCGGATATGGAGGATGCTGTCGCCAAGCTCAAGCAACTCAAATCGTTAGGAGTCAAGCTGGCGATGGACGATTTCGGAACCGGCTACTCCTCCATGGCAAGTCTGAGCGCCTTTCCACTGGATACCGTCAAGATCGACCGCGCCTTTATCAGCCGCATGACCGATCAGGAAGAGGCGGCCTCCGTGGTCGCCGCCATCATCATGCTATCGAAAGCCCTGAGCCTGGATGTCACGGGGGAGGGGATCGAGACGGAGGAGCAGGTGCTGCACCTCCAGGGATTGGGCTGTACCATCGGGCAGGGCTACTACTTCGCCAAGCCCCTGACAGCCTCTTCGGTAGGAGAATCGATGGCGTCGGGCGGAAATGCCGGGATCAAGAACCGGGATGCGGTGGAGCAAGAGCTGATCGAACAGCTTCTGCGCGCCGCCTGACACCCAGCGCCGGACTTCACAATTCGAGGACCTGCCACGAGCAGGCCACATTGACTACTCGCGTTGCACCGATACGACACTCTCCACGCCCTTCGTGGATATGGCCGCAAATAACCAACTTCGGCGCATGTCTCTCGATATAGGCACGCAACGCAGGCGAGCCTAAATGCGGTCGCTCCCCATTCCATAATGGCATGCCACCGTCGACACAATCGTAGGGTGGACCATGGGAGACCACGATGTCCACCGGAGCGAAGTCAAAGGCTGCCTGCTCCACACGAGGGTCGGCGGTCATATAGTCCCACTGCTTCGCCAGTAAGGGCGCGTCGTAACAGGGCGACATGCTGACCCCGTAGAGCCGAAAGCCACCGAATGTTCGCAATGTATCGAGCAGGCAGGCGCAATTCGGGATCTCCCCAAACGTGTCCGGCTTTACATCGATATCATGGTTGCCGGGGATCCAGAATACCGGATAGCGCTGCGCCAACTCCTCCAGCCACCGCTTGGCGCGGGTGATTTCTGTGCCTGTCCACTCCTCCCCGAGCCGCTCTCCCTGCAGGGCGGCGATGAAGAGCGCTCTATCCCCCTCCGGAAGCTGCCACTCCCCGCGTATGCCGTAGTTGGTCAGATCCCCCGCGACAAGACACAAATCGGCATCCGGCAGGGTCGCCGGCGCAAACGCCTCGAATGCATCATGGACATCGGAAATCGCCAGGATCTTCACAGGCTCCGCCTAGAGTTCGCGCCGCCACTGGAGGGCAGAGATGAGGGTCGCCTGATCCGCATAGTCCAGGTCGCCGCCCGCAGGCAGGCCGTGCGCGATCTGCGACACCCGGACCCCCAGCGGCTTGAGGCGGCTAGCCAGATAGAGCGCGGTGGTCTGCCCCTCGGTGGTTGGGTTGAGCGCCAGAATGACCTCCTGCACGCCGTTGGCGACGCGGGGAAACAGCTCCCGGATCTTGAGCATTTCGGGCGTGATGTTGTCCATGGGGTTCATCAGACCCTGCAGGACGTGATACAACCCCTTGTACTCGTTCGTCTTCTCCATAGCGATCAGGTCGCGGGTCTCGGCGACGACGCACATCAGCGACCGATCGCGCCTGGTATCGCGGCAGACTTCGCAAAGCTCCTGATCGGTGAAGTTGGCGCACTCCTTGCAGAGCCGGATGTTCTCCTTGACGGAGAGAATGGCTTCCGCCAGTTGGCGGGCCTCATCATGGGGCTGGCGCAGGATATGGAAGGCCATACGCTGCGCCGACTTGGGACCGATGCCCGGCAGCCGCTCCAACTCCGCTACCAGGCGCGCCAGAGGTTTCGCATAGTGTAACATAACGGTGTCTTGTATCCCTCAGGGAAATCAGAACAGGCCGGGGGGCAGGTTGAGGTCTTTGAAGCCGCCGGTAATCTCCGACACGCGCGCCTCCTGGTCGGCCTGCGCCTTGAGCGTGGCCTCTTTGACGGCGGTGATGACCAGATCCTCCAGCATCTCGATGTCTTCCGGATCTACCACGACCGGGTTGATCTTGAGTTCCACCAGATGCCCATGGCCGTTGACGGTCGCTGTGACCATACCGCCGCCCGCTTCGCCGGGGATGCGGGCATTCGCCATGTCTTCCTGCAACTTAGCCGCATCCTCCTGCATCTTCTGCGCCTGTTTCATCAATTTCTGCATATCGCCCAGCCCGCCGGGCAGTCCGCCAAATCGCGCCATTGTCTCTCTCCTCTGTCTGTAGGATAATCGGTTTCGGTATCTGTCGGGGACAGTGTGTTGCATTCCTTACACACTACGTTTCCCGCCGGGGAAACTACGCCCCGATTTTACATCGGTTCCGAGTTGACGACCTCGCCGCCGAAGATGTTGAGCGTTTCTGCCAGCAGGCCGGTCTCGGCAGGCGGCTCTTCGGGCGCTTTCGCCTTCGCCGGGGGGTCTTGCGGCTTGCTGCTCGCGGTTGGCGCCATCGGCGGGGAGGGCGGCGCGACCGGCATCTCGAAATCTGCAATTCTACTGGATCCGGGCGCGGGCGTGCTGATCGGCGCATCCAATAGGGTCAGCGGCTCCGGCGGTGGCGGCGGCGCAATGATTGCGCCGGGTGTGCGCGTCGTAGGGGTCGCCCCGGTGGGCGTCCCAACGCCTCCCGCTCCGAGGTCGTCCTCCAGCACACAGCGTATCTTGTAACCCTGAGAGCTGAGCCCCTCATTGATCTTGCTCTCGATCAGTTCCCGGCCCTTGTTCTGAATGCGATCCCGCGAGAATGAGTCGGCAAAGGCCAGTGTGACCATCTTGCCCTCCAGTTCGACCGGCCTGGCTTTCTCCAGAAAGCCTGCGCCGCCGGGGCTCTTCGCCTTCACCAATTTCAGGATGCGCGGCCAGGCCCGCTGGATCACGGGAAGGGTGACGTCGTCCGCGAAGCGATCTTCCGCCAGGTTTCCGGGAGGCGGTTCCGCGCCATTGCGTTCCGCCTTTTCGGCGGCAGGCGCGCTCTCCTGTGTTACGGATGGGAGCGGTGAAGAAGCGGAAGGCGGAGACGTGACCACAGGGACGGCAGGGATCAGAGCCTCATCAGGCTCTTCCTCCAGGTCGGAGACCTCTTCCGGTGCAGTCGCAAACGCCTGGGTGACGGCAGGCGTCGGCGGACGCGGCACCACCGTCGGCTCTGCTGCCAGCGGGGGTGGCTCAGGACGCGAACGCACAGGCTGCGTGCTGACAGGAGCTGGGTTTGCTCCCTGCCCTGTGGCCTGGCCTCGCCGCAGTGGCAGACACTCTGGTTGAAGAGCGCAGAGGGTGCGTTCGAGCAGCCACCGATGCTGGTTGCTAAAGCGAGTCTCCTTCTCCGCCGCAGCCAGCACCTCCATCATCGCCAGCAATGAGAGCGGGTCGAAGAGCGCTGCTTGCGGGGTGAGCTGCGCCAGCCGCTCCGCCCCCAACTCCTGCACAGCAGCCTGCCGCGCTCCCGCAGCGATCAACATCAGGTCGCGCAGGTAGCCCTGCAGGGCGATCAGCAGTTGGCGCACATCCTTGCCGCTGTCCACCAGTTCCCCGGCTATCGCCAGGGTAGCGCCCAGGTCGCTCCCGGCTAGGGTCTCGACGACCCTGCCCAGCGTCTCCGAGCCGACCGTACCCAGTGCGCGCTGTACGGCATCCGCCGTGATATGGGCGTCGGAGTATGCAATGACCTGTTCGAGCAGCGATAATGCATCGCGCCAGGAGCCTTCCGCCGCACGGGCCACAGACTGCACGGCCTCCGGCTCCGCGGTGTACCCCTCTGTCGTGATAACGCGCTGTATCGAGGCGGAGAGGTCCTGCAGGGTGCCGCGCTTGAACTGATAGGGCTGACAGCGGGAGCGAATAGTGACGGGAACCTTGTGGTACTCGGTGGTGGCCAGGATAAAGACGACATGGGGCGGCGGCTCTTCCAGGGTCTTCAACAGCGCGTCGAAGGCCTTGGCGGAGAGATCGTGGACTTCATCGATAATATAGACCTTATAGCGCGCCTCGCCTGGGGCGTACTGCACGTTCTCGATGATCTTCTCGCGTACGTCGTCAATGCCCGTCTCCGAGGCGGCGTCCATCTCGACGACATCCATGCAGATGCCTTCGCGAATGGAGACGCAGAGGCGGCACTGTCCGCAGGGTTCGGGGGTGGGTCCGTCCTGCGCGATGCAGTTGAGGGCACGGGCCAGGAGGCGGGCGGTGGAGGTCTTACCGCACCCGCGCGCGCCGTGAAACAGATAGGCGTGCGTAAGGCGGCCCGACTTGAGGGCATTCTGCAGCGTCGTGGTGACGGCTTCCTGTCCCATCAACTCGCCGAAGGATTGTGACCTGTATTTGCGATAGAGGGCGATGTAAGCCATATTGAAAAGGGACGCGGCGCTCAGAGCCGGGGGGCAGAACGTACACAGAAGGACTGTCTTAAGGCTGCTACCTTCCGGTCCTGACTCTGGTTCGTCAGCCTTCTGTTACGTCTGGCCCGGCTCTCAACGCCGCGTCTTGTGTCTACGCCTTTATTATACCGTACCCTGCGCCGGAAAGCAAATACCATTTTCCGGGGACGGTATTTTTCTATCGGCGCCTATTTATGTAGCACCGTCTCATGAATGGCCTTCCCTTCCACTTCTCCACCGGCATCAACGGGCTTCGCCGCAGTGGTGCCCGCAACATGCGCCCCATGCGCTGCTTGCGGTTCCGCGTTCGGAACCAGGCGATAGACGGTCGCCTCTGTCGAGTCCAGGCGCAGGGTTGAGCTTGCCTCCGACTTGTTCTCCGCCTTCGCATGGCCGTCCGTCGCTTGAAGATAGAAGATTTTCGCCTGATCGAGGGTAACGGCGGAGGCTTTCGGATTCACATCGAGCGAATTCTCGAAAGCATCGGCGGCATAGGCTCCCAGCAACTTCGGGAAGAGTTTGCGGAACAGGATCGGTTCGCTGAATATATCCACTGCGATGATTTTGCCGTTGACGGCAGCAATCACCCCGACGAGGTGCGGATCGTTATCCAGACTACCGGAGAGCGCCTTGACATAAGCAGGAACGGCCGTCTGGGCGTCTCCGGCTGTCATGTTCAGCGTATTGCGGTAAGTCCCTGTACCCGTTTCGGTCTTCATGTGGGCGTTCTTCTCCGCAACTTTCGCCCATACCTGCTGCTGCGCCTTGGCGACATTTTCATCGGAGGAGATGGCTACCGGAGAGTTGGAAGTAACCTCTACAATTCCGTTATCGAGGGCAGCAGCCCCACCGCTGGCAGGCATCGCTCCGGCAACAATCTCGCTTCCGCCCGCTACACTTCGCCCTCCCACGCTATTGGGGACCGGCCTCGCGGCGAGAGCGCGCTCCGCTTCAAAAGCGCCCTCCTGCGCCTGCAGGCGGATCTCCGCGCTGGCGACCGATTTCGCGCTGGAATCGAATTCGGCCCGCCCAACCCAGCGATTATGCTCGACACAGTAGACGCTGACGGGAACGCGCTTCTTACCGGGAGGAATGATCCGGTCTTTGCCCATACAACGGTCTTGCTGCCCACCCAGTACCACTTCTCCGGCCATCAGATAGAGCGGCTTGCTCCCTGTATTGGTAACATAGAGCGTGTTGACATCGCCGCCGTCTGTGGACTCCTGCACCTTCACGGTTTTGCCCTGCAGCCCCTCATCCAGCGTCGTGTAGGTGTCGGTGGCTTTCGCCTGAGAATCGTAGACAGGAATCAGCGTGAGGTTGCGATAGGAGTGCGACGGCCCCAGGCTGCGGTGCGCATCCAGGGCGATATACCCTGCTGGGAGCGCCGAAGGGGTTGGAGAGTGGGTCACGGACATGGGAGCGCTGGGCAGAGGCTGCCGGTGGTTCGCCCAGACAAGCAGCAGCAGCCCCCCGATCATACAGAGGCCGGCGATGGCGACGATGGCGATTCGACGTGAAGACATAGCAACTTTCTCCTTCCGTATCAGCCTGGCTCCTCAGGAATAGCTCTACGCGGGAAAGACGAGGAGGGCTCGGATGCCTATTGGTACCCGGCAGACAGTGAAAGGTTCATTCTCAATAAAATGCAGTTTTTTTAGCATTAACCCCTTGACAGACCGTGAAAAGAATGCTAATATTTTAGCACTTCATTCTGTAGGAGCCCCGTCTCTATGACCAGACCGGAACAGCAACCCATCGCACCGAAACCGGGCATGAGCCGCCGTGAACGCCAGATCATGGACATCATCTACCAGAAAGGACAGGCGACTGCGACGGAGATCCATGTAGCCCTGCCCGATCCGCCCAGTTACTCCGCCGTCCGCGCGTTGCTGCGGGTGATGGAGGAGGAGCCGAAGTGCCTGGTGCGGCACATTCGCGATGGCGCACGCTACGTCTATCTGCCCACGCAGCCGCGCAGCCGCGCCGCGCAGTCTGCGCTGGCACAGGTCGTCAAGACCTTCTTCGGAGGCAGCGTCGAACAGGTGGTCGCCACCCTGGTCTCCGATGCGGACAGCAAACTTTCGGATGAGGAGTTGGACCGCCTGTCGGCGCTGATCGAGCAGGCGAAAGAAGGAGGGCGCTAACGATGACGCCCGCGTCTCTCTCCCTCTGGCAATCCACCTTTCTGGACGTGGCGACGAAAAGCCTGGTGTTGATCCTCGTTGCCGGAGCGGCGACCGGACTGCTGCGTAAGTCCTCTGCGGCCCTGCGGCATCTGATCTGGAAGTTGCTTATCCTCAGTCTGCTGGCGTTGCCTCTACTCTCCCTCGCTTTGCCGGTCTGGAGGGTCTCGCTTCCGCAGTCGCCGCGAACGCTTGCCCCCTCCCCTGCCTTTTCACAGCCTCCCCCGTCGCACATTTCGAGTCAGCCTTCTCCCACGCCTGGCCCCACGCCTTCCGCTGCTTCGCCTGCGCCTTCCTCCCCGACCACGGAGCCGCCGCCTGTGCTTCAGACCACCACGGTCGCACCCCCTCCTTCTCCCATCGTGCAGCGACCGGCGGATCTCTTCCGGCAGAACTGGGCTTATGGGGCCATCGTTCTCTGGCTCCTCGGCGTTCTGATCGTCTTAGCGCGTACGCTGACCGCGTTGTGGGCTATCCGGAACCTTGGACGAGTCGGCGAGCCTCTCGCTTCGGAGCGTTTGGTCGCTCGGACGGCAGAATATGCACAGCAGGCAGGCTACAAACGGAGCATCACCCTTCTCACGGCTCCCCGCCGGCTCTCCTTAGCCCCCATGACCTGGGGCTTTGCACGTCCGGTCATTCTGTTACCGCAGGAGGCGGTGCAGTGGACCGAGGAGCGGCTTCAAGCAGTCCTGCTGCATGAGTTGGCGCACATTCAGCGGGGCGACTGGCTGACGCAGGTGTTTGCCCAGGTAACCTGCGCCCTCTACTGGTTCCATCCCCTGGTCTGGTGGGCGGCATACCGCCTGCATATGGAGAGCGAGCGGGCCTGCGATGATCGGGTGCTGGCCCTGGGCATCAAACCCTCAGACTACGCAAGACACTTATTGGAGGTCGTCCGAACGATAAAGTCCGTGCGCCCGCGTAACGTTCTTTGAGCCACCAACGTCTAATTGCCGGTGGCAATCGCCACCCCACCCCATCAGGAGACAGATGCATGCAAGCCGCACCGAGAATATTCCTACCGCTTCTTTGCCTCGCCACCGCGTTGGCGCTCACTCACCGAGTAGCGGATGGTCAGCCAGCCGATACGCCCCAGAAGTCAGGAAGCATCCAGATTGGAAATCCTCCCTTCGTTAGTTCCGCGACCGCACTGAATGGTTCATTGGAACAGCAATATCCGTTCGACCCTGAAAGCTACGGCAAAGTATCGGGCTTCAGCCCCACTTCCTCCCAAGATCCGAAAATCGTGCTCTACACCCTTTCCCTGGATAAGGATTTCTTTCGCCTTGCCGCCGTCATAGATGCGTTCGTGACAAAGCACAAGAGCCTGAATGGGTCTCTGGTCGTGGTGATCGACGCCAAGGGCGCGCAGGTTGGGGGTTACTCAGTGGAGGAGGTTTTAAAGCGGTCGTGCAGTGGTTCACCCAGGTGGACACAACCAAGCTGACGAAAAAAACGCTCCAGGAGATTACAGAGGCGCTGAAAGATCCCAAAACAGGGATAGCTACTGCTTCCAACCCCTCAGCAACGCACGGCGCCTGCTGGATGTCACCGGCCCGCGAAAGCGGACTTCGCCCGCTACAACGAGTCCGGTGCATCGATGGGTTGGACGTAATTCCTGGACCACGTCACGCCCGGTTGTTCTCCACGAGCGTGGCAATCTGCACGAACTCGACGCTAGGGCGCGTACCGTAGAGGCTGGCCACCAGCTCGAGTATCTCATCCGTGAAGAACGCCTTGGCCGCCTCCTCCGAATCCCAAACATAGAAGTTCGCGGCCTCACGCTTTTCGGAATTGAGCGTGAAAGCCTTTGAGCGTAGCCCCGGCATTCCTTCAAACCTTACGCGAGCTGTCTCAGCGATCTTCCGCACGGCTTGCTCGTCAAAATTGTCTCCGTAACGAAATGTCACGAATACACCGATCATGTCGCACTCCTTTCAATAGTCAGCAACGCGTCATTGCCGTGACGCCCATTCGTTATACTGGTCAGGTGTTTTCGCCGCCAGTCGGGCCTGGGGTCTCTGCCGGTCCTGGTCGCTTGTCCAGCACCTCCCGGACTTTTCTTGCCAGCACCAGCGGCGTGAACGGCTTCTGGAGTAGGGCGACTTCCTCTTGCAGGAGGCCGTGCCGGATGATGGAGTCGTCGGTGTATCCGCTCAGATACAGTACTTTGATGCTGGATGCCTGGCGACACAGAGCTTCCACCAGTTCCCGCCCACTCATTTCCGGCATCACCACGTCCGTCACCAGCAGATCGATGTGGCCCTGATGCTTCTCGAAGATCGATAAGGCCTGCTTGCCGGTTTCCGCCTGCAACACCGTGTAGCCCTGGGTCTGCAAAGCAAGCGCGGCGATGGCTCGCACTGCATCTTCGTCCTCGACCAGCAATATCGTCTCAGCCCCGTCCGTTACCGCCGCAGTCTGTTGGTCGTGAACGAACGGAGAGATCGGCTCATCGACTGCAGGGAGATAAATCTTGAAGGTCGTTCCGTGGCCGGGTTCGGTATAAAGATTGATGCTGCCACCGCTCTGCTTGACAATGCCGTAGACGGTAGCCAATCCCAGGCCCGTACCCTTTCCCGGTCCCTTTGTGGTGAAGAACGGTTCGAAGATGTGGCCCTGGACCGCTGGGGTCATGCCGGTACCGTTGTCGCTTACCGCCAGCTTGAC
>DATGIG010000824.1:0-5363 GCA_035295825.1 Chthonomonadaceae bacterium | reverse complement strand
TGCCCAACCCGCCATGACCACTCCTCCGTGATCGTAACCGGCACAGTGACTGAAAGGAACCGAGGTCGCAACCCGGCTCATCCACTCTAAGCATTCGGTAGGTCGGCGAGTTGGGGAAAGACTACGCCTTGCAGAAACAGGAGAACTCAGTGATACTCTGTACTACCAAGTATACACCCATCCGAAGAAAAGTCCAGAGAAGGAGTTGACTGCCCCTATGGAGAACCTATTTGCATGAAGATCAAACGGATATTTGCGCATCGGGTGGACTTGCCTCTGCACGAGGGCAGTTACAAATGGTCGGGCGGGAAGTCGGTCACCGTCTTCGACAGCACGATTGTCGGCGTGGAGACCGATACCGGCCTTGTCGGCTACGGCGAAGTCTGTCCGCTGGGACCTTTTTACCTTCCTGCCTACGCGGAGGGCGTGCGGACCGGGCTGCGCGAACTGGGACCGCACCTGATCGGCCAGGACTCCCGCGAACTCGGCAAGCTGAACCGCCTGATGGATGCCGCGCTCAAAGGCCACCCTTACGTCAAATCCGGGATAGACATCGCTTGCTGGGACATTCTGGGGCAGGCGACAGGCCAGCCCGTCTGCGTGCTGCTCGGCGGGCGGTATGGAGAGGACGTGGTGCTGTACCGCGCCATCTCCCAGGAAGCCCCCGAAACCATGGCGGGCCGGGTGGCGGGCTATCGCGCGGAGGGATACCGGCGCTTCCAGTTGAAGGTCGGCGGCGATCCGGACGTAGATATTGAACGTATCCGCGCCGTGGCCGCCCAGTTGCTGCCCGGCGACCGCCTGGTGGCGGACGCCAATACCGGCTGGCTGCCCCATGAGGCCATGCGGGTGGTGCGGGCCGTGCGCGATGTGGACGTCTATATCGAGCAGCCCTGCCTCACCTACGAGGAGTGCCTCTCCGTCCGCCGCCACTGCGACCACCCCTTTGTGCTGGATGAGAACATAGACGCGCTCGATATGCTGCTGCGCGCTAAGGCCGATCTGGCGATGGACGTGGTGAACCTGAAGATCGGCAAGCTGGGCGGGCTAACGAAGACCCGGCAGGCGCGCGACCTGTGCATCTCGATGGGCATCGCCATGACGCTGGAAGACAGTTGGGGGGGCGACATCACCACGGCAGCCATCGCCCACCTGGCGCACAGCACCCCGCCGGAGTTCCTGTTCACCTGCACCGATTTCAACAGCTACGTGACCGTGAGCACGGCGGAGGGCGCGCCCCGGCGTGTGAACGGGCGCATGGCCGCGAGTACACAGCCGGGCCTGGGCATCACGCCGAGGTGGGAAACGCTGGGCGATCCTGTCCTCGAAATCGCCTGACGGCGATCTCAGGCTCCCGCAAGGACCTTCTGGAGAAACACCTGGATCCGGGCATATTCTTTGCGGTGACGCCCTGGATCGCGCCGGAATCATCGTCTCCTTACGACAAAATTTATTCAGGCGGCCTGTACGGCGGCCTGGAGGAGCAGGTCTTCCTGCCGACCCTGTGCTTCATGCACGGCGAACCCTGTCGCCTCATCATAGAGTTTCCGATACAGACCGCCAGCCCTCAACAACGCCTCATGGGTTCCCTGCTCCACAAGGCGGCCCGTATCGAGCACAAAGATCAGATCGGCGGCGGCGGCCTGAGCGATCCGGTGAGTGACGCTGATGGTCGTGCGCCCCTTCGCCAGCTCTCCCAGCGTCTCCAGCACGCCCGCTTCCGTCTGCATATCCAATGCACTGGTGGCCTCATCCAGAATGAGGATGCTCGGATTGCGCAGGAAGACCCGAGCAATGGCGATCCGCTGCTTCTGCCCGACGCTCAGGCGCGCGCCGTTCTCGCCGGGGATCGTATCGTACCCGGCAGGCAGCGTCTCGATAAAGCGGTCGAGTTGAGCCGCCTTTGCCGCCGCCGCGATCTCCACGTCGGTCGCGCCCGGTCGGCCCAGGGCGATGTTCTCGCGCAGCGTGGTGTCGAAAATAAAGGTCTCCTGGAAGACCAACCCGATCTGATCGCGCAGCGATGCGAGGGTCACGTCGCGCAGGTCGTGGCCGTCGAAGAGCACCCGCCCCTCTTCCGGGTCCCAGAAGCGGAGCAGCAGGTTGACCGTGGAGCTCTTGCCGGAGCCGGAGAGCCCGACAATGGCGACATGCGCACCCGCCGGGATCGTCAGCGAGAGGTCGCGCAGGGCCGGGCGGTCCCCGCCATAGCGAAAGGTGACATTTTCCAATCGGATCTCATGCGTGATCGGCGGCAGCGCTATCGCATCCGGCTTGTCGGCGATAGTGATCGGTTCGTTGAACAGTTCGGAGACCCGCTCCATCGCGCCGGTCGCCTGCTGCAGCGTCTGGCCGATGCCGGCCAGGGAGGCGATGGGACTGAAAATCGACTTCACCAGCACCAGCAGCGCCGAGATGTCGCCCACGCCCAATCCCTTGTTGCCGTCGCGCAGCACCAGGTAGCCGCCCACACCGAAGATGATCAGTTGGGCCAGCGCGGTCGTCATATCTTCGCTCAGATCGGTCATAGCGCTCAGCAGCGCCAGGCGCAGCTTCGACTTCTGGAGCGCCTGTACCCGGCTCCGGTAGTCCGAGATAGTCTGCTCCTCCAGGCGGAAGGCTTTGATCAGGGCATGTGCGGAGAGGTGCTGCTGCACGTCGGCCATGGCCTGGCCGATGCGGCGGCGCTGTTCGCGGCTGGCCTGCTTGTTCCGCTTGCGCAGTGCGGCGTAGTTGATGGCGAACAGAGGGATGATGCAGAGGATCGGGATGGCCAGCGTCGGGCTTTTGCGGGTCAGCATGCAGAGCGCCGTCACCGCCCCAATAGCGGTAAAGCTCTGGTAGAGCGCCTTGTTGGTGACCTGCGCCAGCGCCGACTGCACATTGTCCAGGTCGTCGTTCAGGCGCGCCATCAGGTCTCCTATCTTGGCTTTGAGGTAGAAGTTGTGCGCCAGCCGCTGCAGATGCGAATACATCCGGATCTGAAGGGTATTGAGTACATTCTGGTTCAGCCAGTTCACGGTATAGGCCCGGCGCAGCGACACCAGTCCATTCAAAACATAGATGCCCAGCAGCAGCAGCAGGAAGGGCGCAAGGATCTTTAAGAAGAGCTGCCCCGCCGCCGCACCCAGAGAGATATGCGTTACCGCCGTGAGGCGGTCGATGACGGTCTTGATCGCATAGGGCTGGACGATGTTGTAGCCCGCCGCCAGAAGAAGGTACACGAAGATTTCAATCTGTTTCCACCCATAAGGTTTGAGCAGGGGCAGGATCTGGCGGAGGAACGTGCGGAGCGCATCTCCGGTGTTGGCATGGTGCTGTAATCGCGACAGCCACTCCTCCTCCAGCACGGCGAGCGGATGGTGATAGGCTTCAATGGCAGCCTGGTCCTGCCGGTCGGGGTCGTAAATGCTCAGATAGTGGCGCAGTTCCGCCGGTCCGGAGTTCGCCACCAAAAAAGCGACGAAGGAGGTCGCCGCCGCGTTGTAATCTCTGGGCGTTGCCGTCTCCAGCCCCTTCTTCTTCTCCCGCTTCTCCCGCTTTTGTGCGGTAACCGAGACCGTTCGGCCTGCCTCCAATTCGGCGCGCACCCACTGATCCGCCTCTTCGATGGTAGGCCCGACGCCGGATTGGGCGGCGGCTACCCCGGCGATGCCCTCCACGAACGCCGCTACCGCAACGGCGTGCTCCCCGAACCAGCGGTGCAGCAGGCAGCGCGTGAGAGAGACGGCCAACGGCTCCAGCCGGCTCTGTGCGGGTACTCTGCAGAGGATCGGGGAGGCGCACCCTGGCTTCTCCTGCCCTGCATCTCCTGCGGAGACAGGCGGCACGGATCGCAGGATGTCCTCCGGCGTCAGGTTGGGCGCGTCGGTAAGGTAAATATCTACCGGCTTGCCCATCCGCGCCTCTTCCGGCGTCAATAATTTCCGCAACGCCTCCGCCACCCCTTCGGCATTGCGCAGCTCCTCCGGAGCATATTTTATTGCGTTGGACCCTGGTTGGGCATAAAAAACAACATGAACGCCGGCGTGGGGCTGCCACTCCTGCGTCACGCGCGCCTCCTCTTCCCTTATCTCTAAGCCGCCCTTCATAAATCGCTATTCTCCTCTACCTCCTTTTCGGATGGCAATGAGAAGACGGGGACAAGGAGGATTTGTTCCTCCCGAATGCGCCGTGTCCTTTGCTGCGCACGCTCGGGACATGGCGAACGGCCCGGCGCATAACGCCGCCAATCGCTTGCCGTGCGCCTGGAACAGTTTCTGCTTTCCGCCCGTCTTCCGACCATACTAAAGTTCACTAATGATCCGCCATGAGATCATCAGTTCGCATGTGAAACCATCATATGAAAATTGAATAGAGGAAGCAATCTTGTCCACAACACAACTTCTTATACAACCGGGAGCCGGAGTCGAGGCTCTCATCGAAGGGATCAACCAGGCGAAGGAGTACATCCATATCGTGATCTTTCGTTTCGACCGGGGCGATATAGAGATGGCTCTGAAGCGTGCGGCCAGAAGAGGAGTCTTCGTGCATGCCCTGGTGGCGTATACCAGTTCCGGGCAGGGCGGAGAGAAGATGCTGCGCAATCTGGAGATGCGGCTCTTAGCCGATGGGATTACCGTGACCCGCACGGCAACCGATCTGGTCCGCTACCATGACAAGCTTATGATCATCGATGGGAAGATGCTGTATATGCTGGGCTTCAACTATACCTACCTGGACATCGAGCGCAGCCGCTGTTTCGGCATCCTCTCGGAGGATGAGGTCTGGATACAGGAGGCTGAACGGCTGTTTCATGCCGATACGACGCGCCAGAATTACCTGCCGGAGTGCGATCAGTTTATCGTCAGCCCCGGCAATGCCCGGAAACAACTGCACGCCATGCTGTCCGCCGCACAGAAACAGCTTCTGATCTACGATGGCAAGCTCTCCGACCCCGAGATGATGCGGTTGCTGGCAGCCAAGGTACGCGCCGGCGTAGAGGTCCGTGTGATCGGCGCGACAGGCAAGCGCGCGGTCGGCGTCAAAGTGGTGAAGCCGCCTATGCGTCTGCATGCTCAGGTGATCGTGCGGGATGGCGAACAGTTGTTTCTCGGAAGCCAGAGCCTGCGCTCCTTGGAGCTGGATGTACGCCGCGAAGTGGGCCTTATTGTGGACGATCCTGTCATCGCCCAACAGGTCGTGCAGACGTTCGAGGAGGATTGGGAGAAGGGCAGCGCCCAGAAATCTACCAAGCTCCCCCTGGAAAGTACCGAACTGGAGTGGGAGACGGATTTGGACGTCCCCCGCCTGTCTCCCACGATTTCGGCCCATCTCGTCAAGTCCGCCGTCAAGGAAGCCATCAAGGACGCGCTTCTGGAGAC
>DATGIG010000823.1:0-3387 GCA_035295825.1 Chthonomonadaceae bacterium | reverse complement strand
AGTCCGCGAAGGCGGACTTTGGGTATCAGAACGAGGTTTTAACTTCGTGGATACAACGCAGTCCACAAAGGTTTCCGTCCACACGTGTACAAAACTACCCCATGATCTGGTTCAGAAGTGCTTGCGCCTCCTGCGCCATCCCCTGCTGCCCCAACCGCGCATACCCATCGCGGGAATGGGTCAACTCTGCTATCCGCTCGATGGCGAACACGACCCGCAGCGGCGTCAAGGCTTCCTCCTCGATGAGGGTATGGAGGAACTCCGCGACCTGCGGCAGGTCGGTCCGCATCCGCGTTCCCAGGTCGAGCAGTCTGTCCGGCTGAGAACGATCCCGCGCCCATTTGCCATACGCCTGGCTCCAGGCGATAAAGAGTGGTTCCGGTTTGGCCCCACCCCCAACCCCATCCCCCATGAATGGGAGAGGGGGGACTGAAACTTGGAAGCTTGGTGGAATGTAAAAAAACGATAAAGGGAATACATTTTTCTCCATCTGTAGATATCGAACAACCTTTCAGCATAGAGTCTCCCCTCTCCCATTTATGGGGGATGGGGTTGGGGGTGGGGGCCAGAATTCCCTAAATCTATGGGTAAAATGAAAAAAATACGCTAGATGTACTTGTCAAAATCGCCGATATCAACTATAGTATAGGTGCGGAAACTTTCTGCGCTTAAAATCGGTCTTGATAGGTGTACAGCAATGTATGTGCAGTGACGCAGGCGAAGCCTGCAGTCCTTCCGTCGCGCAAAACGCCCTTTGGCCGGGCGTGCGCGACAGGCGTGTGCCCGCCGGAAGCGGGGCCGCGCCGCGCACTTATCGTCTGCGGGCGCCTGTTCTGATGGCTGACCGCAGGCGGCGGAACGCAGCACGCGAGAACGCCTTCGCGCATTGCCGACTGCCTTCCGCCCTAAGCCTGCCGCTATCCGGCCCGCCGCCCGCCGTCCTTGCGCACCGTCGCAAGAAGGAGTGGCCTGAGCCCTTGATAAACATGCAACCGATGACATCCCGTCTGATTGTTCCTACGGTACCAACGTCCGGCAATGTCGCTTTGCCGCCCATCACGGAAACCACGCCCCAGCCGCCGCTCACCGCGCACCAATTGCGCATCACCGACAATCTGTCCCAACTGCTGGATGTGCTGCCGCCGCCCCTCCGTACCTATCTCGAACAGGAAGACAACCTGGAAGACCTGCTCGAAATCGTCATGGACCTGGGACGCATTCCCGAGGCGCGCTTCGCCGAGCGCGCGCTGGAACTGGGCATCCTGCCCATTACGGCGGAGGATATTGAGTATGTCACCGGACGCGTCGGCGCGTTCGGGAAAGATAACCGCGCCGGGATCGAGCGGACCCTGCACCGCATCTCCGCCATTCGCAACCGGCAGGGCAAGATCGTCGGCCTCACCTGCCGTATCGGCCGCGCCGTCTATGGCACCATAGACATCATCCAGGACGTGGTCGAGAGCGGCAAGAGCATCCTGATGCTGGGCCGGCCCGGCAGAGGCAAAACCACCAAGCTCCGCGAAGTGGCCCGCATCCTCTCCGAAGAGCTGAAGAAGCGCGTCGTCATCGTGGATACCAGCAATGAGATCGCCGGCGACGGCGATATCCCGCATCCCGCCATCGGGCGCGCCCGGCGCATGCAGGTCGCCACGCCCGAAGACCAGCACCATGTGATGATCGAGGCCGTGGAGAACCACATGCCGGAGGTCATCGTCATCGACGAGATCGGCACCGAGCAGGAGGCGTTCGCCGCCCGCACCATCGCCGAGCGCGGCGTCCAACTGGTCGGCACCGCCCACGGCAACAGCCTGGAAAACCTGATGATGAACCCTACGCTCTCCGATCTCGTCGGCGGCATCCATGCCGTGACGCTCTCCGACGACGAGGCGAAGCGGCGCGGGACCCAGAAGACCGTGCTGGAGCGCAAGGCCCCGCCCACCTTCGACGTGGTCATCGAGATCATGGAGGTGGACAAACTGGCCCTACACCTGGACGTCGAGCGGACCGTGGACAAGCTCCTGCGCGGCACGCCTCCCCGCCCCGAGATCCGCATCCGCAACGAGAGCGGCGAGATCGAGGTGATCCAGAAGGCGGACGAATCGCATGGCATCCGCGAACTGCCCGACCGAACGGACTATCGCAACACCCGCAATGGACGCGTGGAGACGCACGAGACCGGAGAGCGCAACCATAAATCCGTCCGTGAGAAGGAGACGCGTACCGGTTCCGCCCGTCCGGAACCGGCTGGGAAGGAGGAGGAGGAGGACGCGGAAATCGGAGCGGGCGGGCCCCGGCTCACCCCGCGTGCCGCCGCTACGATAAACAGCCCGGTCAATACTACGCCGCCTCGCGCCCTGCCGACGACCGTGCGGATCTTTCCCTACGGCGTCAGCCGCAGCCGCCTGGATCGCGCCATCGCGGAGGGCCATCTGCCCGCCTATATCGCCCGCGATGTCAGCGACGCCGACGTGGTGATCGCCCTGAAGGCGACCTACAAGCGCGAGCCGGGGAAGATGCGCGAGGCGAACCAGAAGCGCCTGCCCATCTACGTCGTCCGCAGCAATACCTACGCCCAGATCGCCAACTGCATCCGGGAGATCTTCGGCCTCAAGCCCGCGCCGGAGAGTGAAGAGGAGGCCATGGAGGACGCGCTGTGGGAGACCCAGGAGGCGATCGACCAGGTGAAGCAGACCAACGAGGCCATCGAGTTAAGCCCGGCGAACTCCTATACGCGCCGCCTGCAGCACCAACTCGTCGAGCGCTACCAGCTCACGTCGGAGAGCGTCGGCGTCGAGCCGCAGCGCCGCGTCCGCATCCTCCCGCTGCCGGTGTAAAGAACGAACCCAGGAGAAGGAAGCAGAGAAGCAGGAACCCAGGAAGGAATACACATAATCTGTATCTCATAGGTACATTCGGTAATTGTATTTTTCCTGGTCTCTTGGCTTCCTGGGTTCCTGCTTTCCAGGTTTTCTGCTTTTCCCTTTTATTGGGGTGGGGGCGTTAGTGCGTGTAGGAGAGGGAGATCGTCCCCAGGTCCACTTTCGGCCTGTCGGTGTCGAGGGTGAGGATCGAAGGACCATGGTCCACGCGGAGGGCGGGGTCGGAGGGGGGCGTTGGCGATAGGTCGGGGGGCAGGGTGCAGACCAGCAGATATTCGCCCGTCGTCAGATCGTTGAGCGTGAACGCCCCTCCGGCGTCCGTCGTGGTTCCGGAGCAGACCCAGCGCAGCGAATGCGGACGGGGATGGTAGTCGGGGTAATCGGGAGTGTGAAAGCCATTGTCCGGACCGGAGAGGAGGTCATTGATGCTCCCGGTGTTGGGCTTGATAATGCGGTGATCGACAAGTCCGGAAACGGCATCGCTCAGATAGCGCGGCGCCCCTTTGAT
>DATGIG010000822.1:0-9572 GCA_035295825.1 Chthonomonadaceae bacterium | reverse complement strand
GGACGAACCGCAACACGGCGAAGATGCACACTCCCGGTCCCGGCGGCATCGCCGTCTGGGTCCAGCCGGGCGGAGCGCGCGAGAAGGTCGTGGCGCACTGGCTCAACAAAGAGGAGCGACGCTACCGGATACGGGGCGGATTTGCCATGGATGCCCGCAGCGATGGCTGGAGCGCTGTCGAGAACCCGGCGACGGGTGACTCCCTCCTGGTGGTTGCCACCGATCCGCATGGGCATACCGATGTGGAGGACTTCGGCGATGAGGGGCCGCACCTGATGGTATCCGGCGATCTTCAGTTCGAGCCGAACGAGACCAGGGAGATCCTCGGCTGGCTTGTCCACATGCACGATCTGTCGCAGGCGGATGCCTACGGCGCATTATCGAAGGTGCGCATTCTGCCATAGATCCCTCACCCCAACCCCGACCCGCTCTACCGCTTGCCTCCGCAAAGCGGTAGAGCGGGCGGGTCGGGGGATGAGGGGATTTAATTTTGTGCAGGGTTTTGGAAAGGTGCAGGAGAATGCTATGCTCCGGTAGAGACTGCACTTTCAAAGGAGAATCACTTCGTGGCACAACCGACGGCATCCATTCAGCTTATTGTTTTCGGTCAGCGCATTCGCGACGACATTGCTGGCGTCCTGCACGACGTTGCGAAGGCGGGCTTTCCCGCCATCGAGGCGGGCAATCTGTTCGCAAGCTATGGCGAAGAGATGGCGCGCCGCCTGCTGGCAGAAAACCATCTGCAAGTCTCCGGGGCGCATTTCGGCTACGGCGAGTACGCCACCGATGAGAAGCTCACCCCGCACATCGCTTACGCCCGCTCTCTGGGAGTGACCAACTTGATGTGCTCCGGCGTGGCGGATTCCAAAACGGCGGAGGGCTACAAGACTTCGGCGAAGCGCTTCAACGAGATCGGGAAGCGGTTGGCCGAGGAGGGCCTCACCTTCCACTATCATAACCATGCCTGGGAGTTCGACGATCTGGGCGGGGTCAACGGGATGGAGATCCTGAGCGCCGAGACCGACCCGGCCCTGGTGAAATTCAACATCGATGTCTACTGGGTCTGGTTCGGCTCGAAGGATCCCGCCGCCTTCATTCTCCAGCATGCCGACCGTGCCGGTTACTTCCACTTCAAGGACGGGACCAAGCAGACGAATGACGACGGCATCACGCGTCCTGTCTTTGCGGAACTGGGGCGAGGTGAGGTGGATCTGAAGGGAGCCTTCGCCGCCGCCAAACAGATCGGGGCGACCTGGATCGTCGCGGAGCAGGACCATACGGAACTGGACACCCTGGAGGCCGCCACCATCAGCCGGGACTATATGCGCAGCGCCCTTGGCATCTAGCCTCCCTCTTTCGAGGTTCAAAATGTTGCACCCGGCGTTCTTACAACGCCGGGTGCAACACTTGGGAAGCCGCCTGTTCGGCTGAACCCGATTATTTGGACACAGTTTCCGGTTTCTGTGGAGCGCTCCGGAGTTTCCCACTTTCGCCCGCTCGAAACTAAAATTATCAAGTAAGTGTGCAAAAAAAATTTCTCCAAAATTGCTATTTTTCCGTTGACAACCCTGCTAGCATATGTTATATTGGTTTTGTGATTCTCGACTTCAACGTGCCGAAGTCACCTATCTCGCGTATCTGGCTGTACGCTTGCAATCACGCATCCCCCGAGCCAAATTGTGTTCGGTCGCTCCCAGAGGAGCATCAAGCCCAGGTGCTTGATTTATGGTTTCTGTCTCCGGCAAGGTGTATTTAGCTATGAAGACGAAAGTTGCTGAGCCTATATACATTCTGATTGGACGGAATATTCTCGCCGTTACCTTCCTCTTCGCTGCATGCGCCAAATGGCTGCAGTTGAGCCAATTTGTCGGTACCCTCACCGCTTCGGGTTTAGTCTCCCTCTCCCTCGCGCCCTTCGTCTCCATCCTTATCATCGTGATGGAGTTAACCGCCGGAATCGGCCTGCTGATCCCCTCGTTGCGCACACAAGCCCTGTATGTCCTGCTGATGCTTCTTCCCGCCTTTCTCTTCTATTCGATCTGGAGACAGGTTCAACATATCGAAGTGCCCTGCAGTTGCTTTGGGCCCCTTTTCAAAATCGATCCCATTCCATCGGCACTACTCGATGCGGGCCTCCTTGGCCTGACGCTTCTGATACTGAGATTCCAGTACCAACTACAACGCAACAGGAGACCGGACCCTTGCCTTTCGGATCCGAACCCTCCTGCCGCCGTCGCAGACTATACCAAGGGATAGGCCGCTACCGATCCGGCATCCTGGAGACCTCGGTCAGCCCTTGGGCCTGTTTCCATCGGGCGATTCCGTCCGGCGCGCCTGGAGCCTATTCTAAGGTTTGCATCCAACTCAGATACGAGGGAGGCTGTCGTGAAAAAGAGCACTGCCATTCAGTCCATTATCTCCATTGCCCTTGTCATCGTGATCTTGGTAATCTATATCAACCAGTCGCGTTCGGCGCGAATTGCACCGGAGCTGCCTCCTGCAACTCCTGTAACTCCTGCTGCGCCCGCTTCAGCACCAAACCATTACGCCTTTGAACCGCTGGGAGAGGCGGACGCCAATCGGAAGATCGCAAAACGCTTTCCCATAACCCTGCATACGCACCTCTCAAAAGACGAATATACGCAACTGATGGAATCTATCGGTGATATGCTGACCATCTATGAGAATCACGACTTTCAGGCATTCAAAATGTCCATCCTCGCCCGGCAAGGCAAGCCTTCTGCAGTCTGGGCGGCGGGCATCGCTTCCGTAGGTATCTTCCACGATCCGGAACACTTGCCTACCGTCGCGAAAGCCCTCTACCATCAGTCGCACCCCTGGCCTCCCACCGACAACTGGGTGACGCTACAGACCTGGTGGGAAGCGCGTTATGCCGAGAGAGGGGTATGGAAGGGGGTCCAGCTCTCCGACGCTCACCTGGATATCTTCGAGCGCATGGGAGAGCCAACCCGAGACGATCAGGATACATCTGTTGCATCGATTGCCGGGAGAGCCTCTATTCGTCTGTTTCAAGACAACCATTTCTTCGCACCAGCGCAGGGTACAACCAAATTCGCCTTCCTCACGTTTGTGACAGAACATCAAGGTAACGATCCGGTCTTCCCGATGTACCTCTGGTTCCGCTGGGACCCCGCTCTCCATAAGTGGATTCTAGATAAGGCAGCGCAGCCCTATTCCGATGAAAGAAGCGGCCACTGCGATCTCATCTTATAATGCTCTTCGAATAGGATAAAAGGAGTATTCCGATGTCGGCACCTTCCAAATTGAATATGCTGTTGCCTGCCCTGCTGACCGCTCCGCTCGCACTTGCCGCCTATATCGCCGTCAACACCTTTCACCACGCTCAGGTTCCTGTAGGAGTCCGCAACAATTTGTGGCAGGATGGTGTCTTGGCGCGCGGCGAGAGCCGCCAGCACCAGACGAAGCTCTATAATACAACCAGCCATCCCGTACATATCGCCCAATTCGTCAGCAGCCCTGGCGCGACGCTCTCTTTTGAAAGCCGCGATATCCCCTCTCATGGTGAGACCCGTGTCTACTTCAGCGTCAAGCCCGACAGCAAAGGGAAGGTTTGGGTTTGCGGTTCGGACATCTATCTGGACGGTTATCTGGACCCGATCACCCTGAAAGCTTACGGCAGCCTTGTGGATCTCTCTCCGCCGGTCGTGAAGACGGGAGACCTCTATATAGGGCAGGAGAAGCTCTTATCGTTTCCCCTGCAATCGCGTAACGAAAAGCCCACGCATGTGCTTGAAACGCTTTACGACCCCAGGTCGCTGGACATCACCATCCTCCCTGCTGCGTCCGGAGCCCAAGCCCAATTACGCATACTCCCCAGAAGCACTCCAGGGCCCTTCGCGGAGAGGGTGACATTTGTCACAGAGGATCCGCTCATGCCCAGGGTTACCACGCAGATTGTTGGGCAGACGCTGCCCTACGTTGTCGCAAGCCCCGAAGCGCTCTCCCTGGGGGTGTTCGACAGCCCGACCCAGGCCACAACGACGCTCTCGCTGCGCTCGCCCTATGGCAAGCCCTTTACTATCCATCAGATCACTATCACACCCTCCGAAGCCTTGCAAGTGGTCGGCCCCCCGCAGCGTGTGGCGGATGGCTATGACCTTCATCTGGCGGTAAAGGACTGTATGGCAGGAGCTTCCATTGACGCCAAAATATCTGTTCATATGGCGGTAAACGGGAAAACGGAGCCGGAAAACGTGAGCATTCCCGTGTATGGCCTGTGCATGCCGCCTTAGATGAGCGTCCACCGCTCCGTACCCTGCCCTTTATGACCTGTTCCGGCGAGACCCGCCGTATGCCTGCCTGATTGGCACGTCTTCCATCCCGAAATCGAGGTGTTTCATGCTCAGACATAGCCTCCGATCCGGAGCATCCGAGGGCTTTACCCTGATCGAACTTCTCATTGTTATCGCTATTATTGCTATTCTGGCGGGACTGCTTTTTCCCGTCTTCGCCAGCGCACGAAGTAAGGCGCGTGAAGCAGCCTGCCTCTCCAATCAAAAACAGATATTACAAGCCCTGGCTCTCTATACCGGGGATTACGATGAGCACTTTTTCTCTTCGCAGTCCGTGCCGCCGATCCATGGCGGCAATGAATTCGCCGAAACACCTTACGAAGTGTTTCTGGCTTCCTACTTGAAAAACTATGCCGTGTATGTCTGTCCGGAAGATAGCGTACTGCGCGTGGACGACCTGCTCTGGGACGGCAGCTTCCGGGACAAGCTGCTCAAGCGCTCGTATGCCATCTCCTCGAGCCTGACCACGCTGCAGGGCGGATCGCTCGACCCCAACGCGGGCATCGTTACGTTTGCCGGCGTGGCGCTCTCCGAGCTTCAAGATGCAGCGAATACCATTGGCCTCTCGGAAAACTGGGGGGCGCAACAGGGAGCCAAGGCAGCAGGCAACAACAATGTCATCGGTTCGCAACAGGGGGCCTATATCTACGCGTGTGAGACCTGGGCGCTTCCTGGTCGTAACAACCCGCCGCGAAACTTGGACGACCAGTTTGCTCCCTGTATCCAGTACTATGCCGACCCCGCCTTCCTTCCGGCGCGAGGACATCAGCAAGGAGGCGTCTATGGCTTGCTGGATGGTCATGTCAAGCGCATGACCTGGTCTCAAGTACGCGATAGAGATTTCTGGCTCTTCAAACGCACCAAGCCCGCGTCTTGAGGCATGCGGGATGTGCGACACGGTTTGGCGCGCATGCGCCAATATTCCACGAAAAAGGAGGTGAAAATCATGGGAAGCAAACAGGGCAGAATAGTGGCCGGTCTTGCCGCGTTCTGGACGATTCTAGGAGCGTCTATCGCTACTTACTCCTGGGCGACAACGGCCCAGCATTGCCGAGCGGATTGTAGCGGTGGTTCTTGCAGCATCAACTGCAATAGCCCGCTCATGCCGGTCTGCGGATGCGATCCGAACGGTGTGCCGATATGCAAGTGCGCCACCCCACCGCCGCCGCCGCCGCCACTGCAGAGCTAAGCTTCATGTTCCAAACTCATAAGAACGCTCATTTCGACCGAAGGTGCGATAAGATCGCTTTATCGCACCTTCCAATGGATGCTAAAGTGTGGAAGTCGCTCTACCCAAAACTCTCCGATCTTCGCAAAAAGCTGGATATACGTCTGTTGTTGCCCGTTCTGGTAACCGGCAGCGCGCTGCTTCTGCTGGTATGGGCGCTACACCAATACCAGGAGTCGTCCAATACGCGTCGCTGCCTCTCCAATTACCAGCAACTGGGTCAAGCCCTTGCGCTGTATGCGCAAGACTATGACCAACGCTGGCCCGCTATCATCCAAATCCCTGCTATCAACGGAGGGGCCATCGCTGGAACCGAAACCCCGGAAGCGCCCTATACGTTCCAGCTCGCGCCTTTTGTAGCTCACGAAGCGGTCTATGCCTGTCCGGAAGACGATGTACCGCGCCAGGAGAATGAACTGTGGGATGGACACTACAAAGGCAAGCTCTTGAAACGATCCTATGCATTGTCCGGCCCCATCGTCACCGAACAGTCTGCAACGGCGGCTGGACCGAACCGGAGCGCCGGCATATGGGAGTACATGCAATGGGAACAGAAACGGTACGACCGCAACACGGGAGTTATTGGGCATCTTCTCGCGGCCACCGATAATCCAGCTCAAACCATCGCGATGGTGGAGAATTGGGGCTACCGGGATAGCCTACTGGACGGACAACTGAGCAATGCCGTCTTAGGGTCCAACTGGAAAGCCATCCTCATCGGCTGTGACAGCGCTGACCTACCCGGACGCCATGCTCCCGCCATGGACGCCGCCGACCGCTTCCCCCCCTGCGCTTCCGTCTATGCAGACCGGCATAACGTCGCGGCGCGGGGACACTCCGATGTCGGGAACTATCTCATGGCGGACGGCCACGCCGTGTCGTTGCGCTGGACGCAAGTGAGGGAAGCGGACTTCCAACGCTTCAAACTGCATAAGCAATAACCTATTCCGGGGAGCGTGGGAGGATGTAGCAGTACGCCGTGTAGCGCATCTCGCTCCAGGCGAGTTCGGGCAGAGCCGCTCCAGGGAAGAGCGGGATGGAGACGGGGGTAAATCGGATGCGGACCCGAATGGCGTCACGGCCCTGCGTCAGCGCGCGGGGGATCAGGAACTCATCGTCTCGGAAGCGCCGGTTCGAGGTCTGCACGATATGCTGGGTCGCGCCCAGCTCCTCGCGAGGGTTGGAGAAGACGCAGGTGTTCGCCCCCGCCAGATACCAGATCCCGGCGGATTTCCAGTCCAGTTCCCCCGGTCCGACGGCGGCAACGGAGACCTCGGCACGCTGATTGGGATAGGCATAGTCCAGCTTCCGCCGTAGCATCACGCCGATGTTTTGCGGCGTCAACTTCAGCGTAAACTCGGACGTGCCTTTGGTGGTGCGGCCCCGGTCGGTCTGCGCCGGAAAGATCTCCCGCTCTCCCAGGTGATCCACTCCCCACTCGTAGCGCGACTTCAGCTCATAAGGCTCCGACGCCTGCGGCGAGCGATAGGCGTGCGCCCGCTCACTTTCCGGATCACCGAGGGACAGCTCATCGGTCTGCACCAGTGTGGGCGAAGGGGCGCCGTACCAGTAGGTGACGGTCTCGTAGCGTTCGGTAGACTCGTTGATGCCGCCATGCTCCAGGCAGATGCGAGCATTCTTGCCGAAGGGCATCAGGTCGGCCAGCAGGAACCGGTAGGCCGACTCGATCTTATCCTCCTCGCTCTTCGCCTCCTTCGGGCTCACCGCGCCGCAGGGGTGGCCTGCAAACGGCAGGGTCATGTTACGCCCTCCCCAGTAGTCGCCGCCGCCGCCCCACTCCTCCGTCCCCGTCCCCTGCGCCTGCGGGGTCTGGCTGTCATCGAAGAAGAAGCGAGGATCGCCTTCGAGGGTGCTCAGGTTGGCATTGTGCGAGAAGATCCAGGAGGTGCCTGCAAGGTGCCCGGACCAGTCGCCGCCGCCCTCCGCGGAGCGGGTGTCCAGCAGCGTCAGATCGTGGCCCAACTCCGGGTGCGGGTGGTCCCGATACGTGGCGTGGAAGTACGCGACCTGATGCGCAGGGCCTCTGTAGGGCGCAGTCCGGACGCTCCAGCGAATGTCGGAAAGGGGGTCACTCCCCATATTCACCAGCTCGATGTGCGCCTTGCGGAAGTAGGGCATGGGGAAGAAGCAGGCCAGATGCACCCGGCCCCCGGTAAAGCGAATGAACATCGGAAAGCCTTTGACCAGGTACTCGCGCCCGTCCCGATTGTAGAGGGTTCCCGCGCCATAGAAGAGCGCGAGCGGCGCATCGATGGAGGGTTCGCGCCGTTCGTCCCAGGTGACCCTCAGCCGCGCCCGCCCGAACGCCAGCACCTGGCTCTGCGGCACATCGAACTCCAGGGCGCGCAGCATGGAGGGCGCATGCGTCAAGTCGGCCAGCGTGATGGAGTTGCCGACAGGCAGCGCCGCCTCCCCTTTCTCTTCCCGGATCTGCGCCTTGCGCCCCTCCGGCGTACCAGGACGCGGGACCAGATTGGTTCCGGCGCGGGCGATCAGGGCAAGCACATCGGCATCGGGCGGCGTCTTCCCATCCCAGGTGCGCAGCGGACGCGAGAGTTTCGCGCCCGGCACAAACTGGTGGTAGATGTAGTAGCCTGTGCCATAATGGGTCCGTTCGTAGGCGAGGCGGAGCGAGTGCTCGAAGGGCATGGGGACCCACATCAGGTCGGCTCCCCGGGTGGCCGCCCAGGTCCAGGTGAGCGGATTGGGAAACAGGGGCTCCGGCAGGAACGTGGACCCTTCCACCGGATGGTTTGGGTCGGCAGTGCTGCTCTCGGAGACCACATGATCCGTGCCGTCGAGCGTGTAGTGCCAGGGGCTCCCGTGCCAGTGGTTGGTGCGGACAAAATAGAGCACGCCCGCGCCCTCCACATCGAGCGTCACATTGCGGTCGTCGGCAAGCTGATAGAGGAAATGGCTGGCATCAGCGGATTCGTTGCCGCCCGTCCTGTCGTAGGTGCTGCGCATATACGCCCGCACGCCGATCCGCTGATACGCCCAGCGCTCCCACTGGCGATAGGCATCCAGCCCTACCGGAATCGGCGGCGGCTCCTCCGCCCTGGCTATGCTATTCGCCAATAGCATCATCGTCACCCCCCATAGCATCCTTACCACACGTCGCATCGCGCCCCTCCCTGAGTTTCTCTCTTGGCAGCCCATGGTAGCACAACAGAAACGGGTAGTCAACAACATTCCGGAAGAGAGCAGGGGATTGCGGTGGTCAGGGCGAATAGTGGGATGGCGAAGGCATTTGCCGGGAAGCGAAGGGAGCGCGGGGCATGTGGTCGGTGGATGTGGGAGCGGGGCATCTGATTTCGCTGCCGTTGCTGGCGTTTGTGGGGCTGTTCGTGGGGTATATCGCCGGCATGTTTGGAGTGGGCGGTGGCATTCTGCTCATGCCCGTACTGCTCTACGGCTTCCGGGTTCCGGAGGTCATCGCTATCGGCTCCTCGCTCTGCCAGCAGTGTGGCACCTCCCTGGCCTCCTTCCTCAAGTATCGCCGTTTAAAGCGGGGGGAGCCGCGCATCGATCTGCTGATGATCGGAGGAAGCCTCATCGGGGTGGATGCCGGCACACGCACCCTGGAATATCTTAGCCATCTGGCCGAGTGGCGGATCGGAAGCGGGCATCCCGTCGCCGCCGTGCGTGTGGTGCTGGACGTCGGCTATGTCGGCCTGCTTACCTTCACCGCCTGGTTTACGTTTCGCGAAGCCTGGCTGGCCCGAAGACGGGCGGTGCCCCGTGGAGACCGCACCATCCCCGGACCGCTGGTCACCCATGTACGCATCCCGCCCTTTGTGGATCTGCCGAACGTGCAGTTGAAGCAGGTCTCCGTACCGATGATCGCCGCAGTCGGCTTCTCCCTCGGCTTCTTCTCCGGGATGATGGGACTGGGCGGGGGCATCCTCTTTATGCCCATCATGCTCTACGGTTTTGGGCTGTCGCTGCGTAATGCGGCAGGAACCGGCGTCCTACTGCTCTTTGTCACC